>DXFI01000167.1 GCA_019114565.1 Candidatus Desulfovibrio intestinigallinarum | reverse complement strand
CATGTCGTTGTCCCGCGGCACGCCCTTGCCCTCTTTGTACATGTCGCCGAGCCTGAACTGCGCGTCGGCATCTCCCTGTTCCGTGAGCTGTTTCAGAATGCTCAGGCCTGCGTCATGCCCCTGCGCGGCGGCTTTTGCATACCACTGACAGGCTATGTCGCCGTTCCGCGGTACGCCTTCGCCGCAGGCGTATTGCTCGCCGAGTCTGTACCGGTCTTCCGCGCTGTCCTGCGCGGGAGCAGTTCCGGCCTGTTTGTCTTCCGTAGTCGTCTTCCGGCTGCTGTGGACGGCTGCTTCGCGACTTTGCTGCGCCAGCTGCGTCTGGAGGAGGGCGTTGGCGTCCTTTTCCTGTTGCAGTTCCTGCTCCAGACGTTCTATGTTTTTTTGCAGGGCTTCGTAGTCGTCAAGACGCTTTCTGGCATAGTTGCAGACATCGGTCTGTCGGCGCGCTTCGGTTTCGGCAAGGCCGTCAATATACAGAAAAAGATGGCGGTGATCCGCAGCCTGAAAGAACAGTTCCGCATCCTGCATGGCAGAGTCCTCTTGTGTGGTGTCTTTTGTGGCGGGGCATGCCGCTGCCGGGTTCCGGCTCCGGCGTTCGCTTCGGGGGCTGTTCTGCAATTCCGCCCGCAGGTGACAGCGGACAGGTTTGCCGGGCAGAGTATTTTCAGTTTGGAATGCTGCGCGTTTCAAACCATACGGCCTGTCGTTTCGTGGAAAAACGCGGCCTTTCCGCGAACCGGCAGGCCGGGCGGCGGGGAGCCTAGTACATTTTGCCGAAATCATTGAGTGCGTCGGCATGGCCCTGTGCGATGGCTTTTTCGAACCAGCGCCGGGCCAGATCGTAGTCCTGCAGCAGGCCTTCCCCCTTGCGATACATACAGCCGAGGCAGTATTGCGCGTCGGCATTTCCCTGTTCGGCGAGCTGTGTCAGAGCGTTCAGGCCTGCGTCATACCCCTGCGCGGCGGCTTTTGCATACCACTGACAGGCCCTGTCGTCGTCCCGCGGTACGCCCCTGCCCTCTTTGTACATGTCACCCAGCCTGAGCTGTGCGTCGACATATCCTTGTTTGGCGGCTATTTTGAACGTGGCGGCGGCTTTTGCATACCACTGTCTGGCCCTGTCGTCGTCCCGCGGCACGCCCTTGCCCTCTTTGTACATGTCGCCGAGCCTGAACTGCGCTTCGGCATCTCTCTGTTCCGCGAGCTGTTTCAGAGCGTTCAGGCCTGCTTCATGCTTCTGCGCGGCGGCTTTTGCATACCACTGACAGGCCCTGACGTAGTCCTGCGGCACGCCCTTGCCCTCTTTATATATGGTGCCAAGGCGGTACTGCGCGTCGTCATTTCCCTGTTCGGCGGCTTTTTTGAGCGTGGCAACGGCCTTTGCATACCACTGACAGGCCATGTCGCCGTCCCGGGGCACGCCCTTGCCCTCTTTGTACCTGTCGCCGAGCCTGAACTGTGCGTCGGCATGCCCCTGTTCGGCGAGCTGTTTCAGAACGCTCAGGTTTACTTTATGGCTCTGTCTGGCGGCTTTGGCATCCCACTGTCTGGCCATGCCGCCGTCCCGCGGCACGCCGATGCCGTTGGCATACATGTTGCCGAGGCTGAGCTGCGCGTCGGCATGTCCCTGTTCTGCCAGCTGTTTCAGAGCGTTCAGGCCTGCTTCATGGCCCTGCGCGGCGGCTTTTGCATACCACTGACAGGACATGTCGTCGTTCCGTGGCACGCCCTTGCCCTCTTTGTACATGGTGCCGAGGCGGTACTGCGCGTCGGCATCTCCCTGTTCGGCGGCTTTTTTGAACGTGGCGGCGGCTTTTGTATACCACTGTCTGGCCTTGGCGTCGTCCCGCGGCACGCCGATGCCGCAGGCGTATTGCTCGCCGAGCCTGTACCAGTATTCCGCGCTGTCCTGCGCGGGAGCAGTTCCGGCCTGTTTGTCTTCCGTAGTCGTCTTCTGGCTGCTGTGGACGGCTGCTTCGCTGTTCTGTTGTGCCAGCTGCTTCTGGAGGAGGGCACAGGCGTCCTTTTTCTGTTGCAGTTCCTGCTCCAGGCGCTCTACTTTTTTTTGCAGGGCTTCGTAGTCGTCAAGATGTTTTTTGACATAGTTGCAGACATCGGCCTGACGGCGCGCTTCGGTTTCGGCAAGGCCGTCAATATACAGAAAAAGGTGGCGGTGATCCGCAGCCTGAAAGAAAAGTTCCGCATCCTGCATGGCGGCGTCCTTTTGTGTGGTGTCTTTTGTGCGGGGCATGTCGCTGCCGGGTTCCGGCTCCGGCGTTCGTTTCGGGGGCGGTTCAGTGAGTCTGTCCGCCCTCGTCGGGCGTGTGTTCAGGTTGCCGGGCCGGTATCTCTGTTTTTTTGAAAAAGGCATACAGGACGGCAAAGAGTTCGACCAGCTCCTGTTCCTGTTCCCTGAAGGCGCGTTCAATTTTCCCGGCCAGCGATCTTATGTCGTCGCGCAGGGCGGCGAACGTGTCCGAGCCGCCGGGAGCCGCCGCGTTGCCGACAGCGTCGAGACAGTCGATCAGCATGACAAAGAATCGCTGGATATCGGGGAGCGGGGAAAAATATCCCGCGGCGGAGGGGGGCAGCGTTGCCAGCGTGTCGGCGTAGCTCTGGCAGCGGGTGAGAATTTCCCGCATGTCCTCTATGCCCAGATGCCGCAGGTAGTTCTGCCAGAGTTCGTCTTTGGCCTGTGCGGGATTTGCCGATGAGGGCATGGGATCGTCTTCCTGAAACAGGGGAAACGTCTGCGTTCTCTGGAGTTTTTCGCGCAGGAATACCATATCCGCATACAGGGAGGCGCAGGCGGAGACAGGGGGGCGGGCCGTGTCTCCGAGCGCGGCGGCAAGATCGTTCTGCATATCCGCAAGCAGCGCGTTGGCGGCGGCGGTTCTGCGGCTTTCCAGGCTGATTTGATGCCTCAGGAGGGCGTTTTCGTCCTTTTCCTGTTGCAGTTCGCATTCCAGACGTTCTATGCGCGCGTACAGATGCTGATATTCGTCCCGGCTTCTCTGGGCGCATTCCTCGACATTGGCCTGTCGGCGCGCCTCGCTTGCGGCGAGGGCGTCAAGGTACAGAAAAAGATGGCGATGATCCGCAGCCTGAAAGAACAGTTTCGCATCCTGCATGGCAGCGTCCTCACTTGTCGTCCGTTGTTTCCGGGGCCTCGTCGGCGGTTCTGTTCAGATACCACTGCCATCTCCGCCAGGCGTCGTCGTAGCGTGCCTCAAGCAGCGAGAGCGTCAGAATGGTCGCCATGCGCCGCATTTCCGGCATGTCTTCGGGCAGGCCGGCGATACTGTCGCACATGCGGCGAAAGGAGCGGGGCAGGGCCTCCCCGGCGGCGCGCCGGCTGTCGTCGAGGCGCTCGGCAAGCCATGCCTCCAGATCGTCAATGTCCGGGGTCAGCAGGCCCAGCGTCTGGTCGGCACGGGTGAAAAAGGCGAGCATGCGCTCATGGAAGCCGCGAAGGCGCGGATACCAGTAGACCTCCAGCCACGGGGCGAGCGGATGATCGGCCGGCAGCTCCGGCAGGGCAAGACCGGTAATCGCTTCCAGCCCCCGGGGCTCTTCAAGTTGTTTGTACCAGAGGGCCCTGGCCCGGCTGACCATGCCCGGAGCATCCAGCCCGGAGAAAAAGCGCATGCTGCGCCCTCCCATATAGGAGCCCGTGGCGCAGACTCTGGAGAACAGGGCGTCGAGGCGGGCGATGAAGTCAGCGCAGCGGGCGAAGTAGGGGCGCAGGGCGCAGGCTTCGGGCCAGTTCTCGATCCTTCTGCTGACGGAGTTCTGTTCGAGCGCCGGCGAGGGGCTTTCCAGAAGCACATGATCCCAGAAGGCACTGCGAAAGCGCGTCAGTTCTTCCGCCGACATGGCGTTGAAGTCCACGGCCGCGATTCTGACAAGGAATTTGTCGTCGTCGCCCAGCCGGGCGCGTATGCGCTCCGCCAGTTTTTTTTCTACCGCGGCGCGTTCTTCCGCGGGGCAGGCCGTAATAAGAAAGAAAAGCGGGAGTCTGTCGCGGGCGCGGAGCAGAGTTCCGTCGTTCAGGGCTTGCAGGAAAAGTTCCAGCTGGCGCTGATTGAGGGCGGAATCAAGGCGCGTGACGTGAGAGACGTAGACCAGCGCAAGATTTTCCCAGTCTTCGCTCAGTTCCAGCCCGTCCGCGCCCGAAGCGTCGTCTTCGGAATTCCAGCCCGGCATGTCGATAAGAAAAAGCCGCTTGGGCTGTGTGTCGTCCTCATAGAGGCCGTCGCCTTCGGCCAGGGTCAGTCGCGGCTCGGGGACGGCAAGGCGCAGGCGCATTTCCCCCGGGTCTTCGTCGGTAATATCCTTTCGTTCGGGAAAGGCCGGCAGTTCCCGCAGTATCTGCGCCGCCTCCGTATCCCAGGCCCGGCGCACAAGCTGGAGGGCGGGCGTTTCGCCGTAGGTAACTTCCAGAGGCAGGCGCGTCTGCACTTCCTGCGAGCTGACGGGCAGCAGGGCCGCGGGCGCGAGGTCCCTGATAAGCTCCCTGACCAGACGGGTCTTGCCGGCGGAGTATTCCCCGATGACGCGAATGGCCATGCCGGCGTCGCCCAGTTCGGGAGCGCGGGAAAATTCCTTTCCCAGATTTTCGACAGTTTCGCGGACAGTTTCAAAAAAGGTATTCATGGCATGTTCCGTAGAGGTCAGAGTCGGCGCAGCATATCCCGGACGACGGCGCAGAGATGCCAGGCGAGGCTTTTCCAGCCCAGTTCCGCGAGGCGGGGGATTACGTCCCTGCGCTGTGTCTCCAGCGTGAGGCGCGCGAACACATCCGCGTCGGCAGTCGCGGCCTGATCCAGTTCGTCCGCGGCCTGAAGAAGACAGAGGGCGTCGGACAGAGGTTCCTTTGCCGCCGCAAATGCCGCGGCATCGTTTGAAAGCAGCAGGGGAACAAGCAGAAGATGATGATTCTTCCTGCCCCAGTATTCCGGCGCGGGCGCGTCGTCGTCCGTCAGCACCGCCTCGACGGTTTCCCGCACGAGTCTTTCTCCCTCGTCCGGCGGCAGGGAAGACAGCCGCCCTAGACGGGAAACGGCCCGCCAGTAGAGCGGCTGCGCCCGGAGCAGCGCCAGCCGGTGGCAGGGCAGATTTTCGTCCACGGCATCGTCGAGGATGCGCGCATAGAGATGGACGAGCGCGCAGCAGCGGAGAATTTCCGCCGCTGTTTCCTGCCCGGCGACGGCCTCCCGCCAGGGTTCGGCCAGCATGCAGAGAAGCGCGGGGGCGGCCTCCGCCAGCGCGTCCAGCCGCGCCCCCGCCCGCTGAAGGGCCGGGGGACGCGGGCAGGGGTAGAGCGCGTTTGTCTCGCGCCGCAGCATACGCCGCAGCGCGTCGCACGTGTCGTTCATTGTTCAAGTTCCCGCAGCGCCTGCCGGACGCCTTCCTCCTCGGCGCGCAGGGCCGCCTCGCGCTGCTGCCGCAGGGCCGGCAGTTCCTTCATCTGTTCGAGCAGTTCCCGCACCCTGCCTTCTCTTTCGTCGAGCAGCTCCGGGAGGTAGCCTTCCCACCAGTTGCGCAGCATGGCCTGAAGGAGCCGCCGCATGGACTGGCACTGCTGCGTGAATATGTGCAGCCATTCCTTGCCGCAACGCTTTTTTTCATAGGCCAGCATGGACTGGAATTCTCGCTGCCGGGCGGCTTCCTCCGTTGCTTTCTTCTGTTCCGCCTGCGCGGCGAGCGCCTCCATTTCTGTGCGGACGGAGGTTATTTCCGCCTCGATGGCGGCGATGTTTGCGCGGGGGGCTGCCAGCTCGTGTTCCAGATCGAAGATTCGCAGCTGACGCTCCCGGAGCGCGGCGTCGATTTTTGCGAGGGCTTCCTGCTGCCTGCGGAGGGCTTCTGGGTCGGTGTGGGAGCTGACTACGGGTTCGCCGTCAAGGGCGCTGCCGATGCGTTCGCCCCAGTAGCCCAGCGTGAGCATCTCCAGCCTGCTGAACTTGGCCAGTACGTCGGGGAGAATCTGGCCGCCTCTCCGGGGTTGCTGCATCTGCGCGCCCTGGCCCGCCCGGTTCAGATTCAGCGCCACGGCTGAGCCTGCCCTGGCCGTCGCTGCCGCCGTTTTTGCCGCCCTGGCGGACATGCCGCATGCCCTGCCGGCCCTGCCCACCAGACTGCCGATCTTGCTGGCCGCGCTCACGGGCAGCAGAAAGAGAAGGGCCACGTCGGCAATTTCTCCGATGGCGCGGCCCAGCGCCTGGCCGCCCGTTGCCGCTTCGGTGGTCTCAATGCGGGGCAGGGGCGCGGACAGAAGTTCCCGCCGCTGGTTTTGCAGGTCGTCGAGGAGCAGCTCCTGTTCCCTGATTTCCGTCCTGAGGCTGTCCGGGCTGGCCTGCGTGTCTTTTGCCGCCTGCCGCTGCTGCTCCTGAAGCTCGTTCATGCGTTTTTCCAGCAGTTCCAGACGGCCCATGTCCAGAAAATCCGCCGCCGCGACGGGCGGGGGCGGCGCGAGATGCAGATGCCGCCTCCGCAGCTCCGCCTCGGGAATTTCCAGCTGGCCGTAGTGCTGCGAGAGCGTCTGCCCCAGCACGGCCGCCTGGGCGAGCGTTTCCCGCAGCAGGGTTTCGCCCCGCTCCAGAAAGGCTTCTTCGCCGTCTTTGTCCGTCCACTGCTCCGCGGAAGCGCGCAACCCTTCTTCCAGCTGGACGGAGAGGTCTTCGCAGCCGCTGTCCCAGCGTTGCAGCAGCGCCTGCGTTTCCTCCTGCCTGCGGTTTTCCGCCTGTCGGCGCGTTTCGAGCAGTTCCTGCTTTTGCCGCAGAAGCTCCTCATGATGCCGCTGCCGGGCTTCCTCCGTATCGGCGGCCAGCATGGCCGCGGCTTCCTGGCAGTGTTCCAGCATGGCGGTCAGCATGGGGCGGGCTTCCGCGACAAAGCGCCGCAGACGCAGGTCGCGCAGCTCCCGCGCCGCCTGTTGCAGAAAGTCGATGACCTGTTCCCGGCCCAGCCCTGCCCGGCTTACGGGGCAGAGAGTGCATTCCAGCCCTGTCTGATAGTGAATGTCCGCCGCCCATGCGGCGAGATCGGGTTCCTTTTCGCCGCGTGCCACCGCTTCTTCCACCAGGTCCCACTGGGCGACGCCAGAAAGCACTTTTTTGCCGCGGGTATGCAGCAGGGTCAGATTGCGGATATCTTCGCGGGACGGGCCGCGGGGCGGCAGAAGGTAAACAACGGCGTCGGCCTGCCGGAGCTGCTCGCGGCTGTATTCGTGATTGCGTTCGTCAAGGCTGCCGCTGCCCGGCAGATCGACAAGGCAAAGCCCCTGAAGCCAGGGGAGGGGCAGGCCGACGCTGATCAGCCGGGCCTCCTGCGGGGGATTGGTAATGATCGCCGGGAGAGCCTCCGGCGTGATCGGTGTCACGCCGTCGGTTCCCGTCAGCTCGCAGCGCAGGGCCGGCGCATATTCCACGAAGGTGGGCAGGGCCGTTGTCTCCTCCTGAGCCACAGGGAGCAGCGCGCTGCCGATAAGCGTGTTGAGCAGCGTTGTCTTGCCGGTGGAGAAGGCTCCGGCCAGACAGGCATGCAGCGGAGAGGTATTGCCTCCCGTCTGTTCCCAGAGAGCGTCGAATCGTTCGCGGTCTGTCTGGGGCAGGCATTCGCGCAGTCGGGAATAGTCCATGTGTGCCTCCCGTTATTCCGCGGCGCAGCAGGCGGCTGTCTGCTGTTGCAGCGTGTGCAGTTCCTGCAGGGCCTCTTCAAGCTGCGTCCTGCGCTTTTCGATTTCCGCCTTGCCCTGCTCAAACAGTCTGAGGGCTTCTTCGCGGCTTGCCTGCTTGCTGTGCAGAGGCTCCATGAACTGTTCCTGCACGCAGGTCTGCAGGTAGTCGAGCTGATGATTGAATACGCCGGCAATCCCTTCCGCGGCGTTCTTTTCCAGCATGCGGATAAATCCGTTGAGCTGCCCCGACGTGGCATGAATAAGCTGGCGGTGCACGCGGGCGGCCAGGGTGTCAAGCTCCTCCCGCTGCTGCCGCTCGGCCGCGGCCTGATTGGAGCGCATTCTTGCCAGCTGCTGCTCCAGACGCCGTTTGGCGGCCTCCATGCTCAGACGGCGGCCGGTTTTTTCCTCTTCGGCGCGGATGACCTCCTCAAGCGCCTTTTCCTTGTCGTTCAGGCTCGCTTCAAGTCTGGAGCGCTGCTCCTTCCATTCGTTGACGGGCGTGTAGTCCGGCACATCGACCGTTGAGTAGCGCGGGCTGCTGTACAGGCCGCCGCTGGAAACTTTCCGCGATTCCTGCCGCATGAAGGGCTGGGGCTGCGGCCCCAGTTCCACAAGGCGGCGCTCCGCCCTGTTGAGAGCCTCTTTGGCGTTTGCCAGCAGAGTGTCGTTGGCGGCCTCCTGCCCTATGCGATTGTTGTAGGAGTCAATCTGCTGTTCGCAGGCGGCGATATTCTCCTCAATACGCATTTTTTCCGTGTAGAACTTTTCAAGGCCGCTCAGATCGAGATCGCACTGCACGTCCATGTCCGGCAGGGAAATGTCGAGGCCATTCAGGCTGGACGCAATGTCGCCCACATGCCTGTTCATTTCCCGCGCATAGTCCAGGCGCAGTTCCTGAAGTCTGGCCGCGACCTCCTCGCGCTGCGCGTTCCACTTGTCGCCGACCTCCCGCAGGGTTGCGGCGTAGGCTTCCTGAAGATTGTCCGGCAGCGTGACGGTCGCGTCTTTGGCCAGAATGCGTTCGCGCACATAGTCCGGCGTGACCTGAAACTCGATTTCCTGCTTGAGGTCGCGCAGCGGTTCCACAAGTTCTTCCCTTATCTGCCGGATGCACTCGTTACATATTCTTGTATGGTCTTCCTTTGTCTCGCTGATGGAAATCTGCATCTTCTGCTCGAGCTGCGTGATTTCCATTTCAAGGAGTTCGCAGTCTCTTTTCTGCTGCTCCAGAGAGTTTTCCGTCTCCAGAGCGCGCAGCGACTCGCTGAGATACTTTTCCAGCGTATCCTGAAGAACGCCGAGCTGCTTCATGGGCTTGTAGAATATTTCGGCGCGGGCTTCGCTGCCGGAACAGAGTTCCTGAATACGGGCGGAAAGCCTGTCCAGGCCGGAGCGCGCCTTCTGTTCGGGAGTGCCCTGCAGGGCCCAGCGCGCGCTGACGCCAAAGAGATTGCGCTCGCTTGTCATGAGGTCGAGCTCTTCCGGCGGCACCTCGGACAGCATTTTGCGGAACTGCCCCCGCACATGGTTCATCTTGTTCCGTTCGCGGACGGCGGCGGGGGTGTGCCTGTCCTGCTCGTCCTGCGGTTCCATTACCAGGTCCCAGCAGTTCACGACCGTCAGAAACTTGCGGAAGCTCTTGCGGATGGTTTCCTTCAGGAACTGCCATTCGCGGCTGTTGCCGCCGAGCTGCACCGTGCTTTGCACCCAGATGGCTATGTGCGCCGTGTCGATGGCGCGGCGCGTGATTTCCTCATGGTGTTTCTGGATGGATTCCAGGCCGGGGGTGTCGATCAGCACAAGGCCGAGATTGAGCAGAGGATGATCGATGTAAAGCTCGATGTAATCGACTTCGGAGCGAAGATCGCTGCTGGTCGTGTCAAGCTCCGTGCCCCACTTTTCTATTTCCTTTTTCCATGCGTTCTGCTTGTCCTGATTTTCGCTCAGTTCGATCCGCTGTCTGTGTCCGTCGCGAAACACAACGATAAGGTGCGGCGCGGTTTCGTTTTCCGGCAGACCGTAAATAAAGAAGTTGATGGCCGTGGTCGCCTCGTTGGCGTAGGGAAGGTGGACAGAACCCATAAGCGCGTTCAGCAGGGACGATTTGCCGCGCGAAAATTCGCCGACGACCACCATGCGGATTTCTTTGGCCGTCAGGCTTTTCTCAATGGCGGCAAAGCGGTCGTAGGAGGACGTGAGCACGTCCTTGCCGTAGGCGTCGTACAGTTCCTTTGTGCCGTGGACAAGCCGGAGGCCGTAGGAAAGGAGGTCCTGACGTTCTTGCAGCGATTCAAGCAGGCTCATGAAGTTTTTCCTGGAGAGAGGTCGACGGGTGTCGAGCTGGATGTTGATGGGCGCAGGCGCGGCTGTCCGTTTTTTGCGCGGCCTGACGGAGAAAATCCCCATAGCCGGAAGCGGCTCTGCCCCGGATGCATGCCGCCGCGTCTGTCCGCAATGAGGGCGCCCCCTGTCCGGGCACTCTGGCGCGGTTCGCTCAGTTGCTTTCGCCCGCCGCGCGGGGAACGGCCGCAGGCGGCAAGACTGGCTGTAAACAGGTTTTCATGCGAAGTCCTGCCGAAAGGATAAAGTTACGTCATTGTAACGCAGGAAGGGGAAAAAGGACAGCCGGCTGCCCGGTCTCATGCCGGAAAGACGGGCGGCCCGCCGCGTAAACGGCGCGGGGAAACGTTAGAGCGTTTCAACTTTGAAAAAGGTGAAACGCGAGGCGGCGGCACAGCGCCGCCCGGCCCAAAGTGAGCGGAAAAACTGCGCTTTTTCCGCGAAACGACAGGCCGTATGGTTTGAAATGCACAGCATTTCAAACTGAAATTGCTCTAGATAGTGTCGTCAAATTATGTTTGCCCACAAAGATATGCATCTAATTTGAACGGCGGCAAGAAAAGAGGCGCATCTTTTGGCATACCGTGTAGCAACTCCCCGCCAGCGCTTGAGATGCAGAAAA
>DXFI01000166.1 GCA_019114565.1 Candidatus Desulfovibrio intestinigallinarum | reverse complement strand
AACTATTTAGTGTTAACAGGCCCTAATAGGCTTCGGGGGAAGGAAACATCCTGCATTGACGAGCAGCGATGTTTCCTTCCCCCGAAAAGTATGTTGCGCGAGGTTTAACAGGTTCTAGAGGTCGCAGAGGCGTTGCGGCGGCAGGATGGAGAAGTTGTTCTGCTGCAGCAGGTCGATGGCGGCATCCGTCTTGTCGAAGCGGAAGATCATGACGGCATTGTCGGTCGCGCTCTGGGCAAAGGCGTACATGTATTCGACATTGATGTTGTTTGCCGACATGAGCTGCAGAATGGCGTCCAGACCGCCGGGCTGATCGGGGACTTCCACGGCCACGACGTGCGTGCGGCCCAGAGTGAAGCCCTTTTCCTTGAGGACCATCTGGGCTTTTTCATGATTGCAGACAATCAGGCGCAGAATGCCGAAGTCGGACGTATCCGCCAGCGACAGCGCGCGGATATTGACGCCCGCTTCCGCGAGGGTGTGCGTTACTTCGGCAAGGCGTCCCGCCCGGTTTTCCAGAAAGACCGACAGTTGTTCAGATTTCATGTGCTGTCCTCCCGTGCGTGCGGATTAGGCCTTGGGCATGCCGTCGCCGTTATTGGTGGTGCTGTTGGTGCTGGTCTTGTCTTTGTTGGGAGTGATGTCTATTTCATCAGGCTCGGACGAGGCGCGCCGGAAGTTGCGGATAGCGCGTCCCAGTCCGCCGCCGATTTCCGGCAGTTTTTTGGCGCCGAACAGCAGCAGCACCACAATGAGAATAAGAAGCAGTTCCTGCGTGCCGATATTGAACATGCTGGCCTCCATGGCTTGGGTATGGTCGATGCGTTCGTGTCATAGTAGGCGTGCGCCGGTTTTCGGTCAAGGTCAGCGCCGTTTTGCGCTTCGTGAAAGGGCGCGTTCCACGCTACGGGGAGAGTTGGGAGAGGCAAAACCGGCCTCCAGCAGACGCCGGGCCGCAAGATCGCGTCTGCTGGAACTGGTTCCGCCCATGACGACGGCAACCAGACGGACGCCCTTGCGTTTGGCCGTGGCAACAAGATTGTAGCCGGAAGCAACGGTCCAGCCGGTCTTGAGCCCGTCAACGCCGGGCACGACGCCCAGCAGCTTGTTGGTGGCGCGCATGGTGCGGCGTCCGTGGCGGAAGCTGCGGGGAGAGTGGTAGCGCAGGGCCGTGGGATGCGCGCGCAGATAGGCGCAGGAGAGCGTCAGCATATCGCGCGCCGTGGTACGCTGTCCGGCGGCGGGCAGTCCATTTACGTTCTTGAACTGCGTATGCTTCATGCCGAGGGCCCGGGCCTTGCGGTTCATCTGGCGTACAAAGTGGCGCGTATTACCGCTGATTTTTTCGGCGGCGGCCACGGCGGCATCGTTCCCGGAAACTACGGCCATGCCGTACAGCAGATTTTCCAGCCGGATACGCTCGCCGCTTTTCAGGTGCATGCTTGAACCGCCGGTACGGGCGGCCTTGCGGCTGACGGCAAGCCAGGTCTTGAGCGAGATTTTCCGCTGGCGGACGGCATCCAGCGTCAGCATCATGGTCATGATCTTGGTCAGCGAGGCCGGCGGGATGGAGGCATCGGCATTTTGCGTATAGAGAACCTTGCCGCTGCTCAGATTGTACAGAATGGCGGAGCGTACCGGCACTCTGGCGGAAACCGGCAGCGCCAGACTCAGGCACAACAGAACAAGAAGGCCGACAAAGCAGAAACGGGAAAGGGCCTCAGGCCCGGGAAGAGTTTGGCGCATGATAAAGTCGGTTGCCTTCTTCCGCGGCTTGCAGGGCAAAGGCCAGCAGAATCGGCCCGGCAATGAGCCCCACGGGGCCAAAGCTGGCAAGGCCGCAGAGAATGGCAATGATGAGGACAAAGAAAGGGGCGTTGATGCCCTGACGCAGAAAAAGCGGACGAAAGACATTGTCCACGCCGGCAACGGCCACGGAGCCCCAGAGGGCGAGCCCGACGGCGGACATGGTGCTGCCGCTGAACCAGAGAGAAAGGCAGAGCGGCCCCCAGACCAGCGCCGTTCCTATGGCGGGAATGGGCGCTACGAGCGTGGCGAGCAGGCCCCAGAAGGCCGGCTGGCGAATGCCTGCCACGGCAAAGCCGAAGCCGCAGAGGACGCCCTGCATGGTTGCCACGAGCACAATGCCCATAAGAATGGCCCGCAGCGCGCGGCGTATGGCAAGAACAAAGCGTTTGAGCATGGGCACGGGAATGGAAAACAGCCGCGCCATGACGAGATTGATGCGCTGGGCCGAGGTCGCAAAGATCACGGTCAGCGTTACGAACAGAAAGAGCGTCCAGAGGGCGGACATGGTGCCGCCCACAAGATCGAAGCCGCGGTTGATGAGCTGCCCCATAGTATCGCCAATGAGGCTGTCCACCTGGCCGAGAGCGTCGTTCAGGGCCTGTTCCAGGCGGGGATATTCCGCCAGTTCGGAGCGCAGGCCCTGAATATGCGCCACCCATTCCGGCGGCAACTGAAAGTTGTTGGCCTGCAACTCCCGCAGCCGGGCCACGCCGCCCGCGATCTGCGGCGAGACCAGCAGAACCAGAACGGCAATGGGCGTGCAGATGCAGGTAATGATGCCGGTTGTATACAGCACAATGGGCATGGAGCGGCTGAAGCGGAAAAGGCATTTCCGCAGCCAGCCTTGTTGCCGCTGGAGGACGCGGGCGCGCCAGCGCCGGGCTTTAATGCGCAGATGCCGGTAAACAGGCAGACTGAGGCAGGCCGCGCACCCGGCCAGAAAGAGCGTGACGGGATTGCTTTTCAGCAACAGAAGCCAGGCTACAGCGGCCAGAAGATACAGGATTCGAGGCAGGGAGGATTCGCTCATGTGATGCCGTGAAAAGTGAACGGAACAGGGGCGCGGATTGACGACGGCCCAGCATAGCAAATTTCTTTCCGCTCTCCAAGGGGCGGTCCGCGGCCCCCGGGAGTCTCCGCCTCCGCCGCTGCGGGAGGGCAGCAAAAGAGGGAAGAACGGATACGCCGTTTCTTCCCTCGTACTATCTCGCAGGCGACAGGGCGCGGGACGAACCTGCGCCGTCGCGTATATGGACGGAATTCCGCCGGTGCGGGAAAAGTCGCAGACAACGGAGCAAAATCGGCCTTCGGATGCCGCAGAGTGGTGGGGAGCTTAGCCGAGGACCTTGGAGCCGTTGAAGCTGATGGAAACGATTTCGTAGGTCACGCGACCGCGCGGGATATCCACGCTGACTTCGTCGCCTTCTTCCTTGCCGAGCAGGGCCTGGCCCACGGGCGAGAGGAAGGAGATGGACCCCCTGGCAGGGTCGGCCTCATCGGGGCCGAGAATGGTGAAGGTCCGGCTTTCTTCGGTATCGACGTCTTCCACTTCCACGGTTGCGCCGAAAATGACCTTGTCGCCGCCCAGTTTGTCCAGATCGACGACCTGATACAGCGCCATGCGCGATTCGATGTACTTGATGCGCGCTTCGGCCATACCCTGGCGTTCGCGCGCGGCGTCGTAGCCCGCGTTTTCGCGCAGGTCGCCTTCCTCGCGGGCTTCCTTGATGGCCTGAATGATGGCCGGGCGCTCGCTCTTCAAGCGGGCCAATTCGTCTTCAAGCTTTTTGTAGCCTTGCTTGGAGATAGGGATGCTGGTCACGTTCATGCTTCTTCCTCATACAACGTACAAAACGATGCGCAATAAAAAAAGCGTCCGCCGAAGAGGCGGAACGCGCGTTGCTTGAAGCCTTCTTATAGTCCGGCCCCGGCGGCAGGTCAAGCCCTGCGGACAGAGAGCGCGGGCGGCTTGCACGCCGTGCTTTCTGAATATATGCTGGAGGGGAGAGTCTGCCTCAGGCTCGTCTGTCGTCAACAAGTCTTCTTCGGGGCTACCATGAAGAAATATTTGCGATATCTCGGACCCATCCTGATCACCTGCCTCTTTGTTCTGGCTATCTACCTGCTGTATCGCAAGCTCGAATCCTACAGCATCCAGCAGATACGGGAGAGCATCGCTCAGGTCTCCTACATCAGCATAGCCTTTTCGCTCATCCTGATGGTTGTCAACTACGGCATCCTCGTGGGCTATGACTGGCTGGCGCTCAAAGCCATTCACAAGACGCTCCCCCTGCCGCGCGTGGGTCTCGTCTCGCTGGTCGGGCAGGCCGTCAGCTACAATTTCGGCGCGCTGCTCGGCGGTACCAGCGTGCGCTATCGCTTCTATTCCGCCTGGGGCTTCAAGCTGGAAGAGATCGTACGGCTTGTGCTGATGCTGGCCGTGACCTTCTGGGTCGGGGCGCTGGGCTTATGCGGGCTTGTCTTCCTTGTCTGCCCGCCGACCCTGCCGCCGGAGCTGATCGAGAAAATGCCCATTCATGACGTGCGTCTGCTGGGCGCGGTCCTGCTGGCTGTGGCGCTTTCCTACATCGTCCTCTGTTTCACCGTGCGCAAGCCCCTGCATATTTTCGGCAGGGAATTTGTCTTTCCCGCGCCGCGTATTGCGCTTGCCCAGCTCTTTGTGGCCGGTATCGACATTGTGGCCGCCGCCGCCTGCATGTATGTGCTGCTGCCCCATGACATCGGCCTGAGTTTCATGGATTTTCTGCCCGGCTATCTCATGGCGCAGGTGGCCGTCGTCCTGACGCATGTGCCCGGCGGCGTGGGCGTGTTCGAGCTGATTATTCTCCATCTGACGCATACGCCCAATGAAAAGGCCGTTGTTGCGGCCGTGCTGCTGTTCCGTCTGATTTACTACATCATTCCCCTGCTGGCGGCCGCTGTTCTTCTGGCCGTCTACGAGGCCCGGCAACGTACCGATATTCTCCGCGAGGCCGGGCGCTGGTTGTTCGTCCTGTCTCATTCCATTGCGGCCTACATCACCTTTGCCGCCGGCTGCATTCTGCTGGTTTCCGCGACCCTGCCCTGTCTGACGCCCATGATGTACCGCATGAGCGTCCTCCCCTGGTGGCTCGTGCAGGGCGGCCATTTTGTCTGCGCCCTGTCCGGCGCCATGCTGCTCTTCGTCTCCTACGGGCTGGAGCGGCGGCAGCGCCGCGCCTTCCATCTTGCCGTCATCTTCCTTTCGCTGGGCATCGTGGGCGCGCTGCTCAAGAGTTTCGGCTGGCTGACCGCCGCTATGGTTGCCGTCATCCTGCTGGCCGTCTGTCTTGCGCATCGCCGTTTTTACCGCTCCTCCTTCTTCTGGGAAGAAGCCGTGCCCCTCTACTGGCTCGTGGGCGCGCTGGGCGTGCTGCTGCTGGTCTTTGCTATGGGCTGGGGTATCTATCACCCCGCCTGGGATCGCGCCGGAAGCTGGGGATTTGAACAGCCCTTCAACGCCGGTCGCGTGCTGCGCGCCTATATCGGCATCGCCATTGCCGTCTCCCTGTCCTGGGTCTGGCGGATCACCCTGCGCCGCCGCAAGCTGCGCAGAGAGCGTCGGAACCGTCTGCCGAGGGAATAGAGTTTATTTGAGGGGGGAAGGGGAACCCTTTTGCTGGCGCGCAAAGGGTT
>DXFI01000165.1 GCA_019114565.1 Candidatus Desulfovibrio intestinigallinarum | reverse complement strand
GGCTCCAATGCGGCGCTGATGCTGGCCCGCTCGGGGGTGGAGCATTTTCTGCTTGTGGATGACGACAGGGTGGATGCCTCCAATCTCAACCGCCAGCAGTTCTGGCCGCGGCATGTGGGCATGCCCAAGGTGGAGGCGTTGCGGGAGCTTTTGCTGGAGCTGAACCCTGCGGCGCAGGTGGAGACGTTGCAGCTGCGCCTGACGGCGGAGACAATGGCGGACGTTGTACGATCCTGCCCGCTGTGGCTGGAGGCGCTGGACGGCGCACAGGACAAGCGCCTGTTTGTGGAAACCGTCATGGCGGCGGGCCTGCGCGTGGCGTCAGCCTCGGGCATGGGGGGCTATGGCCGGGAGCCTCTGGGGCGTCGGCGGCTGGGGCGTCTGGTTGTGGTGGGGGATTTTGCCACAGATGTGGCGGAAGCGGCCCCGCTGGCGCCGCGGGTGACGGAAGCAGCGGCGCTGCTGGCAGATGCCGCGCTGACCTGGATTCTGGAATAGAGCGTTTCAACTTTGAAAAAGGCGAAACGACAGGCCGTATGGTTTGAAACGCTGCGCGTTTCAAACTGAAAATGTATTAAGAAGGGCGGCGTGTGGAGAGAGGAGTCACACGCCGCCCTTGTCAGGGGTTATTCCCCTGGAACATTTCATTGCTGAAACGTTTTATTTTTCCTTGTGTTCTTCGCTTTCACTGATCCAGGTTTGCAGGGCTTCGATGATCTTGCGGGCCTGATCGGCGCTGGAAATATTGAATTTCGACTGGGGGCGATATTCGCCGCCGACTTTTTTGTAGCGCCGGATGACGTACTTGTCGGGACCGTAGTTGCTGGTCTGCGGACGCCATTCCTGATAGCGGAAGATGATGGTCGTCCATGCGCCCTTGCTCAAAATGACCTTGTCCAGTTCCTTGATCAGTGTCTGACCGTTTTCCTCATAGGTGACAGTCAGATCGTCTATGGCTTCGCTCAAGGCATCCTCACAGAAAACGCGAAATGGCCATGCGGCGATTTTCGACGGTTGAGGTTTGGCGGAAAACAGAAGGAGAGCTTCACGGGGCAGCGCGCATTGCCTTTTCGAGGAAGGACGCCCGGGGTGGGACGCGATAAGGACACTGAAAAAGCGCTGTTTTCCGGCAACGGAGGTTGCCGGAGCATGCGCTTTTTCAGAAACGGGTGCGGCTAGACTCCGGCATAGCTGGCCAGCAGGCCCTTGACGCTTTCCGGCAGTTCAGGACGGGTGACCTGCATTTCCGCAGGGCCGGGACCGTAGTTGCCGCGCAGGTAGCGGGCTGCGGCGGTTCTGGCCATGAGGTCTTCGGCAAGCGTCAGTTCGCGCCCGGCGCTGACCTTGCGGCCAAGGGTATGCAGCATATTTTCATTGGTACTGACGGCAGGCGTGGTTATCCGGGGATCACTTTGCATAAGAACCTCCTTATAGGCTGCGCCCATACTAGCTTTTTCGGGAGAGTATCGCAAGTCATGGCGGGGCAGCTTCCTCAAAATGGGTATAACGACGCCGGGTTGCGCTTCAGAGCGTTTTGATTTTGAAAAAGGAAGAACGCAATGCGGCGGCACAACGCCGCCCGGCCTGCCGTTTCGTGGAAAGAATGCGGTTTTTCCGCGAAACGGCAGGCCGTATGGTTTGAAACACAAGCGTTTCAAACAGAAAGTGCTCCGGGGGATGAGTCCGTTATTCCTTGCCCTTTTTCTTCAGCGCAGCGCGCAGGGCGGCCTCATAGGCGCGCAGCACGGCAAGACGGGCGTATTTCTTGTTTTCCGCGGGGATGATGTGCCAGGGCGCATTGACGGTGCTGGTGCGGAGGAACATCTCGTCGGCGGCGCGGGCGTAGTCGCTCCATTTTTCGCGGTTGCGCCAGTCCTCGTCCGTGATCTTGTACTGCTTCCAGGGGGTGTTTTCCCGCTCCTTGAAACGTCTGAGCTGTTCTTCGGGGGAGATGTGCAGCCAGAACTTGAGCAGAACATTGTTGCGGGAGGTGAGCTGATTTTCAAACTGATTGATTTCCGCGTAGGCGCGGCTCCAGTCCTCGCGGGGCGTGAGCTTTTCCACCCGCTCCACAAGAACGCGGCCATACCAGGAGCGGTCGTAGATGGTGACAAAGCCGGAACGGGGGATATGACGCCAGAAGCGCCAGAGGTAGGGATGCGCGAGTTCTTCGTCGGAGGGGGCGCTGATGGGGATGACGCGGGTGATGCGGGCATCCACGGCGGAGGTGATGCGGCGGATGGCGCCGCCCTTGCCCGCGGCGTCCCAGCCTTCAAAGAGCAGGGTGCAGGAAATGCCGCGCTGATAGGTGCGGTACGACAGGGTACGGATGCTTTCCTGAAGATTTTTCAGTTCTTTCTTGTAGTGTTCGGGCTGCTGAGAGACGGAAAGATCGATGGCGTCCAGCGTGGAGATCAGGGTTTCCTTTTCCGCAGGAGCGGAATCCGTTTCCAGAGTGGCCAGCTGCTGCAGGCGCGCTTCCCGGGCATCGCGGGCCGCGATGGCCCGTTCCATACCGGCAATGACGGCATTTGCAACGGAAAGAACGCGGAAGTTGGGATCCGCCGCGTCGATGATGCTCCAGGGCGCATTGTCGCGGTCGGTAAGGGTGATGGCGCGCGAGGCGGCGTTGACCATGCCTTCGTAATCGGCAGCGGTTTTTTTGTCGTACGGGGAGAAGTGGAGCAGGGCCTTGTTGTTCAGGCGCTTGTTGACATTGGCGGCATGCGTTTTCTTGTCCAGATGCAGCCAGAGCTTGACGATGCCCATGCCGGCGTCGGCAAGTCCGGATTCCAGAGCGCACCACTGATGCATGCATTTGGAAAATTCGGCGTCGTTGATTTTCTTGCAGCAGAGACGGCGTAAATCTTCGCTGTACCAGCCGTCATAGAAGACGCCGATTTCTCCGGCGGGCGGCAGGCAGCGCCAGAAACGCCAGGGACGGGGACGGGTGCGTTCCTCGTCCGTGGGCAGCCAGAAAATATGGTTGCGGACGTGCTTGCTGTCCATCCATTCGGAAAGCATGTTGACAATGGCGCCGCGTCCCGAACCTTCCAGACCGGCCACAATGATCAGAATGGGGATGCGCCGTTTGAGACACTGGCGCTGGGCATTGAAAAGACGCAGGCGCAGGGCCGGCGCCTTCTGCTCAAATTCCTTATCGCTGTATTTGCGCCCGAGGGCGGCGGATTCAAACATGGGAGGACTCCTTGGCAGGGCATGCGGCGGGCGCTGCCCTGAAGAGGTTTTTTCCTGATGAAGATGGTTCAGTATCGCCCGTTTTATCGCGGAAGAAAAGCCTTCTTTTCTGCTTTGGGGGGCGGCGGACAGATGGAAAGCGTCCGCGTGAGCGCAGCCCTTCATCTCTCTGAATAAAGCGGAGCCTCCTTTCTGACTTTTATGGGCGTTTTGCCTTTGAAAAAGGCGAAACGCGAGGCGGCGGCACAGCGCCGTATTTTTTACTTTTCACGCTCCCGGGAGACGGCTGCTGTGAGAAAAACGATCGCATCCTCGGAACGGTTCATCCTCCAGATAAAAGCGCGCTGGGGAAGGGATGGGGGGCCTGGGG
>DXFI01000164.1 GCA_019114565.1 Candidatus Desulfovibrio intestinigallinarum | reverse complement strand
TTTTCTGCATCTCAAGCGCTGGCGGGGAGTTGCTACACGGTATGCCAAAAGATGCGCCTCTTTTCTTGCCGCCGTTCAAATTAGATGCATATCTTTGTGGGCAAACATAATTTGACGACACTATCTAGAGCGTTTCAACGTTGAAACAGGGGAAGCGCGAGGCGCGCTCGGCGTCGCCCGGCCAGAACTGAGCGGAAATCCGCGTTTTTTCCGCAAAACGACAGGCCGTATGCGTTTGAAACGCAACGTGTTTCAAACTGAAAAAGCTCCAGGTCGTGTTGTGCGTCATGATGCGACTGGCCGCATCGGGATGATGTTGCTGTGCGGGCGCGCAGCGCACAGCCCTGCGCGGCGGGGTCGTTTTTTATTTTTGTTCTTCTTAAAGTAAAGCATGAAGGATTTTGTCGTGAAAAAGAATCAGCTTCTTGAGGAGCTTGTCGCCATTGTGCGCAGAAGCGGCGAGATTGTGCGGCAGCAGTGGCAGGAAGAACGCCATGTGCGCCACAAGGGGCGCGTCGATCTGGTGACGCAGACGGATCTGGCCGTGGAGTCCTTCCTCAAGGAGCAGCTTGCGGCGCTCGTGCCCGGCGTGGGTTTTCTGGCGGAGGAAAGCAGCGACGCGGCTGCCCGGCCGTCCGGAGACTGCTGGATCATCGATCCCGTGGACGGCACAACCAATTTTGTGCACCGCATTCCGCAGGTGGGCACGTCCGTAGCCCTGTGGCGCGACGGGCAGGTGGAGCTGGGCGTGGTCAATGTGCCCATGATGCATGAATGTTTCTGGGCCGCCCGGGGGCAGGGCGCCTTTTGCAACGGCAACCCCGTTGCCGTCAGCAGGGAGAGCGAGCTGCAGCAGTGCCTGTGCGCCACGGGATTTCCCTACGACGTGGACAAGAAGCTGCCCGATGTGATTGAGCGTCTGCGCCTCATGCTGCCCGCCACGCAGGGGATGCGGCGCATCGGCGCGGCGTCCGTGGATCTGGCCTATGTGGCCTGCGGGCGTCTTGATGTCTTTTATGAACTCTGGCTCAGGCCCTGGGACATGGCGGCCGGCTGGCTGTTGGTGGAGGAGGCGGGCGGACGGCTGACCCTGCCTTCCGGGGACGCCTATCGTTTCGGCGGGGAGGTTGTCGCCAGCAACGGACTCGTGCATGCGGCGGCCTGCGAGCTGCTGTGCCGGGCCGCGGAACGGGCGGCTACGTCATAGTCCCTCAGCCATTGCGGCTCAATGCGGCGCAGCAGGGGCGACAGCGGCGCGTCGGGCAGGGCCTGAAGCCCCTTCAGGGCATCGGTATCAACGGACAGTGCCTCCCATGCTTCAGGAAAGCGGGGGGCGGCGTGCAGGCGTGCGGCAAAGAGCTCCATGAAGCAGGGGGTATCTCTGTCCGGCGGCAGCAGGGCAATCCGGGACAGCCGGCAGGGCGGCAGCCCCAGCCGGTCCACCAGCTGCTGCGCCGTCAGGGCGCAGCTTTCGCCCGCAGGCAGGGGGACAATACCTGCGACATCCCAGACGGAACGCCGGCGCATAAGGAAAAAATGCTGCCGCAGATGCGGCAGAAGAGCAACGGCCCGGTGCGGCAGCCGCTGGCGCAGCACGTCGGCGCACGGCATGACAAGCAGGGGCCTGTTGCGGGCGTCCACAACTTCAAGCGCGTCCGGCAGGGGCATATCCGGTGCGGACTCGACATACGGCATGAATGACATCATAAATTCTTCCTGGCATTTTCGACGGCTTGATGCGAGCGATGCGCCCGCGCTGCATGCGCTGGAAAAAGCGTGTTTTACCCTGCCCTGGAGTGAGGAGCAGTGCCGCGCCGCCTTCGGGCAGACGCCCTTTGCCGCCTTCGGGCTGGACAGCGATCAGGGGGTGCTGGCTTATATTTCCGTATATATCACGGCGGACGAGATGGAAGTGCTCAATCTGGCCGTGTCTCCGGAGTTGCGGCGGCGGGGTATTGGTCACCGGCTTCTTGCGCTGGCCTTGCGCACGGCCGCTAAAATGGGTATGCAAAAGGCTGTTCTTGAGGTGCGGGTAGGCAACACGCCTGCGCGCAGCCTTTATGAGCGACACGGGTTCGCCGTTGCGGGACGGCGTCCCCGCTATTATGCCGATACCGGGGAAGACGCGCTTATTTATGCCCGTTCCCTGACAAATTATGACGCAGCCGCAGAAGAAAGGAAAGAGTTGCATATGAAGACGCTTATTGCAGCCAACTGGAAAATGCACAAGACGCGGGCCGAGGCCCGGCAGACGGCAGCGGCGATTGCCGCCGGTCGTCCTGCCGGTAACGAAAGATCGCTGATTGTGTTCCCGCCGTTTACGGCCATTGCTGAAGTGGCGGCGGCCTTTGCCGCACAGGAAGGGCTCGCCGTGGGCGGGCAGGACGTGTATCCCGCTGAAAAGGGTGCCTTTACCGGTGAAATTTCTCCCGCCATGCTGGCGGACGCCGGGGCTTCCTGGGTGCTGACGGGACATTCCGAGCGCCGTCACGTGCTGGGCGAGAGCGACGAGCTCGTGGGGCGCAAGACGGCCTTTGCGCTGGCTGCGGGGCTGCATGTCATGCTCTGCATTGGCGAAACGCTGGAAGAGCGCGAGGCCGGGCAGCTGGAGGATGTGCTGCGGCGTCAGCTCCAGACGGGGCTGGCCGACGTGTCCCCGGACGCGGCGGCGCGTGTGGCCGTTGCCTACGAGCCGGTATGGGCCATCGGGACGGGTAAGGTGGCAGGCAGCGCCGAAGTGCTGGAAGCGCATGCGCTGGCGCGCCGTCTGCTGGTCGAAGTGCTGGGCACTGTTGCCCATGATGTGCCCCTGCTGTACGGCGGCAGCGTCAAGCCTGATAACGCGGCGTCCCTGCTGGCTCTTGACAATGTCAATGGTCTTCTGATAGGCGGAGCCTCTTTAGAGGCTGAAAGCTTTTTGCGTATTGCCGGAGCCCGCTAGAGCGTTTTACCTTTGATACAGGTTCAACGCGAGGCGGCGGATCAGCGCCGTCCGGTCTGAAAAGCGCGGAAAGACAGCGTTTTTTTCGCGAAACGCCAGACCGTATGGTTTGAAGCGCAATGTGTTTCAAACTGAAAATGCTCTGGGGCGTTTCCGGTTGTGATTTTTCAAACTCGGCAGGGGGGCCGGAATCTGCCTTGTGTGCCGGACCCTGCCGGTAAGCATTCCTTTTTGTCGTCTGACGGGAGTTGTTGTGGAAACTCTGATTCTCACCTTGCATATCATCGTGTGCGTGCTGCTTGTCATCCTGATTCTGCTTCAGGCAGGCAAGGAAGGCATGGGCGTCATTTTCGGCGGCGGTAATTCGTCCGTCTTCGGCAGCAGCGGCGCGGGCGGTATTCTGGCCAAGATGACCGCGTTCATGGCCGTTGTCTTTGTGATTACCTGCCTGAGCTATACCTATGTGACCAGCCCGCGTGTTGCCGCTCCCAAGTCGGCTGTGGTGGGCGTGGACTGGGTTGCTCCCGCAGCTCCCGCGGCGGAATCCGCTCCCGCGGCGTCCGAGCAGCCCGCAGCTCCTGCTGAAAAGGCGCCTGCGGAGGCCGCTCCCGAAGCGGACAAGGCGGCTCCTGCTCCGGCTGCGAAGCAGCCCGCAGCTCCTGCCACGGGAACCGCTCCCGCCGGAAAGTAGCTTTTTCTTCTTCGATTCTGAAGCCGCGGCTTGCCGCGGCTTTTTTTTTCTTTGACCGTATTTGCTCTTTGTGTTCCTCTTTAGATCGCTTTGCCTTTGAGAGAGGCGAAGCGCGAGGCGGCGGACAGCGCCGCCCGGCCCAAAGTGAGCGGAAAAACCGCGCTTTTTCCGCGAAACGACAGGCCGTATGGTTTGAAACGCAACGCGTTTCAAACTGAAAATGCTCTAAGGACCCGCCGCGTGCGGATGCTTCAGGAGGCCGGTATGGCAGATTCAGATACTCCCTTTCTTGAAAATCCTTTCAAGGCGTTAAATAAGGCAAGTTTTCCGCGTAAACGGGAACAGCAGTCCGCTCCGGTTCCCCGGCGCGGCAAGAGAGTTTGCCGACATGAGCCGACCGCGCCCGAAGACGAGGCGGAGGCCGCCCTGTTTCTGCGGGCCGTGGCGCGCGGCAGGGACGCACAGCAACAGCGGGAGGATATGGGCATGCCCGGCGTAACGCTGGCGGACTGCACGCCTTTACCGTCGCCCGGCAGCAGGAAGAAAAAGCGGAAGCAGCGGGGGAGCGGGCACGCGGAGGGGGCAGCGCCGTCTGTTGCGCCCCGTCCGTCGCAGGAGAGCGAAGAGGGAGACAGTTCGCTGTTTCTGGATGCCATGAAGGAGGTTGCCCCTCTTCAGGGCAGGGGGCGCGATGTGCCGCCCGCCGTGGAACCTTCCGGGGCCATGCCGGAGGCCGGAGAACTCTCTTTGCAGGACTTCATGGACGGCAAACTGGAATTTGCCCTGTCCTTTACGGACGAATACCTTGAAGGGCACGTGGTCGGCCTGGACCCGATGATTATGAACAAGCTGCGTGAAGGCAGTCTCAGCCCGGAAGCGCATCTTGATTTGCACGGTCTGAATGTGCAGCAGGCCTTTGAGACGCTGCGGGGCTTTTTGCGCGGCAGCTGGTACCGTGGTCTGCGCGTGATTCTGCTGGTGCCGGGGCGCGGCCGCAATTCGCCGGACGGTATCGGCATCCTGCGCAGCAAGGTGCAGTCCTGGCTTACGCAGGAGCCCTTCAAGCGGGTTGTGCTGGCGTTCTGTACCGCCCAGCCCCACGACGGCGGCCCGGGCAGCATCTACGTGCTGCTGCGTAAATACAAGAAGAAAGGGCGTATCTACTGGGAGCGTCTGCCCGCTGACGCGGATCTCTGCTGAACGCTGGAAATTTTCCGTCCTTTATCCGCAACCGTAGCGACTCCCGGCAAGGCGACTCTCTCGCTGCCGGGAGTCTTTGTTTACGCGATGGTTTCAAATTTTAAACCGTTACGCTCCTTGCCATGTTCTGGTGGCTGAGGTAAAGGGGGAGATAGGGCTTTGCGGTCGTATCGTTGCGATAGAGCGTTTTACCTTTGAAAAAGGTGAAACGCGAGGCGGCGGCACAGCGCCGCCCGGCCCAAAGTGAGCGGAAAAACCGCGCTTTTTCCGCGAAACGACAGGCCGTATGGTTTGAAACGCAACGCGTTTCAAACTGAAAATGCTCTGGGACAGCGCAGGCCCGCGGCGTCGAGATTTTTCAAGTGGGTCTCCGCCTTGCAGACGTGCCGTTGCCTGTGCATCTGTACACGAGACATAGTCGGTTTTCTGTCCTTTTCCTTACGGAAGGACGCCGACCCGGCACCGGAACATAACCTTTTTCTGTCAGTTGCTGACAAAGGAGTCTGTAACGTGAGAAAACGTATGGTAAGTCTGTTGCTTGCTCTGGCGCTTGTGTCGGG
Organism: Candidatus Desulfovibrio intestinigallinarum; assembly: GCA_019114565.1. Lineage (GTDB taxonomy): Bacteria > Desulfobacterota > Desulfovibrionia > Desulfovibrionales > Desulfovibrionaceae > Desulfovibrio > Desulfovibrio intestinigallinarum. The sequence goes on along the minus strand of DXFI01000164.1, from coordinate 1,984 downwards.
CGCCGCGGCTGTGGGCGCACAGGAACAGGCAGCCCGGAGCGGAGATCCGGTTGCGCAGCTGACGGGCGAGATCTGGCAGAAGACCAGCCCGGACAACAAGGCATCCTTTATCTTCGGCATGGAGACGGTCATTGCCGTGGAGCATGCCGTCAACGGCAAGCTGACGGAATCTGCCGCTGCCAGGGGAAAAACTCCCGTCTCTACGCTTTCTCCCTTTGAAAAGGCATGGGCCAAGGCCTTCAAGGACACTTCTCGCCGGCAGATTATTCAGGAAGTGGATGCCTGGTATGCCGCGAATCCTGGGGAACTGTCGCGCCCGGTGATGAACGTGCTCTGGTATCACGTGATTCAGCCGCGTCTGGCCTCCCAGAAGTAGCCTGATTTTCTCCATGCTCCCTTTCTTTTCCTGCGGCAGGCGCAACCTGCCCGACGGAGGATATTCCATGAAAAAAATGCTGACTATCGGTCTTGTGATGATGCTCTGCGCCGGCGCTTTCGGGTGCACCAATATGAGCAAGACTCAACAGGGCGTTGCCAGCGGTGCTGCCATCGGCGCTCTGGGCGGCGCCGGTATTGCGACCATTTCCGGCGGTTCGGCCGGCTGGGGAGCCCTTGCCGGCGGCGCTGCCGGAGCTCTCGCCGGCGGCATCATCGGCAATTCGCAGGAAGGCCGTCATCACTATTACCGCTAGTTCGACAATACAGGCGCTGCCGGAAAGGGACTTTCTTTCCGGCAGCGCCGTTCCGCAGCTCACAGGAGGGAAATTCCCTTGTCGGGAATTTCCCTCTCTCTTAGAGCAATTTCAGTTTGAAACGCTGCGCATTTCAAACCTTACGGCCTGTCGTTTCGCGGAAAAAACGCGGTTTTTCCCGTTCACTTCAGGCCGGGCGTCACAGTGCCCTGCCTCGCGTTTCACCTTTTTCACAGTTGAAACGCTCTAGAAATTGGAGTTCCATGCAGCACGCTTTCCCTTTTTCCCGTCGCCCCGCAGTGGTGCTGCTCTGCGTTTTCCTGCTCTGCCTGATTTCTTTGCCGCTTTCCTGCCTGCCCGGTCCCGCAGGGATTGCAGTGGGGGATGTGCTGGCCGCCCTTGCCGCTCCCCTTGGGCTTGGCGATCCCGTCTCGCCGGAAACCTCTCTCATCGTTCTGGACATTCGTCTGTCGCGTGCCTGCATGGCGCTGCTGTGCGGCGGTGCGCTGGCAACCGCCGGCGTGGCTCTGCAGGGGGTCTTGCGCAATCCTCTGGCCGATCCCTTTACGCTTGGCATTTCCGCCGGAGCTGCGTGCGGTGCGAGCATCATGATCGCTTTTGGCGCGCCGCTGGCGGTTCTTCTCGGCATCAGCGCGGCGGGGCTGATTTCCGGCGGCGCGTTGCTTGGCGCGCTGCTGGCGCTTGGCGGTGCGCTCTGGCTCGGGCGCAGCGGCGGGACCTTCAGCCGTGAGAGCATCATTCTCGGCGGCATTGCCGTCGCGGCCTTTCTTGGCGCTGTGGTGGCTCTGGTCAAGGCTCTTAATGAAGAGTCGGTCACAAGCATTGTCTTCTGGATCATGGGCAGTCTGCAAGGACGAGGCTGGAACGATCTGCCTCTTCTGCTGGCGACCCTTCTGCCCGGTCTGTGCTGCATTGCCTGCTGCTGGCGGGCCCTGGACGTGCTGGGACTCGGTGATGAACAGGCCGCGCAGGCCGGGCTTGCCGTGGGGCGGGCGCGTCTTCTGCTGCTGCTTGGCGCAAGCAGCATGACGGCAGGCTGTGTGGCCGTGGCCGGAGTGATCGGCTTTGTGGGGCTTGTGGCCCCGCATGTGCTGCGGCTGCGACTCGGGGTCGGACACGGGCCGCTGCTGTTCGGCGCATTTTTCGGCGGCGGTTTGCTGCTCCTCTGGGCCGATGTGGCGGCGCGCTCGCTGCTCGGCGGCGGTATGGAAATACCCGTGGGCGTCGTGACGGCCCCGATCGGCGGGCCGTTTTTCGCCTTCCTTGTGAAG
>DXFI01000163.1 GCA_019114565.1 Candidatus Desulfovibrio intestinigallinarum | reverse complement strand
AGTGATATAGGGCAGATTCGGAATCGCATTAGGCTGACATCCAAAAAAACTCTTATCAATGAGTTTAACCACTTCGAGGGTAACTTAAGCATTTTTCAACCGGCTATAGATATCACGGATCAAGCTCTAGGAAAAGAACGAACAGACATTATATCTTTTATCAGCAATCTTTAAATCATTTTAAAACAAAGAGAAATTCGCAACAAAGACGTTTCTATATATTCTTATATGAGGCAAAACAGTTTTGGTGTTTAATTATCCAAGCTGTTTTGCCTTACTTTTATTTTTTTCTTTCGCAGCTGATGCGCTTGTCATTGAATGAAATCTATGACATGGACGATATTCTTTTATTTCTTTAGATTATGCGAGATTCATTAATCTGCCAGCCGAGAAGGAATCATGCTCTCTTATTTTGGCAAGTTTTTTTTGCTCCGGGAATTCTCTCTATTATTTCCTCCTCATCTCCAGCAATCGTTCCGTCAGCCGCCGATTCAGGCGCGTTCTTCTTTTAGCTCGGCTTCCAGCTCAGTGATGCGCCGCTTGAGGGTCATCACGTCATCAGCGGAAGCAGGAGCTGGGGCGGTTGCCTCTGCATCCGGTTCTCCTTCCCCTGTGACAAGCCAACTATAAGAAAATCCCAGTTTATCATGAATGATTTTAAGGTCTGCCGGGCGTGGAATCTGCCCAGCCTTCCATTTTTGCATGCGTCCCTGTGAAATATCCAAGTAGCGTGAAAACGCTAGTTTGCTGGAGGGGCGGTTGTCGGACTTTGCCCAACGTGAAAATTTTTCATAAATTATTTCAAATTGTTGAGAGAAGCCATTCATAGAATAATTCCTGACAGCGTTAACAGCAACTCTAAAAAGAAGTTGAAAACAAATTCAACAAGAAAACACAATTCCTCAACTTCCCGGGCTTGCCTGGAGCCGCCGGTGCCAAAGGGATTTTCACTATGAGCGTGGTTGCTGTTAGTTTTTCCCCATCTCCAGCAATCGGTCCGTCAGCCGCCGGTTCAGGGCGCGTTCTTCTTTCAGTTCGGCTTCCAGCTCAGTGATTTTTTGCTGGAGGTTTGCGATGCTCACAGCTGCTTGAGGTTCTTCCCCAGAGCCATCCCAGAAAACAGGTCCGCTACCACGCCAGAGCCAATCAGGCCGAACATCGGGGAAAAGTTCCTCAATCTTGGGGAGGTGTGCCCACAGATTTCTTTGGCTTCCCGCTGTGAGCCATTTGCCAAACGTTTGGGGAGACTCCCCAATGTGCGCAGCGATTTTTGCGAGGGAAATCCCTTTTGTTTCAGCGAGATAGCGAATTCTCTCAAAAAGTTCCATATGGATGCCGTCTTTAATATCCATATTGTTGACATATATCTAAAATGGATATAGTCATCTTTTCAACAACACAAAAAAACAACTCAACTTCCCGGGCTTACACGGAGCCGCCGGGGCCGCTCCGTCAAGGGCCGCCAAGGACCACCAGGACAAGACACGAGGGGAAAGGCCCGGCCCCGGCGGCAGCATCAGCAACCGTGGCCCAGATGGCAGCCCGCGAGCAGCAGGGCGGTCAGCACGGGCAGCAGTACAAGAAGGCGCAGCATGCTTCCACTCACTTTTGCGAAAAGTTCCTTATACGTGCCCGTCGCCGGTCTTGCCGGTACGGGTCACAGCGGCGTTGTCCCCAACGCCGTCAACCTGCAGACGGGTGGTTAGCTGGCGGTTCAGCCGGCTGGCTTCGCGCAGTTCCGCCTCCAGGGCGGCAATGGTCGCCCGCGCTTCCTCCAGCTCCTGCTCCAGGCTGCGTTCTGACCGGGGACCGGCCGGCTCCGCATCGGCCGCCAGCATGGGACCGCCATCATAATAAAGCCATTCTGGACGCACATCTGGGAAAATCTCCAAGATCTTTGGAGATGCTCCCAAAGGTTCTTCTGGCTCTTCTCGTTGAGCCACTGGCAGAACTTCTGCGGATACGCGCCGAGAAATTCAGAAAATTTCGACTGAGAGACGCCTTTTTCCTGTAAAAGGAAGCGGATGCGTTCATACAGCTGCATTGCGGGCGGAACCCTTTCCAAAAAATCCTTATCTGTAAAAAATTTTTGGATATTAAGTGAGAAAGAAAATAGGAAAACCTCTTTCAACAGCCTATCAAGAGGGGGATACCATGACAAGTCAGAATCTCCCGCGTTCTGTGCGATTACGGGCATGGATGAAGGAGCACTTCATCCGCAACCAGCTGGGCATCACGGCCCAGAGGGTGAACGTCATGATACGCGCCGCAACCATGCCGTCTGCGCATCATGCCGCCTGCCTGCGGCTGGGATTCCCTGAGGAACTTCTGCCGACGCCCTCTGACGGCCGTCCGGAGCCGGTGACCTATCCGCCGGGCCTGCAGCAAACGGAAGGGGCACAGCCCAAGGCGGGATAGCCAAAAAGCCTACCTGCCGGCCGGCAGGACGTCACGCAAGCCAGAAGGGGATTTTCGCAATGCAGGATGAACAATCAGGATTTTGTGTCAGCACGCGGTCAAATACGCGCCCAACGGCATTTCCACCGAGGCCGTGGCCGACGCGCTGGCATGCGTTATGCCACGCTCATGTCGTCGCTCTCGGCATAGTCGGGCCACAAGCTGGGGACAGACATCGTGCTATCCGTCATGCAATTGACGGGCAGCACAGTACTATGCACCATCTGGACCGGCAGGGTGGTGGCGTGATGGGCGAGGCCCTGCGCCTGGGGGCCGCTCTGCTTGCCGTCCTCGCGGGTGGCGGGCTGGCTCTGGCCCTTGTATGGAACGTCGCCAACCGCCGGCACCTGTTGCGCCTGCAGCGGGCGCTGCAGGAACGTGAACAGAAACAAGAGAGGTTGTAGATTCTTAGCCAGGATCGTACCCGTGAGGCGCTCGACACGCTGAAAAAGTTTGTCGAAGACGTGGAGAAGGACGTCCGTGACCCGGAGACCGTATGTATCGAGATGATCTTCTGCGCCACGAACACGAAGGGCCAGCTGCGTCGTGTGAGCATGGCCTGCGGACAGACATCCATCGCGCAGCACAGGGCGGTGGCGCTCGCCATCCTTGAGCGGCTCTCCGACATGGAAGAGAAGATTGGTGAGTCTGTCGAGCTCAAGAAAAGGGAGGCTGCCCATGTCCACTAGCCGACGTACCAGGCTGGAGATCATCCAGAGCAGCATCGAGCAGATCGCCAGCCATCTGCGCGACCTCGTGGATGCCGAACAGGAACGCTACGACAGCCGCAGCGAATGCTGGCAGGAATCGGAAAAGGGCGAGCGGATGCAGGACGCTCTGGACAAGCTGGAAGAAGCCGTGGATGCCCTCACGGATGCGTCCGCCAGCATCGACGATGCGTTGGAGGTGATGTAGCCATGCCTGCCCAGCTGATGCAAACGACAGCTCCCGGCTGGCGCCGTGTCGCCACGCCCCGCTACAAGAAGGATTACAAGGGGAAGCATGTCACGGCTGAGGACTTCTCCTATGCACGCGGCGAAATTATGAAAAGTCCCCCAGACGGGGCAGTCTGCCTCCTGGAGCGTCGCGCCTCGGAGGGTGCCGGCCATGAGTTTTTCCTGTACCTGAAATGGAGCTGGCCCCACTGCGGGCTTTCCACCGATTTTTGTGTGCCTGAATCGTGGATCACGCAAGGCAAGCTCGTTTTTGTGGAGCAGGAGGGAACTGGCGGAAGCGCATGATGCGCCATGCCATCCCTTTCATGCCCCGAAGCGTTGACCACAGGAGATGTCCCCATGCCAGCCTGGAAAGCGGATGATGTGCTTTCTCTGGACGAGGTCGCCGCAGCCCTGCGACTTGACCGCCGAACCGTGCGACGGGTAGCCTTTCAGCTCGGCGGCAAACGCATTGGACGGCGCTGGCGGTTTCGCTGGGGCACAGTGATGGAGTTCTTCAATGCCCACGAGACTCAAGAGCCGGGGGAACTGCTGGCTGGCGCGTGTCGTCATCGACGGCCAGCAGGTGGACAGCAAGGTTTTTCCTCCAGGCCGCAGCAAGGGCCCGGAGTGGATGGCGGCAAAAACATGGGAGGATCAGCGAAAAAAAGAGTTGCGGGAACTACAGGCGCGGCAGCGGAAGACCCTCACGGGCTTCGAGCTGCTCTTGGCATGGGGAGAAGCCTATCTTGACCATGTGGGGCGCACCATGTCGCGGATCACGCTGACGGAAAAGCAGACGGTCTTGCAGGCCCTGTTCGGCTACTGCCGCGAGGCACAGCTGACAGGCATCGAAGATTTGGGCCGGAAGACGTGGACGCTTTTCCTCACCAGGGTGGCCAGTGAACGCGGCCCCCGCAGGGCCAACGTCTACCGCAAGAACCTGCTGGCTGCATGGAACTGGGCGGTGGACAACGCCTTACCGGGATTCCCGCAGATAAGTTGCCCCCTGGAACGCATCCGGCCTTTCCCCGTGGAAGCCGGAGTGCGCTATGTCCCCCCGGAGGAGGACGTCATAAAAGTCCTCCGGCAGGCACACGGACAGGATCTCGTGATGCTCCTGACGTACTATTACACCGGGGCACGGCGGGGCGAGGTGTTCCGTCTGCTCTGGTCGGACGTGAACTTCGATTCGGGCAGCATCCGTCTTGTGGATCACAAGGGCCGGGACGGCAGTCCGCGGTCACGCTGGGTGCCCATGCACCCGGAACTGGCCAAGGCCCTGCGCTGGTGGCAGAGCGTGCGCCCCTGCGTGGTGGACAACGTCTTCATGCAGGAGCACTGCGACGGCACGCTGGGAGACCCCTTCCAGCAGCGCAGCAAACTGATGCCGCGCCTGTGCCGCAAGGCCGGAGTAAAACCCTTTGGCTTCCACGCCCTGCGCCACAAGGCGGCAGCATAACCTTCACCGCCGGCGGTCTGGCCGTGGCCCAGACGCTCATGGGGCACAGCCGTGCCACCACGACGGACATCTATGTCCGCAGCGCCGGCTTGTACGGAGACCGCAGCGTCATGATGGACGCTCTGGGAGAGAGTAGTATTGGGCTTGCAGCCGAGCAGCTGCTGGAAATGGAAATGCCCCGCAGGCCGGAACCCCGCGAGGCATTTTGTAAACATGGATCTGTAAACAACAGACTCCAATAAGAAAGCGCTTCTGTAACGCAGTGATTTCGTTTGGCGTCCCCAAGGGGATTTGAACCCCTGTCGACGGCGTGAAAGGCCGTTGTCCTGGGCCGGCTAGACGATGGGGACGCACTATGAAGTTTTGTTGGCTGGGCTGCAAGGACTCGAACCTTGATTAGCGG
>DXFI01000162.1 GCA_019114565.1 Candidatus Desulfovibrio intestinigallinarum | reverse complement strand
CAAGATGCTCTAAAAAATGAGGATTTCGTGCTTTGTAGTCTTATTTCCGAAATCTGGAAAGATCGGGCCGTAGAGCATACGGCAAGGAGAAGCACCCATGCCGAGCAAATATGATCAGGACAGCACGCCGGGCGTCAAACTGTTGCGGCTGTTCCGCAAGCTGCTGGCGGACGGCAGGCGGCACTACCAGAGCGATCTGGCTGCCGAATTCCAGTGTTCGCCACAAACCATCATGCGGCTGACCGCGGAAATAGAAAGCGTCATCGGCGCCAATCTGGAAACGGGGCTGGACTGCCGCCGTCGCTGGTACCGCATTGCCAGCAGCCATCCCAACCGCCTGGGATTGGAGTATGAGGAGCTGCGCTATCTGGCCGTCTGTCGGGACCTGGCGATGCCCGCCCTGCCGGAATCGGTGCGCCGCCGCGTGGATGAGACGCTCCTCCAGCTTTCGCTGCATATGGCCGAACAGGGATTTTCCGATCAGCCGGATGTGCGGGAGCCGCGCTTCGGCTTTTATTCCAAGGGACGCATCGACTACACGCCGCATCAGGAAACGCTGGAGCAGCTTCTTTCTGCCATACGGAATCATGGCGTGTGCCGCCTGCTCTATAAAGCGTCGGGCAACAAGGCGAGCAAGGAGCATCTCTTTGCGCCGGGTAGGCTCATCAGCATGAACCTGACCATATATGTGCTGGGGGCGCTGCTGACGGAGGATGGTGCGGAGGTCCGGCACTACACGCATCTGGCTGTTCATCGCATACAGGAGATTTTCCGAACCAAGCTTGTCTACAGCGGGACGTTCCCGGACGCAGAGCAGGGAACGTTCGGCCTGCCGTGGCATGAACCGCGGGAATTCCATATCCGCTTCAAGGCCGGAAGAGCGGCGGATTATGTCCGTGAGCGCATCTGGGCGGACAGGCAGACCATCGAGACGCAGCCGGACGGAAGCGTCATCCTGCACATCACTACCCGCAGCGAGCCGGAACTCATGGCCTGGGTACGGAGCTTCGGGGAGGAAGCCTGTCTGCTTGGCAGGGAGTAGGGCGACCGGGAGGCGGTGCAGCGGCATGGGGCGGATGTTTTTCTCGAATGCGGGATACTGGATTCCATTTTCTGGAAACGAAGAGAGGTAACGGGAACCGACAGCGCTACCCCGCTCCCGGCTTGCCTGATGCTGAGACCTTGCGTCATTTGGGGGGGATGCTCACTCAGCAGGTTGCGGAGCACAAATAAAAACGGAGGAAACCATGTTCAGAAACCGACTGATTCGTCTTGGCGGGGCGGTCTGCCTTGTCCTTGCTCTGTTTGGCGTACACGTCCCCGCGCAGGCGGCGAGCAAAACGACCTGCCCGGAAAAGGTCATTGACGTCCAGACCGTCACGGGAACGTATCTGGGCTGGTTCGAGACGGAGGAAGGACTCAATACCATCGGCATCCAGGTCCCCGGAGAAACGGAACCCGTGTATATCGGCGCATCGGAAGAAGAGGCCAGGAAATTTTTCGGCAATGGTACGGGGCAGCGCGTGGCTGTCACCTGGCAGGTGGAGCAGATGTGGATAGACGAAACACGAGAATGTCTGCGCCTGGAAATCCTGAAGGAAGGCCATCCGCTCGACGCAGCGGAACAAGGCTCCGCTGTGAAGGTGATCCCCGGACAGTACAAGTACATGAGCACCCATGAAGATGCCTCGGGTGAGTTGCGGCTTTCCGCCCCGGATCCATCGGGAAAGTTTGCCGTTACCATCGAAACGATAAGCCCGCAACTGCATACCTGCGGCTTCAGCGGGTTCTGTACCCTCAAGGATGATATGCTGATCTGCCGAAACGCGCCGGAATACGACGATACGGATTCTGAAGCGTACGTCGGCATCAAGGTTTTGCAGAGCGGTCTTGAGATCGTGCCTGGAAGCTACGGATGGTGTGGCGCAAAAGGATCAATGGTAGGCATCTATATGCTGAAATAGACGGAGCTTAGGTCAAATCTCAGCCGGGCCTGGCGGTGCGCCGCCGTAGCCCCGCCCCTGCGGCTACGGCGACGGACATGCTTTGAACCGCCGATCCTTTTCCTCTCGACCGCTGGGCGAAAGTCTTGTATGCTTGTGGTAGTTCTCCCTCGTTCTCGCCTGTCTGCCGGCTTGTGTGGCAACTTCCAGCTGCTGGCCGAGGAAAGGATGAACAGCCTATTGGAATACGACACGAAAACTGAAAAAATACCTGCCATATTGCCGGGTTCATTTCGGAAGTAATCCTTGCTCCAGACAGGAGGCCGTATGCTGCAAGCCATCGTCATCGGATTTCTTATCATCCTGGGTATCGGGCTCTGCATAAAAGCACTGCCCTATGCCATCGGTCTCGCTGTCATTGTCCTGTGCGGGTGGCTGATCTACAATTACTGGAAAATCGGCCTGCTCTGTCTGGGAGGACTGATTCTTCTGGCAGTTTTCCTGGAAAAACAGGAAAGAGAAAAGGTCCGGCGTTGGAAATCGCAACAGCCGCAAGACTTGTCTCCCGAAAAAAGAGAGGCCATCATCATCGACGCCGTCGCCCGCTGCATGGTGGACGATGCAAATGAAAACCCCAAGGCTGTTTTCAGGGAAGCGGCAAGCATTCCCCATGAACGTGCCGCTGCTCTTTTGAGCAAATTTTCAAAAAACATATCAAACACAAAATGCTACTACCTGTCTGTTGTAGAGGAGGGCTATGGAACACTCGTAACCGACGACGGAATTTATATCTGTTTCCAGTCTGATGATAAAGATGGCGAAAAGGGAACAGTCGTTATCCCCTT
>DXFI01000161.1 GCA_019114565.1 Candidatus Desulfovibrio intestinigallinarum | reverse complement strand
CGGGCATCGACAGCAGAGATGAGGGGTTTCCCTTCCCCCCGATGCTTTCCAAAAAAGAACGCCCCGCGAGGCGGGGCGTTCTTATAAGCGTATCAGGCGGCGAAGTTAGTCGCTGAAGTTGCCGACTTCCTTCTTGACGCCGAGGGCGATCTTCCAGAGCAGGGAGAGCACCAGGGCGCCGACGGCGTAGACGCCGATGGCCACCATGATTTCGCGGCCGGTGGGCATGTATTCGGTGACGGTTTCAAACATGTTGGGGGTGAAACCGCCGATGAGCAGGCCCAGGCCCTTGTCGATCCAGGAGGCGGCCACGAGCATGACCAGCGCCAGCGGGAGCAGGGGGCCGGTGCGCCACGTGGGCGGAATGAGGATGATCAGGGACGCGGCGGCCATGACGACGGCGGCCCACATCCAGCTGGTCACCCAGCTCACATGCCCTTCATGACCGGCAAAGAGGAACACCAGCGGATGCTGATGGCCGGGGATGCCGCTGTAGAAGGCCGTGAAGACTTCCAGCAGGTAGAAGAACACGTTGATGCACATGGCGTAGGTGATGATGGTCGTCAGGGTCTTGATGGCTTCCTTGCCGGGGTTGAAGCCGGTAAGGCGGCGGACGATGAAGACCAGCAGCAGGAGGATGGCGGGACCGGAGCAGAAGGCCGAGGACAGGAAGCGGGCGGCCATGATGGCGGTCAGCCAGTAATGACGGCCGGGGATACCGGCGTACAGGAAGGCCGTCACCGTGTGGATGGAGAAGGCCCACAGAATGGACAGATAGATGAGGGGCTTGATCCACTTGGGCGGCATCACGTTGTGGCGTTCCGCTTCGAGGGTGACCCAGCCGATGATGGCGTTGAGGCAGAGGTAGCCCACGAGCACGATCATGTCATAGAACATGACGGAGTTGGGCGTGGGGTGCAGCATGACGTTGAGCATGCGCTGGGGCTGACCGAGGTCCACCACGATGAAGAGAGCGCACATGACGACGGCCGAGATGGCCATGAATTCGCCGAAGATGATCATGCGCTTGAACTTCACATAGTGATGGAAGTAGGCGGGCAGCACGAGCATGACGGCGGAGGCCGCCACGCCCACCAGATAGGTGAACTGCGAGATGTAGAGGCCCCAGGACACGTCGCGGCTCATGCCGGTGATGGAGAGGCCTTCCTGGAGCTGCTGCAGGTAGGCAATGCCGCAGACGGCAATGACGACGAGCAGGAACAGCAGCCACGCGTAGTAGCGCTTCTGGCCGGTAAGCAATTTTTCGAGCATGGCCTTTCTCCCTAGATGAGGTAGTAGACGCCGGGCTGCGTGCCGAGATTGGGCTTGCGGCGAATGCTGAAGTTGTCGGCCAGCGCCTTGCGGACGCTGGACGAGGGATCATCGAGATCGCCGAACAGGATGCGTCCGCCGGAGGCTTCCACGCAGGCGGGCATCTTGCCCACGGCAAGGCGTTCGGCGCAGAAGGTGCACTTTTCCACCACCCCGATCATGCGGGTGGGGAAGGTGGGATTCGGCACCGGATCGGACAGGTACTTGCGCGGGTCCACGAAGTTGAACGAACGAGCGCCGTAGGGGCAGCCGGCCATGCAGAAACGGCAGCCGATGCAGCGGTGATAGTCCATGGCGACAATCCCGTCTTCCATCTTGTAGGTGGCCTGCGTGGGGCAGACGCGCACGCAGGGGGGATTGGTGCAGTGGTTGCAGAGCAGGGGGAACTGCGCCTGCAGCAGCGACGGCTTCTGATGTTCGCTCAGATCGTCGGGGAAGGCGTGATCGTAGTTGTCGAGCCACATCCACTTGACTTCCTGCTTGCCGGGAATCTTGGGCACGTTGTGGAAGGAATGGCAGGCTTCGATGATCGGCTTGTATTCTTCGGCGGACTTGAAGGCGCGGGTATCGATGACCATGGCCCAGCGTTTGGCATGCAGGGCGTTGGCGCCGCGCTCATAGCGGCCGGGGGCGACCTGTGCGGCATTGGCCAGCCCGGCCACTCCGCTGCTGAGAGCGAATACAGAGAGCCCCGCCACCTTAAGGAAACTTCTTCTGCTGTTGTTCATTACTTGTTCCCCTTGGGAAGAATGTGGCAGGTCCAGCAATAGGGATCGACGTTGTTGGTGACGTGGCACTTGTCGCAGAATTCCGCGTAGTTGTCGTGGCACTTCATGCAGGTGTTCTGCAGGCTGATGGTCCACTTCCTGCCGTCGGAGGCCACATAGACGCGGTTTTCGTTACGCAGGGCCTGATCGCGCCATTCGTTGAGCAGGGTCATGTGGTTGGCCCGCATGAATTCCGCGGACTCGATACATGCCTTTTCGTTGGGCGTCTTGGGCAGCACGAGCTCGGGGCGCTTGTAGTCCCGGGTGCCGTTGAAGTTGACCCAGAACGGCGCGGAGAAGATGCCCGCGAAGATGATGATGCCGACAATGACAGCTTTGGCGTTATACATTTACTGGCCCTCCACCTGCGTCTCGGTTTCATCCGGCTCCACATTGGGCAGGTCTTCCTGGCGCAGGTCCATGGTGCGCTTGCATTCGCCCTTCATGACGAGCGCATTGGCCACCAGTTCGTGCAGACCGCTGACCGTCACGCCCGGGGCCCAGTAGTTGGCCAGAGGCGGCAGGGTGGCGCGGTCGATGGCGCAGACGCAGGCCATGTGGTTGACGCCGTACTTCTGCTGGACATAGCGCAGGGCATTGCCGCGGGGCATGCCGGAGCGCATGCGCAGCTCCATGATTTCTTCGGTATTGAGGCCGGAACCCGCGCCGCAGCAGAAGGTCTGCTCGCGGATGGTGTTCTCGGGCATTTCCACGAAGTTGTTGCACACGGCCTTGAGCACGTAGCGGGGCTCGTCGAGCAGGCCCATGGCGCGCGCCGGGTTGCAGGAGTCGTGGAAGGTGGTGATGATGTGATCGTTACGGCTCGGGTCCAGATTCAGCTTGTTGTGCTTGATGAGGTCGGCCGTGAACTCGGCGATGTGCACCATCTTGGTGGACGCGGCATGCTGGAAGCGCGTGCCGGTGATGGGCGACACGGGCACCTGCATGTTGGCGGGGGTGGGGCCGTTGTAGGTGTCCATGTACTGGTTGATCACGCGCCACATGTGGCCGCATTCGCCGCCCAGAATCCACTTGGCGCCCAGGCGTTCGGCTTCGGCGTACATCTTGGCGTTGAGTTTCTTCGCCATGTTGAACGTGGTGAAGGAGCCGAAGTTGCCGCCTTCGGAGGCGTAGGTGGAGAAGGTGTAGTCGAGATCCAGTTCGTGGAACAGCATCAGATAGCCCATGAAGGTGTAGATGCCGGGGTCCGCGAACACGTCGCCGGAAGGCGTGATGAAGAGGATTTCGTGGCCCTTTTCGTTGAAGGGCGTCTTGGGACGGATGCCGGTGATGGTTTCGCAGTCATCGGCCAGCATTTCCACGATTTCCACAAAGGAGTGGGGCTGGATGCCCAGGTGGTTGCCCGTGAAGGAGCAGTTCTTCACCGGGTCCATGATCCAGTGGATGCCGAGGCCCACTTCATGCAGCAGTTCGCGCACGATGGCGGTGATTTCCGCCGTGTCGATGCCGTAGGGGCAGAAGAGGGAGCAGCGGCGGCATTCGGTGCACTGATAGGCGTAGTAGAAGAGTTCCTTCACCACGTCCTTGTCCCAGCCGCGGGCGCCCACCTTCTTGCCGAGAATCTTGCCCAGCATGGTGTAGTCGCGGCGGTAGAGGGAGCGCAGCAGTTCCGCGCGCAGCACCGGCATGTTCTTGGGGTCGTTGGTGCCAAGGAAGAAGTGGCACTTGTCGGCACAGGCCCCGCAGCGCACGCAGATGTCCATGAAGAGCTTGAGGGAGCGGTGCTTTTCAAGGCGTTCGGCGAAGGCGTCGCAGAGAATCTTTTCCCAGTCTTCGGGCAGATTCCAGTCTTCGGCCGCCGGGTCCCAATCGTGGGGATTGGGCATGTGCAGCAGCTCCATGGTCTCTTTCTTGGCCGGGTAGCAGTAGCTGCCGGGCGTGAACTGGGGCTTTACGTCAAGCCAGTCCTGCTCGGGAAAGTCCGGGCGGCTGGCCACGAGTTCTTGAGGCGTAGGCAATTTGGCCATCTTGGCGACTCCTTACTCAGCGGCCTTTTCGGGTTGCTTTTCCAGCGGCAGACCGGCATCGGCCATGGCGTCGCGGAAAGCGTCCTCATATTCGGCGTAGGTGTAGAACTGCTTGGGCGGATTCCAGGGGTTGACGTGGCGCACTTCACGCGTGTTGCAGGGCAGGTTGCGCGTGGGGCTGAAGAAGATGCCCGCCATGTGCATGAGCTTGGAGAAGGGGAAGTAGAGCAGCAGCACGCTGACCAGCGTGAGATGCACGAAGAACAGGGAGTTGATGCCGTCCGCGCTCACGGGAGCGAAGTGCACCAGACCCATGATGAAGACCTTGACCTGCGCGATGTCGGTCTTATCAAAGTAGCGCAGGCAGATGCCCGTGCCCACGATGCCGATCAGCAGGAACAGCGGGAAGTAGTCGTTGGGCAGCGAGATGTAGCGCAGGCGCTGATTGAAGGCGCGGCGCGCCAGCAGGAAGAGCAGGGCGCACAGCAGCAGACCGCCCGTCCAGAAGAAGCGGGGGGCGCCCACCTGCATGATGCCGTCGATGGTTTCAATCCAGGTGATCACCGGGCAGACCGGGTCCATGAAGAAACGGAAGTGACGGATGAAGACCAGCAGGAAGCAGTAGTGGAACAGCAGCGAGAAGACCCACAGCCATTTGGACGAGAAGTAAATGGTGCGGGGACCATTGTTGACCTCGTCGAATTCCCGCACGTCCGCACAGGTGTTGCGGAACAGGGAGCGGAAGAAGACCACTTCCAGGAACATGCGGCGCACCACGCCGAAGGTGGTGGTGGGGCAGTCCCATTTGGCCTGCTTGATAAAGTCCAGAGACCGTTCCTGACCGCCCGTCGTGGGGATCGCGAACGGTACGGGCGATTTTGCCCAGTACACCATGCGCCAGATGACGCCGACGAAGAAGGCGGCTACGGCCACATAGGGCAGCACTACACCGAACAGGACGCCAAGCCCAACGGCCGATCCCGCCCAGGCAATGGCCCCGATGATCGCCACCACCAGCAAAGAAGCGAACATTCCCTACCTCTCTTGCAAAGAGTGTTATTCCTTGCCCGCCGGGTTGAGCGGGCTGCCTCCCACCTTTTGCGCCCAGCGCACAAGCTGGGCGTGTTGGTTGCGTATTTCCGTGATGCGGGATTCCGCGATGATGTCGCGATCCGCCGTATACATGTCGAACGCCAGCAGCATGACGCTGTCGAGGCGTGATTCGGCTTCGAGGTAGTAGGACGTGAGCGCGTCCGAACCGGAGCAGCGCGGCAGCACCATCTTGCGCAGAATGGGCTTCAGCAGCAGGAAGACGCCCAGATTCTGCCCCGGCGTTCCGTCCTGCACCGCGCGCAGTTTCACAAAGCGGTCAATGGCCTTTTTGACCTGCGCGGGATCGACGTCCTCTCCGGCTACGGCGTCATAGACGATGCCCGCGGCCTCGCGCGTCATATGCGCCACAGGGTTGGCAAAGGGATCATTCTGCGTGCGCAGAAAGCCAGTAGTTTCCAGCGCATAGGTATTGAAAACCGCATCCACCCACGCGTTGACGATTTCGTCCCGCTGATCCTGAAAAAGTGCGTTCATCTTATGCCCACTTGTTGAGGGAGCGACGGTCGTGCGCCGACCGGCCGCGCCGCGGGCTTTTTTTGCCCCGCATCCGCCGCCGGCCGCTCCCGCATTGCTCTTTCCGCCGGCAGTCGCGCCGGTCTCGGGAATTTTGTAACGCGCTATTGCGCGAAAAAGCTATCCTACATAAAGGATAAGTCGAACATTCGTCAATAGTCCGATGCTGTTTGAATATTCAAACTGTTTTGCCTAGGGGCAGGGGCGGCCGTTGCCGCACTGCCCGGCAATGGGATCGTCGTTCAGAAAGGACGGTTCCGATCCCGTGCCGTCCCAGGAGCCGGGGGGCGGCGTATGCGTCTTGGGCGACGCGGCGTTCGCCGGAGCCGTCGCGGCCCGCTGCGCCTGCCGCACGAGCATGGACGGCAGTCCGTGATATTCAAAGAAAGGAATGGTCCGGGAACCTGCAAGGAAGATATGCGCCTTGTTGCGCAGCAGCCGGAAGCGCAGCCAGACGGCGTCCGGCGACCACAGGCTCACGTCCTCGCGCACGGCCTTCTGCGACTGGGCCAGAGCCTCGGCCATGCTCAGGCCGTCGTCGAGGTGCTTGCGCATGGCAAGAATCTTGATCAGATCTTCCGGGCTTTCCGTCACCGGGTAGAAACCGACGTCCACCTTGCCGGAAAGAATCTCAACACCCTGACGGCAGGAGGGACAGGAAGGAGAGAAGAACATGCGCACTGAAGGCGCAATATTGCCTTCCTCGTTGGGAACCAGATCGTTGATGGCCCAGACGTCGTTCTGCGAGCGCACGGCCACGCCCACATTGACCAGAAAGAGCGCCATCCAGATGAGCAGCAGCAGGGAATGCCGCTGCGGGCCGCGCCGCTCTTCATCCGCATAGGCGCGCCGGAAGGCGCAGAACGACAGCGCAAAGAAGACGGCCACCACAAGACAGCTGATGCACGGGGCGGTAAAGACCATCAGCAGCAGGAGGGCAATGTCGCCCGCCAGTGCCAGCGCGGAAAACACGACGCCCCATGCGCTTGCCCCCACCAGCGCCAGCAGGAAGAGACCGGCAAAGGCCGTCATGCCCAGCCACCAAAGCGAGACGCCGCCAATGGAAAAATCCTGATAGAGCGAACAGCCCGCCGTCACGCAAAAATTGATGTCATTGCCGAAGGCGCTCCACAAACAAAAGGCCATGCCCAGAAGCGCCAGCGCCAAAGGACCCATCAACAACTGCGGTTTTCTCATGCTTTCCTTTTCCTTCGCGGCATTCCAAATTTCACATGCCGCACGCCCGCACATGGTAGGCCAGAAAGATCGTTTCGTAAAGCGAGGTTTTGTTGTTTCCGGGGGAGGGGAACCCCTTTCGCTGGCGCGCAAAGGG
>DXFI01000160.1 GCA_019114565.1 Candidatus Desulfovibrio intestinigallinarum | reverse complement strand
CGGCAGCGCCGGAAGCCGCGCCCGCGGCATCGGGCGCGCCGAGCCCGGCAAGAAAACCGGCGGCTTCCTGCCCCATGCCGTAAAGCTGCTTTCCCGCGCCGACAATGCCGATGCCCTGCATGAGCATCTGGCCGGGAGAAAAGGAGGCTTCATACTCCGTGCGCGGCCCTTCCTTTGTCTGGCTTCCCATAGTCTGGGACGCCTGCTGAAAGGCGGAACTTGCCCGGCCGAACGGATTGCTGGATTTGTAGAGCGCCATGAAAATGCCTCCTGTCTACGACGTCAGCGCGCCGATGCCCTGCAGGATGCCGCCCGTGGCATTGAAACCGGCGGCAGCCTTGAGGCGGTCAAAGTTTTCCTGCTCCGCGCCGACGCGGGCCTGGGTGCGGGCTCCGGCAAGCTGGGCGGCCTTCTGCGTATCCAGCGCGGCGTTGATGCCCTGAAAGCGGCCGCTGTTGGGATTGACGCCCATGCGCGCATTGGCGCGCGTCGTCTGCGCCTGCACGTCCTTCCATGCCGACGCGGCGTCCGCCGTGGCCAGAGCCATGCGTTCGTTCACGTCCACGCCCTTGGTCGCGGCGCTCAGGAAAGAGCTTGCCGCCTGCGTCTGCTGCGGCAGAAGCGTGGAGGCGGCCGAAAGCTGCTTTTTGTACAAATCTGTTTCCAGCGGCAGCAGCGACAGATTAGCCTGTGCCTGCGCTATTTCGAGCGGCTTGAAGTGCTTTTGCCACATGTTGAAGTATTCTCTGGCCCATGCCTGCTGCTCTTCGGAAAGCGTGGCCATGCGGTCATTGTAGCCGTAGTCCACCGTGTTGGTGGTGGAACTTCCGCCGCCGCTGCCACCGCCGCAGAGGGCCACAGGCCCGTGAAAATGGACGAACTCGGCCCGCAGAATGCGCCCGGTTCTCATGCTCATGGCAATGCGTGTGTATATGCGCATCAATGTTCCCCTTTCAGGCTTTCGCGCGTGGCGGCCACCAGTACGGCCGGGGCGCTGCGATCTTCCGCCGCCAGATAGACGCCGTTGGGAATCCTGCCGACCAGCCGCGCGCCGCAGCGCAGGGCCAGCCGCCACGACAGGCTGGATTCCGGCGTCAGCCCCAGCACGGCGTCAAAGAAATAGCCGCGGGCATCCTTCAGATGCAGCGCCGTGGAGAAGATGCCCCGCCCGACGGGTACGGTGCGCGCATGTCCCCAGACCTTGCGGAACAGGGTAAAATGCCCGCGTGCCGTGCGCCCTTCAAAGGCGTTGAACCAGGCCGCGCCGCAGAGATAGCCTTCCCAGAACAGGGCAAAGGAGAGCGCGCCGCATTCCAGCAGCTCGTGAACAAGGCCGTCCGCCGTGGTTACGGAACCGTCGTAGAAGGTCGCCCGCGTCAGCCGGTCTTCCTCCATGCGCCGCCAGATACGGCGGACAACGTAGGGAGATTCCGGCGCGCCCGGCGCAAGATGCCGCATGCAGAAACGTTCGTCGGTCATGCTCATGCCCTTTTCCCCACAATCTGCCAGCGGATGCTGCCCTGCGAAACCGGCGTTTCCGCGTCGGCGCTTTCCAGCCGGGCCCGCGCCGTACAGCGCCAGACGGTTCCGTCATGGCGCAGGTCGTCAAAACCTACGGAAAGGCTGTCCCACGCCGCGCCGGGGAACGGCAGGTCAAAGCCCGTGACGCAGAGGGCGGGGCGTCCGGCCCATGCGCCCAGATTGATTTCCTCGCCGTCCTGCGCGGTTCCCTCGCTCCATTCCGGCACAATGCCGTCCGCCAGTTTCTGCTTGCTGACGGCGCCGTCGCGGAGCTTGCTTTCCGTTACCGCGTTCGCGGCCAGAATGTCCGTGGTGACGGCCTTGCGCTTGAGCTGCTTTGTTCCCACGGCCCCGTCCATGAGCTGATCCGTGCCCACGCAGCTGGCGGCCGCTGTTCCTGCGCTCGTCGTTCTGGAGCGCAGCGCCGCAACCGTGGAGCGCGCGGCGTCCGTTTCCTGCACCGTGCCGCGCACCATGCCCGCCATGCGGCGGACAAGGCCGTCCAGCGCCTGGAGATAGAGTGTCAGCTCCTGAGCCAGCCCGCGCGGAACGGACGGCAGACCTCCCTTATTGCCCATATTCCACCCCTTCGACGCTGCTCCCCAGACGCGCCTCGCATACCTCGGCAACGCCGGAAAGCTCGAAACTCCAGAGACGTTCGGCCCGCGTCGGCCGCAGGCGCAGCGTCTTGCCGCCGCGCACGCGCACACTGTCGCGGCAGCGTTGCCTGTCCGGCCCGAAGACGCGCAGCAGGAGATGACGGGCATCCTGATTTCCCTGTATGCGCGCCGCCGTCATGCCGCACAGGGCCGACGTGAAAAAATCCTTGCTGCGCCAGAGATAGGGCAGAGGCTCCGCGCCGCCTTCAAACTGCCAGATGCCTTCGCCTTCCGGCGTTTGCGCCGCCAGATACAGGGCGTCATCCTGACTGTGATGGTAGAGGCAGCGCACGCGCCAGCCTTCGGGCAGGCGCAGACGCACCACGTCGGCCCTGCCGATATGAAAGAGCAGCCCCTCCCGCGTGCCCTCGAAAAAGCCCACATAGCGCCCGTCATGGACGGAACCCAGCAGCCGTTCCGGTTGCAGTTCCTGCCACTGCTCCCGCGTCAGCGTCTGTTCCGTGAGCAGGGATTGCTGATTGGAGGAAAAGAGCATGAGTCCGTCGGGGCTGGCATAGATGACGCCGCCGGGCAGTGTGGCGACGCTGCCCGCCGCAATGCAGGACTGCTCGATGGGCAGGTGGACGAGCTGCATGCTTTCCGGCGCCGTTCCCTGCGCCAGATAGGGGCGCCCCTCGGTCAGCACCACAATGGTGTTGTCCACATGGGCCAGCGCTACAATGGCGTCTTCCACAGTGAGGCGGTAGGCGGCGGGGTAGGCATAGGGATAGAAGGGTTCGGACAGCAGCAGCTCGTTGCCCCGGAAGCAGGCATAAATGCCGTTGTCCGTCTTGATCAGTCCGCGCGCATTGTCGGGGATGGGGTCCCACTGGCTGGTGACAAGCACCTCGGTCGAAACGTCCTTATCGTGCGTCGTGTCCTCGTACTTCCAGCCGGCGGCGGCCAGTTCCTCCACGGACAATTCCGCCAGAAAGCGCCAGTCCGCGGACTCGTTGCCCGCGACGGTGCGATAGATGCGCACATGCGTGATACGCAGGTCCGGCGCTTCGGGGATGACAAAGCCGCTCAGGGTAACGCCGTCGCCCGTCAGTACGTCAAGGATTTCAGACGGCGGCGACGGCGCGCTTTCATAGGCAATGAGCCCGTCGGCCACGCGCTGCACCACGGTGTAGCAGTAGGAGGAGGAACGAACCACCTCCGGCTTGCGGGCTTCGCCTCCGGCATAATAGACATACCCGGCCTTGCGGCAGCAGGTGGCATTGTCCCACGGGCAGACGCTTTCCTCGTCGCCGTAGGTTTCCCACCATTCCCGCACGCTGTCGAAGCCCGCGTCCGTGATGTGCGCCGCCGCTTCCTCCGCGGTCCAGTCCCGGCGGCCTTCGGCGGCGGCATCATTGAGTTGCAGCACCTTTGCCGCCAGACAGGCCGCGCGGTCAAAGGAAAGGTCGGCACAGCTGGCATCCTCGTCATCCTCGTCATCATCGTCCTGTGTGACGACGGGGCCGCGCGATGCGGCGAGGCTGGCCGATACCGTCAGCGTCACGTCGTCTTCGCCCAGGATTTCGGCTCCCGCAAAGTTTTCCCGCCCCGGCGCGCTCTCCAGGTCGTCCGAGGCAAAGGCGACGGCTTCCACGTTGCGCAGGGCCGCCCCTGTGGCCGTGGTCACGGCAAGGACGGCGTCGGGTCTGGGGATTCCCAGACGGAAGACCTCGCCTCCGGCAAGGTACATGGTCGGATAGTCGCGCGCGCCGGTCATGAGCAGCTGTCCGAGAGGACGTTCCCCGTCGGCGTCGAAGATGGCGGACTTGACCACGTCCACCCTGTCCGGCCAGGACAGCCAGCCGTCCACGGCATGCTTGAAGATGGTCTGTGCCGGAGCGGGCAGGGCCTGAACCCTGCCCGGCGAACGCAGGGGGCGCAGCAGCCCCTGCGTCACATCGCAGTTGACGGCCTGCGCTGCCTGCTGCGATTCCAGCAGACGGGGCGCAATGCGCGGAACTTCTCCGGCAAAGACGGTAACGGCAAGTGTCGTCATGGTCAGTTCCCCAATCTGGAATGGAAGTAACGCTGCTCATGCTCCTCTATGAGTTCCCCGGCGATGCGCCGCGCTATTTTTTCCACCGCGGCTTCGTCCATTGCGTCATCGCCCTGAACAAGGGGCCATGAAAGCGTGCCTTCCGAACCGTCAAAGCTGAGGCTGCCGGTAACGGCGCCGGTCAGTTGCAACGTCAACGGCGCAGCCCATTTGCCGCCCACCTTCTCCCATGCCGACCAGTCGCCGCCCCTGGTGCTGCGTACATAGAGCTGGTTTGTGCCTGTCTCCAGCCCGAGCTGCGCCTCTTCGCCGGTATCGGGGTTGCGAAAGGAAATGCCGAACAGCAGGGAAGCCATGATGCTATTCCCGCATTTCCGGCGGCATTTGCAGGCGCAGCTGCTCGGACAGATAGGAGAGTTCGCAGTGCCTGCGCCCTGTGGACGGGTCGCGGTCAAAGAAAAACAGGGCGTCAATACAGATGCGCGGCCAGTGCCGCACGCCGTCCCGGCTCCAGCGGAAAGCCCGGCTGGAGATGGTTTCGTCCGGCCAGCCGCCCGCGACGACGTTGCACAGCTGATCGTGCGCGATGAGAAGATTTTTCCAGTAGCCCATTATTCAGCCTCCGGCAGACGGTATTCCGGCACGATGGCGGCCACGTCCTCGACGGACTGCGCGGCCTTGAGTCTGTCCTCGTCCTTCTGACGCAGGCCGATGACATGGCCGGATGCCGTGGTGAAGGCGTCGGCCTTGGCAATGACCTTGCGCGCCAGTTCTTCGGTTTCCAGACCGCGCGCCGCGGCAAGAGGCGTGAGAAAGGGCGTGGCCGCTTCGGGGTCGGCCAGCAGGGCGCGGGCTTCGGCCTCCTGCTTGTCAAAGGTCAGCAGTTCGGACTCGGGATAGTCCGCCGTGAGAGCGGCAAGAGCGGCGTCGCAGGCCGCGTTGATCTCCGCGAGCTTGCGGGCCTTGGTATTGGCGAGAGAATTGTATTCTTCGGCGGCCTCGGCGGCGGCCTTGTCCAGACGGTCTTTTTCCGCCTGCCACAAGGCCACGTAGGGAGCCACTTCATCGTTGTAGGCTTCCGGTTCCAGAGGCCAGTTGTAGTCGTCTTCCCATTCGATATGCCCGCGCTGTCCATCCCATTGCAGAGCGTGCATGGTTTCGGGAGCATCGAAAGAGAGATTGAGGGCAACGCCGTCAACGCTGATCAGATGGTCTTTCGGTACAACGGTAACAACAGGCATGGGCTACTCCTTAACCTGTGCGGCTTCGAGTTTGAGTGTTGCAGAGTAATCAGGCTGCACAAGCCGGCGCTGCCCGGATGCCAGGGTAAGAAGCTGCATCCGCGTGGCTTCGCCGTTTCTGACGGCTTCGCAGCGCCCGGCGCTCACCTCCGCGCCGACCTTGCTGACCTCCCCGGCGACGGCACCAAGATAGTGAGCATTTTCAACAAGCAACAGCGGGGTCAGGGTGACGGCGCAGCCCTCGACCTGAGCCTCGGCGTTCGGGCGATTCACCGTGTAGGACAGCCAGAAGGCGCAGCCGCCTTTCTTGCTGTGTTCGGGACATTCCTCAAAATTGCGGAAAGGACAATTCATTGCGACGGCTCCTGTCAGGCTTTGGCGCAGATGATGACGTCGGTGTACTTGACGTTCAGGGCGATGGTCGCCTTGCCGGAAAGGGTGTGGGTATGGGATGCGCTGCTGCCGGTAGAGTACGTTGGATATGTGAATTTTTCGAGTGAGGTTAGACCATCCGGTGCATGAGCTGACGTTCCTGTAGTCCCACTGCTCTCATTAATACGCATCTTATGCGTATGCGACGCCAGCTGCGCCACAGTCAGCGTCGTTTCTCCCACGTTGCCGGAAAGCGTCACGGTCTTCCCCGCGGCAAACAGCGTGCTGAACGCCACGCTCCCGCCCGTGCCGCCGCCGGTCGTGCCGGACACCACGCGCAGGGCCGCGTCATTAACGGTCGTCTGCTTCGTCCAGCCGGTGGGGGCGGCCGCCTGATGGAAGAGCAGCCGGGTCCCTTTGGGAAAAGACGCACCCTCGGCAAGTGTATAGGCGCTGTTGGCCTTAGTCTGGGCGGACGTCGCGATCGTTTTCGCGGCGTTCGCCGCCGTTGCCGCGCTGTTGGCCTTGTCATAGGCGGCCTTCACGGCTTTGGATGAAGCCGCCGTCGTGCTGGATGCGCTGTTGACGGCATCGGACAGCTGGACGCGTCCGGCGGCGCTCGTGCTTGCGGTCTTCGTGGCCTCGGTATAGGCGCTGTTGGCTTTTGCCTGGGCCGCGGCTGCCGCCGTCTTGGCTGCGTCGGCCGTGTCCTGCGCGGTGTCAGCGGTGGCCTTCGCGTCAGTGGCCGCGCTTTGGGCGGCGCTCGCTGACTCTGCCGCGCTATTGGCCTTGTCCCAGACGGTCTTGACGGCTTTGGATGAAGCCGCCGTGGTGCTGGATGCGCTGTCTACGGCATCGGACAGCTGCACGCGCCCGGCAGCCGTGGTACTTGCCGTTTTCGTAGCCTCTGTGTAAGCGGCGTCGGCCCTGTCCCGTGCCGTGTCGGCGGTGGCCTTCGCGTCAGTGGCCGCGCTTTGGGCGGCGTTCGCCGACGCTGCCGCGCTATTGGCCTTGTCCCAGACGGTCTTGACGGCGTTAGACGAGGCTGCCGTCGTGCTGGATGCGCTGTCTACGGCATCGGACAACTGCACCGCGACAGCGCCTTCTCCGTTGACGCCAAGCGTTTTGTTGTCCAGCGGCAGAATATCGGTGCGCAATTTGGGCCCGGCGCCCTCGTTGGCAAAAAGTCGTTGCAGCAGTTTGGGAAACATGATGTTTTCCTCTATTTCAGCCGGAACAGCACGTCGCTTTCCGGCGTGACGTCAAAGTGAAAGGAGATGCTGTCGGACGATTCTCCGGGCGCGCCCGCCTCGCTGTACTGGGCGTTCCCGGCATCGCCGGCAACGCAGGCCAGACCGTCAAGGAAGACTTCAAGCCTGTGCGCTCCCGCCACATAGACCGGCGTTTTCCAGGGCGTGCCCGCCGGAATGGTCTGGGATCGCGTCCCGGCGGGGGAGTGCATTTCGTCGGCGGCTCCCGCGTCGGGGAGGGAATCCGGCAGAATGCCGAGCCGCTCCGGCTTTCCGTTGGAGTTCAGGTAGATTGTTTTCACGCTAACGCCTCCCCCGAGGAGCGCGAGCCCTCCCGCGCCCCTCGTCCGTGCTGTTTCCCGGCGGATTACCCGCCGAAACCGGAGTCCACAATCAGCAGACCGCCATTATGCAGGTCTTCCGGCATGGTATCCGGCACGGCGGCTGCGGTCTTGTTCCAGACCTTTTTGCTGGAGTCCACGGCGGACTGAACATCGGCCGTCTTCAGGCCGGAATCCTTCACCACCTTGCCGGTCGTCTGATCAAAGCAGGCAATATTGCCGTCAACAGCCGATGCCGGGCCGGTCACGGCCCCGTTCAGGTTGTACTGGGCGAAGGTGAAGTCGCTGTTGTCGTTGTCGCTGCCCTGACGGCTGACAATGGCCACAATGATTTCACCCGCTTCCAGCGTCTGTCCTTTGTAGACGCCCGGCGTGGCCACCACCCAGCGATCACCGGCTTCATAGGTGGTCGGAATCTCGCTGTCGGAATTGACCGAGCCGCGCCAGCTCGTGCGCTTGGCAAGGGCGTCTACGGCATCAATCCGCGTATGAATGGCTTCCAGTTCGGCCTGCACGTCCGCCTGCTCGACGCCGTTCTGCGCGGTCAGCTTGATCTGGACGCCGACGCTCTCAGGGTTCAGCCTGTAGAGCTTTTCACCGTCGCGAATATGAAGCTGGCCGTTTTTCACTTCCACGGAAATGGGCATGTCTCTCCTCCTGCTTGATTATAAGCAGCCCGCCGCACCGCAACTTCGCGGAAAGCGCCTTTCCTGGACTGCTTGTTGTGACAGAATCTCGCTTGCCGTCGTCCACCGGCTTACCGTCGATGGTCGGACAGCGCCCCCGGAAGGCGTCAGGGGGCGGCTGTATCGTCGGCCGTGAAACGCACGGCTTCCCGATCCAGCCGGGAAAGATTGCGTTCTATGGCGGCAAGGCGTTCTTCCAGCATGGAAGCCTCGTCGCCCGCCGCGGGGGCATCCACATGGGCGCAGATGCGCGCCTGCCAGTCGGAAAGGGCGGGGGCGGCAAACAGCAGCCGTACGGCATGAGACAGAAGGCCGGGTTCCCCGACTTCCTCAAACTGTCGGCCCACATGGCAGACAAGCCCGTCCCAGGACAGGCTGACGGCATGATGCCCGGGGTAATAGCCGCAGTTCTGGGGCAGAGGCAGCAGCTCTCCCTGCGGAATGGCCTCGTCGGATGTCCATGCGACTGTGACGCCGTCGGCCATGTGCGCCATGATGTCTTCGGCCTTCTGGGTCGCCCGCGAGGCGGCGCAATCCGCGGCTCTGGCGGCATCTTCGGCCGCCTGTGCGGCGCTTTCGGCACGATCCGCCCGGGTCTTGGCGAGATTGGCCTGCCGGGCGGCTTCCGTGGCGCTGTCCTTCGTTTCCTTCAGCGTGGCTTCCGCCGCTGCCGCGCTGTCGGCGGCCGCCTGCGCATGGGCCTGAGCTTCCGCCGTGGCCTTGTCTATGGCCTCGCTCACCACCTGCGGCGTGAGCATGTCCACGGCCACATCCCTGACGGCCTGTTCGACGTCCGCCGCCACGCCCGCCACGTAGTCCCGATCCGCCGCCGCTGCCTGCTGGGCGGCGACCGCCTGTTCCGCCGCCAGATTGGCATCCTTGGCGCTGGCGTCGGCTGCCGCCGCGGCCTTCTGTGCGGCAAGGGCGGAACCTTCGGCATGATCGGCGCTCTTTCTGGCGGAATCCGCCGCCGCTTCGGCGCGCTGCGCGTCGGACTTCACGCACTGCGCGGCTGTCTCGGCGCGTCGTGCGGCGTCCGCCGCCTCGTTTCGGGCCTGAACGGCGTCCTTTGCTGCCGTCTCGGCACGGGTCGCGCATTCGCATGCCCGCGCGGCGCTGTTGGCCGCCGCTGCCGAGGCGCATCCGGCGCGTTTGGCGGCGGCTTCGGCGCGCTCTGCCAGCGTCTCGAAGTCTTCCTCGAACTGCCCGGCCATTTCGTTCAACTCGTCCCGGGCGTTGTCGCGGGCGTCTTCCACGGCATGCACGGCCGTCGCCCCCGCCTCGTTGACGGCAAGCACGGCTTCCGTCCGGGCGGCTGTCAGGCGTTCCGTGGCTTCGGCAAGAGCTTCTCCGGCGCGCTGCTCAATGGCGTTGAGTGCGTCGGCCTTGTCCTGCGCGATGCACTGTCGGGCGTCGGTCAGCAGGCGCTGCGTGACCTTTTCCACCTGTTCCGTGCCGGTTTCCGTCCATTCGCAGATTCTGGCGTCCACTTCCGAAACCAGATCGCGCACGCGGTGGACGTGCTGTTCGGCTTCTTCCGCAAAGTCCTCGGCGGCCGTCTGCGCGGCCTTTGCGGCTTTGGCGGCGGCCTCGACGGCTGCCGTGGAACCGGCCGCAGCCGCGGCGCTGCTTCTGGCGGCTTCGGCGCTGTTTGCGGCCGCGGCCGCATATCCGGCCACTTCTTCGGGCAGGACGGAACCGGCTCCCCGCTGCTCGTAGGGCGGCAGGTTGAGAATGTCGAAAAGATTGCAGTCGCTGTTGGGCACGACCGCATGGGCGCGTATGGGACGCAGCACGGGCAGACTGTCGGTGCAGCCGCAGACGCCCGCCCCCGACGCGGGGAAGGAAACATGCACGTCATACTCGCTGCCCTCGTAGCCCAGCGCATTGGGAAAGACCCGCAGCACGGCCAGACCGGCGGCGTCCGTGACCTGCGACGTTTCGCGGGGGACGATCAGCCCCTGATATTTTTCCGGCGCGCACAGCCGCATCCTGACGACGGCCCCGGCTATGGGGCGGCCGCCCTGATCCGTGATGCGCGCCGTGACGTTGACAAGCGGAAGACTGCTCATAGCACCTCCTGAAAGCCGCCCAGCCGCAGCGTGCCGCGTCCGTTTCCGTAACGTCGCCGCAACACCCGGCCCCGGGCGCGGGCGACGCCTTCGTTGTAGGCTTGCAGGGCAAGGCCAGCGCCCTGCGCGTCCGCCCATTCCACATGCCTGCCGCTCATGGCCTTGAGTTTGGCCAGAGCGCCGTAGGCGATGATGTCGCCCCATTCTTCAAGTATCTCTTGAGGAATATTCTCCGCCATGCGCGACGGCCGCAGGACGGCCTCCGCCGTAGCGGTCAGGGAACGTGTCGCCGGGGCTTCAAGGCGTACAACGTCGCCTTCGCTGCTGTAGGCCGAGGACGAGAGTTCGCTGCCGTCAAGCCAGAGGGCGCGGACGCGCACGATGACGGCCTCTCCGGGGGCCGAAAGGCAGAGAACGGCGTCGCCTGCGGCCAGCGGCTCCTGAAAACGCTCGCTCCAGACTTCCGTCTGCGTGCAGAAGTCAACGGCCATGAATTGCAGGGCATCCAGCGCCATGCTGGACGGGCAGGGCAGCACCTGCGGCAAAAGCCGTTTCAGAGGCGTCATGCGCATTTAGGCGTCCCCCATGCTGTTCCGTGCCCGTGGCCAGGTCGTGTCAACCTGCGTCTTGACGCCCAGCAGGCTGCTGAAAAGCTGCATGTGATAGCTGGCCTTGCCGGCGTTGCTGCTTTCGTTGTCGCCGGAAAGTATCGACGCCAGCATGTGATGCGTCAGCGCCTGGGCGTAGTCGTCGGGCAGGGGCAGCGGCTGTTCCGCCGACACGATTTCCGGCGGCGGGGCGGAGTAGGTGGCTTCAACCCACACGTCGCAGCCTTCCGGCACGGCGGGATAGACGTAATAAATGGCGCTGTTGGTCAGACGGTCGTAGGCGAAGTTCTCCACCACGGGCCCGGAGCGTTGCGCGTCGGCCCATGCCAGAAGCAGTTCGGGACGGGCGGCGACAATGGCCGAGCCGGGATGTCCGCCGTCCGCGCCCATATTCCTGATCAGCTCGATGAATCCCGTGGCGTCACGGCTTGCGCCATGCAGACGGCGGCACGGGATATGCTGGCGCATGCCGGGTTCAAGGCGGATGGCCTCGGTTACGGCGCAGACGTCGGGCCGGTGCAGGGCAACGGCCCGCACGGCGGCATTCAGAAAGTCCAGCAGACCGATGCGCTCCGCGTCGCCTTCCCAGGGCCAGCGGCTTTCCAGCCCCGGCTCCAGGTCCTGCAATGCGCCCGAAACAAGGCGAAGGACCGTTTCCGCGCGCATGTTACGCTCCCGTCAGGTCTTCGCGCCGGTCGGCCACCGTGAAGGCAAAGCGCGGCACGCGCGTTGCGGACAGGCGCGAACGCCCGTCAGCGCCGGTTTCGATGCGGCAGGTGGTCGCGTCGCGCAGAACGCGGATGACGGATTCCGGAACCAGCACGGGTTCATTGCGCTTCAGGGAAAGATGAAAGCCGTTGACGCCCACAAAGACGGGCGTGGTATCGCTGGCATCCGCCTGAATGAGCAGCCAGCGCCGCCGTTCGCCCCTGACCTGCGCGTTCATGGCTTCCTGTTCGCGCACCGTTTCCCCCGGCGCTGGCCGGGACGCGCCCTGTTCGCCTTTCGCCGCTCCGGCCCGTTCGGGTACGGGCGCGGCGTTCGCTTCGGGGTATTCCGGCGCGGGCTGTGCCGTCGTTTCCGGCATGGCCTGTGCGGAAACGTCCTGCTGTTTCTTGTCGCTTCTTTCCGCCATATGCGCCTCCTAAGGCTTGCCCGCGGCCACTTCCACGCGCGCCATCCAGAAATCGTAGAGGATGACGGCCGTGCGGTAGGCCTTCCAGCTGATGGAACCGCGCTGGCCCAGCGGGTCGCCGCCGCGCGGGGTGTTGGGATTGAGCACCATGGGCTGAATGGTCTGCTTGCCCGCAAAGGGCGTGACGCCGAAGGCGTCCTTGCCGAAAAAGAGAATGGGGTACACGTCGGCGCAGGCGCCGTCGGAGCTTTCCACAGGCGTGCCCGCCTGCGGCGCGGCCCCTGCCGACAGCCACGGATCGAGGAGCGTCGTGGCCAGATAGCGCACACCTTCAACGCTGCCTATTTCCCCTTCCAGAGGCTTGTAGGAGGCGTATTTCTCCACGGGAACAAAGCCCGGCATGTTGCGGATGTCCGATTCGATGTCCGTATGGCAGACAGCCACATAGGCTGGGGCGACAGGCGAGGTGTTGAAGGCGGGAGAGGCCGTCACCACGCGGGTGATGGGCTGGGCCAGCTGGCGCTTGAGTCCGCGCACCACGCGCCGTTGCAGAGAGAGCGTCAGCGGCGCGTTGACGCCGCCGCGCGAGGTGGCGGGGATGCCGCCGGTGACGCCGGAATAATAGACGTTGGTTCCGCCCAGCAGCTCGTTGATGCAGACGCGCTCCAGCATCTGCGCGGCCTGTTCGCCGAGAATGTCGGTAAATTCCGGCCAGAGGGGGTCTTCATGCGTGTCGCTCAGCACGTCGGTCAGCTCGATCCAGTCGCCGTACTGTACGATGGTGGCCTCCACGTCCCGGAAGGTGGGCTGCGAGGCCGCGGGCGTCACGCCTTCGGTCAGGGGCTTGGGATCGTTGGGCAGGCTCAGATAGCCGCGAAACTTGATGGTCTTGCCGCTGTTGGCGGGCAGGGGCTTGTTCTGCCCCAGCCGGGAGATAATGATGAGCGGCTGGCCGCGTTTGAGCATCATGCCGGAAACATAGCCCGCGGTGCGGTAGCTGATGTCCCCGGTTCCTGTCGTGGGAGGCATGGTGGATTCTCCTTGTCAGAGCGTTTTGCCTTCTGAAACTGCTTTAATTGTCGCTGGCCAGAGCCATTCTGAAACCGGCGTCCCAGTCGTTCTTGTCTCCGATGCCCGCCGGGGCAACGGCCGGGCCGCGTCGTCCGGGCACGGCCAGCGCGCCGCCGGGATCGGGCGTCCGGGTCTTGTTCCGTTCCGCATCAAAGCGCGACAGCAGATCGGCCACTTCCTCGGCGTTCGTGCCGGTCTGCGCCACGCGCATCAGGCGCGCGCCTTCGGCATAGGGCTTGCTTTCAATCCAGCGGAAGAGTTCCTGCTGATAGGCGCGCAGTTCCTCCGCCCGGCCGGGGTCGCGCATCATGGCCGCATAATCGGGAACGCGGCTGTCCAGCGTGGCAAAGAAGCGGCGATTGTGTTCTTCCACGGCCTGCCGCGAACGCATTTCCTCATGGCGGGCGCGCTCGCGCTGCTCCATGATGCGCTCGGCCTTGTCCATGGCCAGATCGGCCCCGTAACTTTCCAGCCGGGAGCGGATGCTTTCTCCCTCCGGGCTGTCTTCCAGCGCCAGACGGGCCGCGTCGGGGTTGATGCGCCGCAAGTTTTCCAGCTCTTCGGCAATGTCGTCGGGCACGGCTTCCAGCATGCGCACGGGCGGGGCGGCCTGCGTCGCCGTTTCGGGCGTTCCCCTGCCGTCCGGTTCTTCGAGAGGAAGGGGCGGCGCGGGCGGCGTCGTATCCTGCGGCGGGACGTATTCTTCCTTCTGTGCCGGCCGTTCCGCTTCGGGCGGGGCGTCGTCGTTCCTGTCCGCTTCCGCCGGGGGAACGGACGCGTCGCGCGTATCGTCGTCCTCAAGGGCCAGAGCAAAGCCTTCGGAAAGCTCGCTGTCCCTGTTTTCCGCGTCGTCGCGCGGCTCTTCATTCTGCAAGGCTGCGTTCTGATTCATGCTTTCTCCTGTGTTCTTCCTCTGATGATGCGGGTCAGCTCGGCTGCCAGCAGGGCGCGTCCCTGCGCCTGATGCAGCAGCCGGTCTTCCGAGGCGTTGACGAGCGTTTCCCGCGCCTCCTCTCCTTCCGCTTCCAGCAGGCGGAGAAAGATGCGCGCGGCGACTTCCTGCTGTCGCCCTTCAAAATAGGCTCTGGCTTCGTCGCGTATCTTCCGGCGTTCCGTGCCTGTCATTTCCGCTCCTTATTGCACGGCCTGCGCGGCCATGCCGTGCTGGGCCGCCATGAGCAGAAGCTGCTGTTGCACCTGTTCCGGCGGCATGCCCCGCGCTTCCAGTTCCTGAACGAAAGCCTGCGCCTGTGCCCGGGCTGCGGCGGCCTGCGTCTGCGCCTCGTGGGTGCGCGCTTCCTCCTCCGTGCGCAGAATGCGCTCCACTGGCAGATCCGTTTGTTCAAGTGCCACTTCAAGAAGTTCGTCGGGCTTGATGTATTTTTCAAAGGCCGGGATGCCCAGATAGGTGATGAGGGCCGGAACCTGCTGGGCGCGCACTTCCTTGGCAATCAGGGACTGGCTGCCGCTGGCGACGACCTCGAAGTCGCCCTTGATGTTCGCTCTTGGATTCCAGCGCATGTTCCAGCGGAACATGGCGCGGATGAAGGGCGCGATGATGCAGTCGTCAAAATTCTTGACGTGATCCTTGAGCAGAATGTTGGAAGCGCCCATGAGCATGGAAAGGCCGCTGGCCGTCTTGCCCGCTCCGGCGGTGTTGCCGTCCCCGGCATTGAAGCGGGGCGTGGAGACTTCGTCGGCGGCGTTCTGCCAGAAGTTGAACAGGGCGAGATTCTGCTCTATGCACGACGGCACGCTGATGGCGGAAAAGAGATCGCCGATATGCGCGCCGGGCTTGTCGAAGAGGAAAATGCGATTGGCCAGCATGCCGCCCAGCTCCTCGCCCTGGGAGAGCGCGTGCACATTGATACCCAGCACCGGGCCGGACGAGGCGGCGGCATTGTCCTGCATGGCCCGCACGGCGGCGTTGACGCCCGCCTGCGGAGCGCGCAGCAGCGAGGCGATACCTTCGGGCCAGAAGGTGGCGTCGTCCTGCTGATAGGCAAAGAAGAAATAGGGGATGTCCACGCCTTCCAGCGGGTTGACGGCGGCCTTGATGATGGTTCCGTCCATGAGCATCCAGATGTTGGCCGGGTAGACGTCCGCCTCCCGGTCATGAGGAATGTCCGCTCCGGCCCCGGCCAGATCAGCGCCGGACAGAAATCCCCAGCGCTCCAGCACGCGATAGCGGTGCAGCAGGGAGTCCCCGCCGCTGCGTTCCGGGTCCAGTTCGCGCAGCTGCGCTTCCCACGTCTCCAGTCTGGCGTCGCCGTCGGGATGGGCCTGCATGTAGCGGCGTATGGCCGCGCCGTCGAAGCCGGGAAAACTCGTCAGATCGAGCAGGTCCTTGTCCGCATACAGATGGAGCTGCCAGATGTGGCGCAGTTCTTCCGGGGCTCTGGCGTCGGGATCGGGGAACAGGTCCCAGATGGACACGGCCTCGTGATAGGGGCGCAGGCTTTCTCCGGCGGCCTGTTCCTTCCAGATGACAGCGCCGTTTTCGTCCTGTGTCGCGACATAACGCCGCTGCGTCACCCGCTCCACCAGAGGCCCCTTGATGACGCCCATGCCGTAGAGACAGGCCGAGGTCACGGCGGAGCGGCAGTTCTGCTGCCAGCTTGGCCGCCGCTGGCCGTTGGCGTTGCATTCCTTGAGCTGATCGTCGATGACGGCTTCCATGCGCGCGGCCCGCGCCTGCGCCACGCGCTGGCGGTTGGCGGGTGTGTTCAGCAGCCGGAACGCCTGCTGCTCCGCATCGTTCGAGAGCCTTTTCAAAGCCAGGTCATCGGGAATGACGTTTTGCTGTTGCAGCTGTGCCAGCTGCTCCTGCAGAATGCCCTGTGCCTGCGCCTGCATTTCCGGCCCGAGTTCCTGCTTCAGAATATCCGGCGGCAAATCCGGATCGGGGGTGGGGGAGATGCTCCAGTTCTTGGTGCGCTGAGGAAAGAGCAAATCCATGAGACGGGCCGTCATGGTGTTTACCTTGGCGGTCGTCATGCGATAATAGACCGAGGACTTGCGCGAAGCCTTCAGACGCGCGGCTACGGAGCTGTCGTAAAAGCCCTTGTAGGCCATCAGGTCCTTGAGCCAGCGCTCGCTGTACAGGCTGCGCGCGGTTTCCGCCGCCTTGTATTCATCCAGCAGCCGCGTGCCCAGGGCCGCGGCATCCACGGCACGGCGCGGCCCGAACATGCCCTGTTCGGGCGCGGGCGGAGCATTGTCGTCGTAGGTCGTCATTTCCCGCCCCCGCTGCCGCCCAGACCGAGCGAGTACAGAATCACCGTCCCGAACTTGGAAAGAAACCAGCCGAGGAGCACGCCCGCGCCGGAAAGGATGGTCGCGCCCCAGCCCAGCGCCCGCCGTATGCCGCGCGCTTCGGCCTCCTGTGCGACAAGATGCCGTTCAATGGCGGCAATACGGTCGGATTGTGTGGCAAGAACGTCGTCCTGTTCATTCAGTTCGTCGCGCAGCTCTTTTGCAAGTCCGTCAATGGCGCGCCGGATGGCCTTGGCTTCGGCGGTCTGCCCATCAACCTTGGAAAGCACCTCGCCAATCTTGACGCCAATTTCATAGAGGTGCTGTTCGAGCTGACTCCCTCCCTGCTGTCTGGCTTCCTGCGGCGGATGCTGCTGGGCGTGATTCTCCCAGGAAAAAAGCCTGCGGCGATCCGGGGACATGGCTACACGCCTCCCGCAGCGGTGAGCGCCGCGCCGATGGCCGCAAGGTCAAGGGGCGGAAAACCGTATTCCGGGAAGTGATAGTTCAGCACGGGCCAGACAAGGAAATGATAGAGCATCAGAAAGACCAGCAGCGCGAACAGGGCCGCGGGCACGGGACGCGCCTTGCGGCGTTCGCTTTCGTTGCCGTCGGCGTCGGTGGTGGTCACGCGGCGGAAAAACAGGCCGGAGACGGCGGCCACAAGCGCGGGAATAAGGGGCAGGGCCATCAGCACAGCTCCCGCAGCAGCTCGCCTTCCAGAGCGCGGCGCTGCCGATAACCGCTCCAGAAATGGCCTGTGCCGAGACGCCGGGCCGCGTCGGCCCAGTCGCGCCGCACCAGCGCGGCCCAGGTGTTGGGATACTTGTACGGGCTGTTGACGCCCCGCTGGTACTGAATGGACACAATGACGGCCTGCGCCTGCCACGGCAGCGCGTCAAAGGCCCCGCTTCCCGCGTCGCGGTCATAGCGTCGGGAAATCTTTTCGATATGATGGCCCAGCATGGCCGCGTCGAGACGGTCGGCGTCCTCCGCGCCGATGCTCAGCGGCGCGTTATGCAGCGCCCGCACGGCGTCGTTCTGTCGCCGTCCCAGATAGGGGAGAAAGGCGGCAATCAGCGTAGCGGGAACATCCATGCTCCGCAGCGTGTCCGCGTCCGTTTGCCCGAGATCAACGCCCGTGCCGATCGTCACGCCGGAAATGCCCATAGGTTCGTAACGCTCAGGATTCGGACCGCCGTAGTAATTGGCCGTGCCGCCGCCGACCAGATTGCAGGGAATGTAGCCGCGCAGCTGCTGCGGCCCCTCAAAACCGGGCTGGTGCAGGACAGCGGCAATGGAATCGTACTGAATGGGCATGGGGCCTCCGAAGTTTCGGAGAGCGTAGCACGGGGAGAAGCTGCGGCCAGGCAGGAGAGGGGCAGGGGAGGGGCAGCAGGGGGGCAGGAGAGGGGTTGACAGCGTTGGGCATGTCCTGTTCAGGGAGATTGACGTGATACTATAGGATGGTATCATGCCGCTATGAACAGCAAACAGCGCAAGACGCTTGCCGCCATTTTTGCCGACCCCGTAAGCGGGACGATTCTCTGGGCGGACATAGAGCGCCTTCTGGAAGCCTGCGGCGCAGTCAGATCGGAAGGTCGCGGGTCACGCGTCCGTTTTTCTCTCAACGGCGTGCTGGCGACCTTTCATCGTCCGCACCCGGAGCCGACAACGGATAAGGGCGCCGTCAAATCCGTGCGCCGCTTTCTTGAAAACGCAGGAGTACGACCGTGAACATACTGTCATACAAGGGGTATACGGGACGCTTCGAGTATGATGCCGAAGCCGATATCTTTCATGGCGAGGTGCTTCATATTCAGGATGTCGTTACCTTTCAGGGGCGTTCCATTGACGAGCTGAAGGCGGCGCTGGCTGATTCGGTTGAAGACTATCTTGATTTCTGCGCGCAGGAGGGGAAGCAGCCGCAGCGGCCCTACTCCGGGCGATTCAACGTGCGTATTTCCCCGGAACTGCATCAGCGGATCGCGCAGGAAGCCGCCCATGCCGGAAAGAGTCTGAATGCCTGGCTTTCCGATTCCCTGTCCCGGCTGGTTGCCGGGAATCATGGCTAATCTTCCGCGGAAGAAAGAGAAGCGTCCTGTCTGACGGGATGACGTTGAATCCGCCAGTCCTGAAGGGCCGCCGCTTCGGCGCTGTAGCGGGTGCGTCCTCCCAGTCCTTCCACGGCAATGGGCGCTCCGGCGGCGGCCCATTGCTTGACGATCTTTTCCCCCACGCCGAAGGCGTCGCAGATTTCTCCTATGGTCTTGAGAATATGCGGCGTGTAGGCGACGGCCATATCAGTATCCCCCCAGCGTGTCGGCGGGCCCGTCGGGCAGCGTCTGACGCGCGCCCCATGCCGCCGCGGGCTGCATGTCCAGCGCCTCGACGCCCCACGCCAGAGCGCAGAGCCCCGGCCACTGGAGCATGGCCGACTGCGGCGAAACGTCGTCCCTGTCCGCCAGGGCGACATCGGCCGGCAGACGGGAGGACGCGCCGAGAAAGAGCGTCTTGCCGTCCTTTACCCGCGCATGCAGCAGCGAAAGATAGTAGGGCAGCAGCCCTTCCCCGCGTCCATGCCAGGCAAGGGGCGGTTCCGTGCGCAGCGGGACGCGCCGTTCCTCGCGGCGCGCGTCGTTGTCCGCGTCCACAAGGGCGATGCGGGGATCGTCTTCCGGGGTGATGATGCGCCGCGCGCAGCACAGGCGCAGAGCGCGTTCCGCCGCTTCAAGCAGCCGCTCGGGGCTTTCGCTCCACTCCTCGAACAGCAGCAGGATATGCCGCCGCTCTCCCAGCACGGTGGGCGCATGGCGCATTTCTCCCAGCGCGACGACGCAGCCCGGCAGAGGCGGCCACGGCCAGCACAGAGCGCAGACCGTGCGCCGGAACTCCCGGCCGTCCGGCCCGCGCAGAAAGGGTTCTCCGCTGACGTAATCTTTCAGACGTCGCAGCATGGTCAGCTCCAGTCGGCTCCCGCCAGCATGCCGCCGTCGGGCATGAGCAGGGTTGTGATGGCGTCCACGACCGTATCCACCTGATCGTCGTGGGCGTGCGTCATGGCGGGCGAAAAGGCGCACAGTTCGCTGATGAGCGGTTCCGCCCATTCCGTGCCTTCGGGAATGAACAGCCGCCCCCCGGCCACATAGGGCAGAATGTCGTTGGCGCGGCTCACCTTGTCCCGGTTGCGCTGCACGGCGATGACGGGAATGGACGTCTGCGCCCGCAGGGTCTGGATGAGTCCCGTGCCGCTGGCCTTGTCCTCGATGTGCATGCCCGTGAACTGCGCAGGATTGGCGATGCGGTGCGGCTTGTGCCGCTCCCAGAAGGCGCGGGCGCGCTCCAGCAGCACGGGAGCTGTCCACTTGCCTCTGTCCATGTCCAGCACATACAGGTCCCTGCCGTCCGTACCGGCGTAGAGCAGCACGGAAAAGTCGTTGCGCTGGCCCTCCTTGAGAGCCGTGTCGGCAAAGATGCCGGCGCGCACAATGCGGGGCGGCGTCACATAGCGCCGCAGCATCTCCCGCCGGAACATGGCCCCGCCCGCGGGCGTGGGGCGCTGCATGTACTGGGCGGAAAAGGCGAAGGGGTCCAGCGCGGCCATGCGTTCCGCCGTTTCCGCCGAAAAGGTTTCCGGCCAGAGCATACGGCCTTCGTCGTCCCGCGCCGGGATTTGCAGCACCTCCCAGAGTTCCGGCTCCCGTTCCAGCAGATAGCCCACAAGGTCCCGCTCGTGCAGACGCTGCATGATGAGCAGCACGGGCGTGGCGTCGGCGTTGCGGCGCGAGTAGAGCGTCTGGGAGTACCAGAGATTGCAGCTTTCGCGCACGGCTTCGGAATAGGCGTCCTTGGCCTGCAAGGGGTCGTCGATGACGATGCCGCCGCCGAACTCGCGGCGCTTCTTTCCCGCGCCGAAACCGGTGATGGTTCCGCCCACGCCCACGCCGTAGACGGAACCGCCCGCGGGCGTGGAGAACTGATCCTGCCGTCCCTTGCCGGGCAGCACGCCCACATAGGGAAAGGCTGTTCTGTACCAGTCGGCGCTGACGGCGGCGCGTATGGCCACGGTCTGGGCAATGGCGAGCTTCGCGGAGCAGGAGGTGTAAATCCACTCGCTGTCCGGCCAGACGGCCAGTCCCCAGGCCACCAGATCGCGGGCAATGAAGGTCTTGCCGTGGCGGGGCGGCATGCAGATGGCCAGATTGCGCCTGCCGTCCGGCAGAGACGCCGTAACCCAGCGCGTCAGCGCCCGGAAGATGCGGCGATGAAAGGGCAGCACGCGGCGCGGCGCGCGCACGGCATAGCCATGCGCCACGAAAAATTCTTCCAGCGTCGGCAAAAGCGCCGTCATGCCCGCTGCTCCTGTTCGTCTTCGTCGTACTCCCCGGCGGACTGGCGCACGATTTCCGCCAGCGCGTCACGGGGAGAAAGCGCCGCCTGTGCCGAGGCCGCCTGCTGCTGGGTGACGTTGACCGTGGTTAGGGACGTATTTTCATATGCCGCTCCGTTCTTGCCGGGCATCCGGCAACGGGCGTATGTTTTCGGCGGATGCGCCGGATGCACGGCGCATCCGGCAGATGACGAACTCTGCAATCAGCGCCGTGACAAAAACTTCCTTGTCCGCTGCCGCACGGTACATGGACAGCAGGTCTTCTACGGGGCGTGCGGAGGAGTTCAGGCGCCAGAGTATTTCCTCTCCCGTGCGGGAGAGTTCCCGACGAGGATCATTTATGACTGTGGAAAAGCCCTTAATCATGACAGTCCTTCCTGTATGTCCCTATTGTGGCGCGCACGATGTTGCCTTCTATTTGAAGTCCACGCATGTGGGGGCCGCCTTCACAACATCGTTTTGGATTTGCGGCGGCTGTACGCATGCGGTCATCATCGAATCCGCGTGGATCGATACATCCGGTAAAAGAGACATGGCGGGCGATGTTCTTGTTCTGCCCAAAAACAAAACCGTCATTCCGGCTCCGCCAGCCTGTGATGCGCCGCGGGGGACGCCGGATGACATCGCCGCGGATTTTCGGGAAGCCAAATCCTGCCTGTTCCACAAGAATATCAAGGCAGCCTGCATTCTGGCGCGCAGCGCCCTTGAGACGACCGCCGTGCGACAGGGAGCGGTCAAGGGTGGGCTGCGGGATAAGATTCGTTTCATGGCGCAGGAGCATATAATTACGCCTGCCCTGGAAGAGTGGGCCGAGGAAATAAAGAATATCGGGAACGATGCCGCCCACGCCGCCGAGCGTCGGAGCGATCTCACGCTTGAGGATGCCCGGGATGCAATCAATTTTCTTGAAATGCTGCTGACCTATCTCTATTCCCTGCCGGAGATGATTGCCGAACGCCGGGGACGTGGTAACGTCTGATCTTCGTTCTGCCGTCATCGCCGCTCCCAGAAGCGCCACCACGGCCGCCGCGCCTGTGCGGCGGCAGTCGTGCCGTCCTGCTCCAGTGAAAACAGCGGCGCGGCTTCGGTCATGTCCCTGGCTCTGGCCTGCGCGTGCAGCATGCCCTGCGCGCGTTCGCAGTCGGTAATCACGTCGCGCAGCAGGCCGCGCAGCTCGCGGGCACAGGCGGGCGTGATGCCGCCGTTCTCGCTGTCGGCCAGCGCGCGCTGCACATCGCCGAGACTTGCGCCCGCCCGCGCCACGGCGGTCAGCACGTCGGCGCGGTTCCCCGCGCTGGGCAGAGCGGGGCGCAGGGCAGCGCACCGGGCTTCCAGCCAGTGCAGCAGCACAAGATTGCCCATGGCGCGGCACAGGGCCGGAATCCGCTCCAGCCCCGGCAGATACTCCGGTTCCGTGGCCTTGAAGTAGCGCCGCAGAATATGCGGACTCACCCCCGCCCTCCGGGAAATCTCGTCTGCCGTCAGGCCGGAAACGTCCTTGGCGTGGAGCAGTGCGTCCTGTGCGCTCATGGTTTCGTAGTCGGGCATGGCTTGTCCTCAAGGGCGGCTGTGTCGCTGCGCCGTTCTTTTGCTTCCTTTCTCTTTCCCATAGCCTCACGCCGCCTTCTGTTTGGACCATGACGCCGTGCCGCCTTCGGGGCATGCTGGCGCATGGCTGAAAAATCTGTGTATCTGCGGGCGCATCTTCGGGGCGCGTGCTGGCTTGTGGCCGTCATCACCCCTGCGGGCATCCGCTGGCGCAGCTATGACCGGGAGGCATTCCCCACGGCGGAAGACGCGCTGCGCCGTGCGCTGGCCGGGCTTACTGCCGCCCGTCGTCAGCCGCTCCGGGCGTGCTGGTGGGGGCGGCTGGAGATTGCGGAAAATTTCCATAGACAAATGGCCACAGACGCAAGGCCAATGAGAGACTAATATCGCGTTTTCCCTTGAGAAATCTTGATATTGTCGCTTGCTTTACGCCTGTGAGCCGTTCCAGTTCCTTTTGGGTCACATGGTTTTTCTGCAAGACAAAATGAAGGTCCTTTCGGAAAGAGGTTGTGTTCATAGAAAAATTTTATTCCTATAGGAATGTTTTTACAAGTGAAAGTTTCCCTATGGGAATTTGATACTTTGACTACTATGCGTATGGTAATACCTATGAGCTTTTATGAACGATTTTATCAGGCGTTAGACGCCAAGAGCAGCGAACGCGGTTGGCAAAATGCTTTTGCTGAACAGGCGGGTATTACCCAGGCTGCACTCAGCAAAATTATTTCACGCAAGACAAAATCACCGGGCATTGAATCTATTTCCGCAATTATAGATGCTCTTGGTATCGAGGCTTTGTATCCTGATACTGAATGTTATGACATTCGGACTTTCAGAGCTGAAAATGAGATCTTAAAATCTGAAATTGAGCGATTAAAGCAGGAAGTACACGATCTGGAAGTTATCAATAAAGAGCTAAGAGGTATCATCCAGAGAAAGATGGATGAACCATCAACAATGACTTCGTATGAAAAAAATAAGAAAGC
Source organism: Candidatus Desulfovibrio intestinigallinarum (assembly GCA_019114565.1). Lineage (GTDB taxonomy): Bacteria > Desulfobacterota > Desulfovibrionia > Desulfovibrionales > Desulfovibrionaceae > Desulfovibrio > Desulfovibrio intestinigallinarum. Next base: position 292 of record DXFI01000160.1, on the reverse strand, counting down.
AGGATAGCAAAGCAAGGATAATTTTCTTTTCTGCAAAAAATTTTATCCGTAAGTCTTAAAAACAAAACTTGTGAGGACATAATGATCTTTTTCATTCTATTTCTTAATAACTAGGAGGGCCGGAAAACGTATGTAAATCTATTTATACCATATATTCCTTGTAGACTTCTTTCATAGGTCGAAAAGTTTTACTTAGCGTGTCTATATTACACAAATTTATAACTATAAAAACTAGGTGTGCAGTATGACAAAGGTCGACGAAATCGGAAAGTGGTCTGTTGATAAGCTTACC
>DXFI01000020.1 GCA_019114565.1 Candidatus Desulfovibrio intestinigallinarum | reverse complement strand
GTTTGAGGGGGAAGGAACACCTTTTTGCCGCAAGCAAAAGGGGTTCCTTCCCCCTCAAGACAAAACGTATGGTTAAAAAGCTCTATTTGAAAAGTTCGCGTTCTTCGACGCCCTTTTTCTGGGTCCGATCTTCCACTTCCACGCCCTTGGGCGGTGTAAAGCGGAAATCCTGATCCTTGACGCGGGCATTGGCGTTGAAGTCGGTAAAGCGCACGTCGTTATGATTGCCGTAGAAATCCACAATGTCCGCCCGCTGGATATAGCCCTTGTCGTCAAGGTATATCCGGGCTTCCACCATCTGCGGCGAGGGGTCCTTCGGATAGAGATGCAGCACGCGGAACGCGCCCTTGCGGCCTTCGGAGTTCACGTCAAAATCCTTGTCCAGAGCGGCCTGCCCGGTCAGCACCTGAATGATGCTGCGCGAATCCTGCACCAGCTCCGGGGGGTAGCGGTAGGCGATTTCTTCGTCGGGGATATAGTCCCAGATTTCCGAGGGAGTCACGACCAGCAGTTCCTGTGTGCCTTCGCGGGTTTCCCAGCGGATGGAGAGCGGCTTGCGGAACAGCAGGGTCCCCTTGCGCACTTCCTTTTTACCGCTTTCCTGGTGGGTCAGCGTCTGTTCAAAGGTGGCGCGGAAGGATTGCAGCGCGGCATAGGTCGTTTTGAGCTGCGCGACTTCCTGCGGCGCGGCGGCCTGTACGGCGGCGACGCAGCCGGGAAGCGGCAGCTGCGCAAAGGGAACGGGAAGCATGGTCAGGGCGACAAGGGCGCCGGTACCCAGCATGGCATGCATGAATTTCATGGAATATCCTCAAACGTCGTGAAAGGTTGCGTGCCCCGGCCTGTCGCGGGGCGGCCGGGGCAAAAGGGCGTCTAGAGCATTTTCAGTTTGAAATGCTTTGCATTTCAAACCATACGGCCTGTCGTTTCGCGGAAAAAGCGCGGTTTTTCCGCTCACTTTTGGCCGGGCGGCGCTGTGCTGCCGCCTCGCGTTTCACCTTTTTAAAAGGTGAAACGCTCTATTTGACGGAACGCGGCTTGCTGCCGTCGGCGGGGCCGATGATGCCTTCCTGTTCCAGCTGTTCCACCAGACGGGCCGCGCGGTTGAAACCGATCTTGAAACGGCGCTGTACCAGAGAAATGGAGGCCCTGCCCTGCTCCATCACAAAGGCGCGGACTTCGGGATACAGGCTGTCGGCGGCATCGCCGCCGTTGCCGTTGCCTCCGGCAGCGTTGTCCGGGCTGCCCCATTCGGCAAAGTTGACTTCATATGTCGGCGTCCGGTGCCGCTTCCAGTAGCCGACCACATTCTGCACTTCGTCGTCGCTGAGGAAGGGGCCGTGCAGACGCATGAGGCGTCCCCCGCTGGGCTTGTAAAGCATGTCGCCGCGCCCGAGGAGGTGCTCCGCGCCCACCTGGTCCAGAATGGTCCGCGAGTCGTGCTTGGAGGTGACCTGAAAGGATATGCGGCAGGGGAAGTTTGCCTTGATAAGACCGGTGACGACGTCGACGCTGGGGCGCTGCGTGGCCAGAATCATATGAATGCCCGCGGCGCGGGCCAGCTGGGCCAGACGGACAATGCTGGTTTCCACTTCCCGCGCGGCCGTCATCATCAGGTCGGCCAGTTCGTCAATGACGATGACGAGGTAGGGCATGTGCTCGAGCCCCGCGTAATCAGGCGGAAGCTGCCCGTTAAAGGAGGCCAGCTTCTGATTGTAGCCGGCAATATTGCGGACGCCCATCTGCGCCATGGCGGTATAGCGGCGATCCATTTCATGGACGGCCCAGTCCAGGGCGTTCTTGGCTTCGGCCATTTCCGTCACGACGGGATGCACGAGATGCGGCTCGTCGGCATAGACGGCCATTTCAATACGCTTGGGGTCCACCAGCAGCAGGCGCATTTCTTCCGGCTGCGTGTGGTACAGCAGGCTGACAAGAATGCCGTTAAGGCAGACGCTCTTGCCCGCGCCGGTGGCGCCGGCCACCAGAAGGTGCGGCATGCGGCTGAGATCGGCCATGAATGGCTTGCCCGCAATGTCCTTGCCGAGAATCATGGTCAGAGGACCGCAGCCCTTGCGGAAGGCCTGCGAGGCGGCCAGTTCCCGGAAGTTGACGGTTTCCCGCTGTTCATTGGGGATTTCGATGCCCACGGTATCCGATCCCGGAATGGGGGCCTGAATGCGCACGGCAATGGCCTTGAGCGCCAGGGCCAGATCGTCGCTCAGGTTGGCAATGCGGTTGACGCGGATGCCGGGCGCGGGCTTGACTTCGTACATGGTCACGACAGGGCCGGGGGTAATGCGCACCAGCTCGCCCTGAATGTCGAAGTTGCGCAGGCAGAGCATGAGCGCACGCGCGCGGCTCTCGCATTCCGTCTTACTGACGCGCACGGCATTGCTCGGCGCGGGCGTCAGCAGATCCAGCGGCGGCAGAGGAATGGGAGCCTTGCGGCGGGGAGTCTCCTGCGCCGGCGGCATGGCCGGCGCGGCGGACGCGACAGGCTGGGCGACGGCTTCCGGCGATGGCAGCGGCTCGGCGGCCGCATGCTGCTGCGGTATTTCCGGCGCTGCCTCAGGAGCGCTTTCGGGCAGATGCACCGGCGGCAGGGCATCGTCAACCGGCAGAAAGAAGTCGTCTTCGTCGGGCTGTGTTTCGACCTTCTTGCGCGGCGCACGCGGTGCGGCGGGCTGCGCGGGAGGCGTCTGCGTGTCCAGCATCTCCGGCATCCGTTCTTCCGAGGACTTGATGCCCCCCAGCTTGTCGCGCCACTTCTTCCAGGAAGGGCGCGGCATGGCGTTCAGCAGGATTTTCAGCCCGAGGAAAAAGCCGCCCTTCTGCGCCTTTGCATCGCCGTCGTGGCGGGAAACGCGCTGTTTGACTTCGGCCCCCATGCGTTCCGTGAGATTGAACCACGAGAAGTTGAAGGTCAGCTGCAGTCCGACAAGCAGAACGAAGATCCAGAGAATGGTGGAACCGCCGGGGCTGAGATACAGGGCGGCGTTGTCGTGCAGGGTCTGCCCGATCATACCGCCGCCTGCGACGTCGCCGATGGACAGATCCCAGGCCGCGCCGCCGACCAGCAGACAGATGGTCAGCAGGAAACAGCCGCACCAGCGCCACCAGTGCATGGCGCAGGCCGGGGAAACGTAGGCGGCTCCCAGCGCGGCGAAGATGAAGGGCCAGAGATAGGCGCCGATGCCGAAGACATCGTTGAGGAAACCGGCGGCATATGCGCCGAACAGACCGGCATGATTGTGAATCTGTACCTTGCCGCTGACGACGTGATTCAGGCTCGGGTCGGCAGCGTCGAAGGTGGCGAGGCTGAGCATGAGCAGCAGTGCCCAGAAAAGCAGGAAAAGGCCGAAAAGTTCACGGGAGAATTTTCTGGCTTGCGTAGCGCTACCCTCATTCAGTTGTACGGAGAGAAGGCCGCGTCAGCCCGCAGGCCGGACGCGGGATAGAACGTTCTGCCTTTGGAAAGGGCGGAACGCGAGGCGGCAGCACAACAGCGCCGCCCGGCCAAAAGTGAGCGGAAAAACCGCGCTTTTTCCGCAAAACGACAGGCCGTATGATTTGAAACGCGAAGCGCTTCAAACTGAAAATACTCTGGTGTCGAACGGTGCGGAAGACGCCCCGGCATTCCGTGGGCAGGAAAAAAGAGAAAGGTTCGCCGCGTGGCGGCGTTGCAGGAGAGCGGGGAAAGGCATGCACCCTTCCCCGCTTCTGGCGCGGAGGAACCCCCTGCGCCGTGCGGCCGCCCTGTGGAGGCGTACCGGAAAAAGGACTATTCGCGGCCCAGATATTCCTTGGTGCGGGTATCGACCTTGATGCGGTCCCCGGTGTTGACGAAGATCGGCACCTGCACGACGAGGCCGGTTTCCAGCGTGGCGGGCTTGGTCACGTTGCTCACGGTGTCGCCCTTGGCGCCGGGTTCTGTGTCCGTCACTTCCAGCACGAGGCTCAGGGGAATATCAATATCCAGCGGGTTGCCCTTGTAGAGCAGGACGCGGCACTGCTGGCCGTCCTTGAGGAAGCCTTCCTTGCCGCCGGTGGTCTCCACGGAAATCTGGAGCTGTTCGTAATTGGTCAGATCCATGAAGATCAGTTCGTCATCCTGACGATACAGATACTGCATGTCGCGGCTTTCCATGTCGGGCTTGCCCACCTTTTCGCCGGAGCGGAAGGTGATGTCCTGCATGCGGCCGGTCAGGATGTTGCGCAGCTTGGTGCGCACCATGGCGCCGCCCTTGCCGGGCTTGAAGTGCTGGAAGTCGACAATTTCGTAGGGGATGCCGTCAACTTCGATTTTGAGGCCTTTGCGGAAGTCGGTCGTCGAGTACATGGTTCCTCCTGAGAACATCTTGTGCAGCCCTGGATGCCGCTGCATGGCTCTGAAGCGGAACACACGGCGGCATCCTGCCGGACCGGGGCCCGGCGGGTACAATTGTCAGATTAAGAATTTTGCATTATGGAAAAAATACAGGAAATGTCAAGCTCAAAATTCAAGTTTTACTTGAGGTTTTTATGAATCCTACTCTGACTCTGGAGAACACGGCGTACACGCTTGCGCAGATTCCGGCCATGGATGCCGTGCAGATTGCGCTTGCCGGACGTTCCAATGTGGGCAAGTCCTCGCTTGTCAATGCGCTTGCCGGGCGGCGCAAGCTGGCCAAGGTCAGTTCCGTTCCCGGCAAGACCCGTTCCATCAATTTTTACCGGGCGGAGCCCTTTGGTTTCTATCTGGTGGATTTGCCGGGTTACGGCTACGCCCGGGCAAGCCATGAGGAGCGGCGCGCCTGGGGAAATCTGCTGCAGAAATATCTGGCCGGCAACAAACAGCTGAAGGCGCTGGCGCTGCTCATAGACAGCCGTCTGCCACCGCAGAAGCTGGACCTTGATCTGGCTTCCTTTGCCCGGCAGTGCGGTCTGCCCATCCTGCCTGTGCTGACCAAGGCGGACAAGTGCAAGCAGCGCGAGCGGGCCGCGCGTGCCGCCGAATGGCGGGATATCGTGGGCATCATGCCCATTGTGACATCCTCAGAAAAGAAGCTCGGCATCCCCGCGCTCTGGGATGCGCTGGCCCGGGCCGCAGGCGCGACGGCCCCGGCGGGTGACGCAGCCCCGGCAGCGGCGGGAGCGCAGGGAGAAGAGGCATGAAGACCATCGGTCTTATCGGCGGCATGAGCTGGGAAAGCACGGCGCTGTATTACCGTCTGATCAACGAAATGACGGCGCGGCGGCTCGGAGGGCTGCATTCCGCAAAAATTCTGCTGTACAGCGTGGATTTTGAGGAGGTGGAACGTCTGCAGCGCGCCGGAGACTGGGAACAGTGCGGCGTTCTGCTGGCTGATGCGGCATGCCGTCTGGAGCGAGGCGGCGCGGATTTTCTGGTCATCTGCACCAACACCATGCACAAGGTGGAGGCGCGGATCAGAGAGGCGTGCGCCCTACCCCTGCTACATATTGCCGATGCGACGGCCGATGCGCTGCTGGCCGCGGGCGTACGAAAAACGGCCCTGCTCGGCACTGTCTACACCATGACGCAGGCTTTTTATAAGGATCGCCTGACGGCTCGCGGCCTTGAGGTGCTGACGCCGGAAGCCGCGGACCGGGAAATGGTCAACGGCGTTATTTATAACGAGCTGTGCCGGGGCGTGGTTTCGCCCGCGTCGCGAGAACGCTACCGCGCCGTTATTGAGGACCTGGCCCGGCGCGGCGCCGAAGGCGTCATTCTGGGCTGCACCGAAATCGGGATGCTCATAAGCCCGGAGGATGTTTCGCTGCCGGTCTTTGACACGACGCGCATTCATGCCGAGCGGGCCGCGCTGCTTGCGCTGGAATGAGGCCGCTTTGGGAAAGGCTTATTCTTCCGGGGGGAAGGAAACCCCCTTGGCTGGCGCGCAAGGGTGTTTCCTTCCCCC
>DXFI01000159.1 GCA_019114565.1 Candidatus Desulfovibrio intestinigallinarum | reverse complement strand
CTTCCCCCCGAGCCCCCCATCCCTTCCCCAGCGCGCTTTATTCTGGAGGATGAAAAAGGGCGGAGACGCAAAGGCTTTTTGTGCGGCAATCGTCCCCCGGAGGCATCATCGTTTGTGTCCGGGAGTGTCCTTTGTTTGGAGCGTCTCCGTAGTAAGAAAGACGGCCCGTCGGTTATACCGACGGGCCGTCTGTTGTTCTGTGAAGTCTGCGGGCGGGTTAGTGCTGTCCGGAGGCGGCTTCGGCCTGCGCCTGTGCCGCCGGGGATGCGTAGGTGTGCTGGAGTTCGTCGAAGCGGGCCTCGATGAGCGCCACGGCGCGGCGGGCAAGGCTGCCCACCTCGGGCTTGGAAATCTGACCGTCCGCGCCGACGCTTTCGCCCTTGTGGCGCAGCTTGTCGGTAATGAGGGACGAGAAGAGCAGCACGGGAAGGTGCTTGAGCAGCGGGTCTTCCTTGATGCGCAGCGTCAGATTGAGGCCGTCCATGACGGGCATTTCAATGTCCGAAACCACCACCTGCACAAAGTCGGCCAGCGGGCGGCCTTCCTCTTCCACCATGCGCTTGTATTCGAGGAGCTGCTCCCAGGCTTCGCGGCCGTTGGTGGTGGAAACCACCTTGAAGCCCGCCTTTTCGAGCAGGTCGCGCTGCATTTCGCGCACCAGAGCGGAGTCGTCGGAAATCAGAGCGCGATAGCCCTTGCTGGCGTCCCAGTCGTCGCCCAGGCTGTTGAGGTTGAGGCCCAGCTTGGGATTGAGGTTGGCCACGATCTTTTCCAGATCGAGCAGGAAGACGATGCGGCCTTCCAGCTTGACCACGCCCACGATGGTGCTCTGTGTCACGGCGGCAACGTACTTGTTCGGCGGCTCGACCTCTTCCCAGCTGATGCGGTGAATGCGGTTCACGCCGGAAACCATGAACGCCGTCGTGACGTTGTTGAATTCCGTTACGATGGTTTTTGCGTCGGGCGTGGGAGAGCCGACCTTGCCCAGCCACATGGTCAGGTCCACCAGCGGAATAATGCGGGAACGCAGGTTGAACGCCCCCATGACGCTGGGGTGCTGCACTTCCGGCAGTTCCGTCACCTTGGGCATGCGGATGATTTCCAGCACCTTTGCGACGTTGACGCCGTAGTAACCGCGATAGACGGCGGGCTTTTCGCCCGTGGCTTCCGCTTCTTTCGCTGCGTAGGCATCGGCCAGCTCCTGCGCCGGCTGCAAGCCGGACGGCACAACGCCGCCCTGAGGGATCTCGTCGAGGTAAAATTCGACGACTTCCAGCTCGTTGGTGCCTGCTTCAAGCAAAATATTGGTCTGGGCCATACTGCCTCCGAAATGAACGTCGGTATCCGCCGCGTATCCAGCCGGAACCGGCGCTAAATCGCCTCAAGCCAAGCCTGAGCTTCATCAATAAGCCTTTTCGGCGTGGATGCGCCCGCCGTTAGGCCCACGGTCTGTTTTTCATGAAAATTTTTTCGCAGCAGTTCGGCAGCGCTTTCCACATGCCAGGCGGGAATGCCGCTTTCCGCGGCCAGCTCGGCCAGACGGCGCGTGTTGCCGCTGTTTCTGCCGCCCACGACCACCATTGCGTCAACTTCGGCGGCAATGCGGCGCGCCTCGTCCTGACGCTCGCGCGTGGCGTCGCAAATGGTGGAAAGCACCTCCAGATGCGGCAGCCGTTCCCGCAGTTCCGCTTCAATATGCTCAAAAGCCCCGCGATGCTGGGTCGTCTGCGATGCCAGCACGTACGGCAGCGCGGGATCGGGATGCAGCGCCGCAAGAGAGGCTTCGTCCCCGAAAACATGCGCTTCCCCGCTGGCATAGGAAACCAGCCCGCGCACTTCAGGGTGCGCCGCCTCGCCGAACAGCAGCAGCGTCGCCCCGTTCTTCGTGGCCCGGGCAATGGCAAGCTGCGCCTTCTTCACCTTGGGACAGGTGGCGTCCACCACCACAGCCCCCCGGGAGCGCACCGCCTCTTCCAGCTCGCGCGGAATACCGTGCGCCCGGATCACCACCCGGTCGCCTTCGCGCACGTCCTCCGCACCCTCGATGCAGAAGACGCCCCGCTGTTCGTAATCGGCCAGCACCTGCGGATTATGAATGATGGGGCCCAGGGTGCGCGTAGGGCGCGCGGGCTGCTCCTCCAGCGCCTTGTCCAGACGCTGCAATGCCAGACTGACGCCCATGCAGAAGCCCGCCGTCGCGGCCCGTACTACTTTCATCATTCGCCTCCCAAGTATACAATGGCGACCATTCTCCCTGTACCCGCCGCGTATGTCAAGCGGAACCCCCTCTTTCCGCCGGGGATGCGTGCGTTTGCGTTTTCACGCTGCTTGGCAGGCCACTGTCTTTCTTAATAGTATAAATTACTATTTCTATAACCGGCGACATGCCGGGCGCGTCGTTCCCGCTGCCGCACGGCATGCGCCCCTGCCCTGGAGGTTTGCCATGAAGTTTGTCCCCCTGTTGTCCGCCCTGTGCCTGCTGGGCCTGTGCGCGGCTCCGACCGTTGCGGAAGAACCGAAGACGGCCCCCGCGCCCAATGGTCTGGAGATTCCCGAAGGCTTTGAAAACTGGGCCGTGATTTCCGTTTCCCACCGTCTGGATCGGGAAAGCATGCGCGTTATTCTCGGCAATGACATTGCCGTCAAGGCGGCGCGCAGCGGCCAGACATCCCCCTGGCCTGACGGCGCCATTCTCGCCAAGGTCGCCTGGGCGGAGACCAATGAGGAAGACTGGCCCGCCGCCGTCGTGCCCGGTAAACTCCTGAATGCCGAATTCATGTACAAGGACAGCAAGAAGTTTGCCGCCAACGGTACCGGCTGGGGCTGGGCCCGCTGGGTCGGCCCTAATCGCACCCCCTACGGCAAGGATGCCTCCTTTGAAAAGGAATGCATTGAATGTCACTCGCCCGTGAGCAAGCGCGACTGGGCGTTTACGCATCCCGCCGCGTTCCGGTAGTTTTTTTGCCGCAAGGGCAAAAAATCCCCTTCTCCGGCGTTTGAATGAGGGATGTCCGTCATATGCGGGCATCCTTTTTTTGCGCCTGCGGTGGCTGGCATGTCGTCGTTGTTATTGCTGTTGTTGTTCTTCTTCTTTTTTTCTTCCTTGCATCGCGGCTGTTGCCCGGAGCGGGCGGCGGGTCGCCTGCCCGGCGCGGGGCATGGGGTGAGAGGGGTATCCTACCCCTTGAGCGGATGTAACGCTGCCCGCGCACTGCGGAAAAAGCGCGGTTTTTCCTTGTGCTTGGGCGCGGACGTCTGCTCCCGCAGCCGTCAGAGTGTTTCCTTTTTCAAAGGAAACACTCTCCCCCTGCACCCCCGTACTCCCCTTTTTGCGGTAACGCGAAAGTAGTCTCTTAAATGGGGCTGAACCCCGTCCGCCGCGTGTCGCGTGGGGCATCGGCGCGGACCTTCCCCGGCCTGTGGCCGGGGTGATGTCCGCGCCTGCTGCGGCGCTCCGTCCGCCCTGCGGGCGTCCGGGATCGCCTTCGCGCCCGCGACACGCTGCATCAGCGGCGTGGGCAGAGGGTGTGGCCTCGGCGGAGGGCAGCTGTAGCGAGGGATGACGGGCGCGGTTGTGCCGGAAGGCGGTAGAAAGAGAAAACCCTGCGAAGGGGGTTCCGTTGCTGTGGGAAAATTTGCGTGGGTAGCCGTGCCGGGCGGTGTGTCAGCAGGAAGCCGTGTGAGCAGGAGGGAAAGCGGACAGGGAATGAGTCTATCCTCAACGGGGACGGATGCCGGAAGGAAAGCACCGGCGTTTCCGTAACGACTTATCCTCCAGAATAAAGCGCGCTGGGGGAAGGGGAGGGGGCTAGAGCGTTTCAACTTTGAAAAAGGTGAAACGCGAGGCGGCGGCACGGCGCCGCCCGGCCCAAAGTGAGCGGAAAAACCGCGTTTTTTCCGCGAAACGACAGGCCGTATGGTT
>DXFI01000158.1 GCA_019114565.1 Candidatus Desulfovibrio intestinigallinarum | reverse complement strand
ATTTGGGTAAGATGCTTTGCCCCATGACAGTTCCTCGTTGTTGAGGTTTATTGTGTGCAAAACAACTGTCATGGGGCTTTCTTTTTTGAGCAAGCCCTCTGTTAACTTTCTGAGTACAATCTGCCGGAAACACCTCTCGCGCTAGCAGAGGGGTTTCCCTTCCCCCAAAAACAACTTAACGATTTGAAACGCTCTCTTCGCCCGCGTCCGGGGCGGTGTCCTGAACGTCGCCGGAGCCTTGCAGCAGGTTCAGAAAACCGGCCTCGTCAAGAACGGCAATACCGAGTTTTTGCGCCTTATCCAGTTTGCTGCCGGGATCGTCGCCCACGACGAGATACTGTAATTTTTTGCTGACGCTCCCCAGCACCACGGCCCCGGCCGCCTCGGCAAGCTGTTTGGCCCTGCCGCGCGGCATGGAGAGCGTGCCGGTAAACAGCACCGTGACGCCCTCCAGCGGGCGGGGCGCGTCCGCAGCGGCGCTTTCCTCCGCGCGGACGGGCCACAGGCCCAACTCCCGGAACCGCTCCAGAAGCTGTTTGTTGGCCGGAGTATCGAAGAAGCCCAGAATGGACGAAGCCACTTCCGGCCCCACGTCCGGCAGGGCGCACAGCGTTTCCTCATCCGCCGCCGCAAGGGCGTCCATGTCGGCAAAGGCGGAAGCAAGAAGACGCGCCGTCTGCTCGCCCACATGACGAATGCCCAGAGAGCTGATCAGACGCGCCAGCGTCGCCGTATGCCGCGCTTCTTCCAGCGCATCGACCGTTCTCTGAGCCAGACTTTCCCCCATGCGATCATAATGCACCAGTTCCAGCGGCGTCAGCGTAAAGAGATCGGCGGGCGACACCACGCGCCCGGATTCCACCAGCTGCGTCACCAGTTTTTCGCCCACCCCCACAATATTCAGGCCGGACTTGGAAACAAAGTGCCTGATGGCCTGCAGCCGGACAGCCGGACAGGAAACATTTTCGCAGCGCCAGACAGCCTCGCCCTCGGGGCGGTGCGCCTTTTCATGGCAGATGGGGCAAACGTGCGGAAAGTCAAAGGGAACGGCGTCCGCCGGGCGCAGATCCAGCACCGGGCCCACCACTTCAGGAATGACGTCGCCCGCGCGCTGGACAATGACCGTATCGCCCACGCGCACGTCCTTGGCGTGAATTTCGTCCTCATTGTGCAGCGTCGCGCGCGAAACCATGACGCCGCCCACGGGCACGGGATCAAGCACGGCCACGGGCGTCAGGGCCCCGGTGCGCCCGACCTGAATGTCGATACGGCGCAGCACGGTCCGCACCTGCTCCGCAGGGAATTTGAAGGCCACGGCAAAGCGCGGCGCACGCGCCGTAAAGCCCAGCGCTTCCTGCGCTTCCAGATTGTCCTGCTTGGCAACGGCCCCGTCGATCTCCATAGGGAAATCCTGACGATGTTCCCTGACCCAGGTCGTATACTCTTCCACCGCTGCCGGGCTCGCGCACAAACGCCCGTCCGGCGGCGTCAGAAAGCCGTAGGCAATCAGACGTTCCATCAGGTCATGCTGGCTTATGCACGGCGACGCCGGAGTCCAGTCCGCCTCGCCCGTACTGTAGGCCAGAAAACGCAGAGGCAGCTGCCGGGTCGCCGTCGTATCCAGCTGACGCAGCGCGCCGGAGGCGGCGTTGCGGGGATTGGCCAGCAATTTCTGCCCCAGCGCCTCGCGCCGCGCATTGAGTTCCGCGAAATCCTTCTTGAACATGACGACTTCGCCGCGCACTTCCAGCCGCCGGGGGAACGGCCCCTCCCCCTGCAAACGCAGGGGAACCGTGCGGATGGTGCGCACCGCTTCCGTCACAACTTCGCCCTCTTCGCCGTCCCCGCGCGTCAGAGCCTCGCGCAGCTCGCCGTCTTCATAGACGATTTCCAGCGCCAGACCGTCCAGTTTGGGATCGCACCAGAAGGCCGTCGGCGCGTCGGGAAGCGCGCGCCGCATGCGTTCCACAAAGTCGCGCCACTCGTCGGCGGAAAAGACATTGTCCAGGCCGTACATGCGCCGCCGATGCCGCTTCTTGGCCAGACCGCCCAGCAGCGCGCCGCCCACCCGGCGCGTCGGCGAATGCGGATCAACCCACTGAGGAAAGTCCGCTTCCAGCGCCGTCAGTTCCCGATACAGAGCATCATATTCGTCGTCGCTGATCTCGGGCGCATCCAACGTATGATACAGATAGTTGTGATGCTCCAGAGCAGCGCACAGGGCCCGCATGCGGGCCTGTACGGCCGCGTCGGTTCTCTCCTGCCCCTCGGGAGGCAGCGCACTTTCCTCAAGCCCGCGCCTGACGGCGGAAGACGCCGCCGCGAGCGAAGCCTTTTTCTCTATTTCCGGCAAGGCCTTTTCCTGCGTATTTACTCCCGTTTCCAGAAGCGAAAGCTGCGTCGATTCTTTTTTCATAGGTTTCGTTCCGCCTTCAGCGTCTTTCCTGCCCGGATGCCGCACCTGATCTTTTTATTAAAAAAGCGCGTTGGGGGAAGGATGGGGGGTCCGGGGGGAAGAACTATAAGAACGCCTTTCCTTTGGACAGGCTGG
>DXFI01000157.1 GCA_019114565.1 Candidatus Desulfovibrio intestinigallinarum | reverse complement strand
GAATACAACAAACCGCCATAGGACTTTATTGTTCTATTTATTTAAAATAGCTGAATTCCTATTCACAGTTCTTCGTCTGGTATTCCGTTCGATATCCGGTCACAGGAGACAGCCCCCGTCCCCCGGCTACTCTGGAGCATTTTCAGTTTGAACCGCTGTGCCGCCACCTCGCGTTTTACCTTTTTTCAAAGCTAAAACGCCCTAAAAATATATCCGCGCTTTCATTGCGTAACCAGCCCGCACCACGCTTACGCGTCGATATACTCTCCACACCATCCGGGGGACGAGCGCCGCAGGAAAAACGATGGCGTAGCCGTAACGCCGCATCCTCCAGAATAAAGCGCGTTGGGGGAAGGATGGGGGGCCTGGGGGGAAGGAAACACCCCTTGCGCGCCAGCCAAGGGGGTTTCCTTCCCCCAAACCAACCAAACTCCCCTATTCAGCTTCGCTGAAGCACAAAAAATCAACAATCAGGCAGCAGGGCGCGCCGTCGGCGTCGAAACCCCAGAAGGCGGGATAGGCTCCGTCACCGAAGCCGCAGGAAAAGGCGGCGAGGGTCTGCCCCTGGACGCGCTGCCAGAGGACGGCCATGCGCCGGGGCTGGAAGGAGGCCACAAGGGCATCTTCCACGGCATCCACTTCCGCATCGCGCAGGGAGAGGGAGGCATCCCAGAAGCCGCCGAAGCCTTCTTCCGCTTCAAAGCCGAAGAAGCCGTCTTCTTCCAGCGGCTCCGACGTATCTTCCTCGCCTGTCAGGGCCATTTCATAGCGTGCGGGCTGGGCGTCGTTCAGGCGAACCTCGGCAAAGGCAACGATCTCCTCGCCTTCGGCGTCCCGAACCACATGCAGAATAACGGGATAACGGCCCGGAGCCACCGTCTGCGCAAAAGGCACGGCATCGTTGCCCAGCGGATCAGCAGCCACAAGACGGCCGCTGGGTAAATCAAGCATGCCCAGATCCACTTCCGTCATACCGGCGCCATCGCCAAGCATGGAAGCCATAGTTCCGGATTTCAGGGCTTGCAGCAATTCCTCGGGAATATACATGAAAGAACCTCGTATCTAGAGCAATTTCAGTTTGAAATGCTGTGCATTTCAAACCATACGGCCTGTTGTTTCGCGAAAAAAACGCAGTTTTTCCGCTTAGTTTGGGCCGGGCGGCGCTGTGCTGCCGCCTCGCGTTTCATCTTTTTCAAAGTTGAAACGCTCTAGAGCATTTTCAGTTTGAAATGCTGTGCATTTCAAACCATACGGCCTGTCGTTTCGCGAAAAAAACGCGTTTTTTCCCCTCACTTTGGGCCGGGCGGCGCTGTGCTGCCGCCTTCGCGTTTCACCTTTTTCAAAGTTGAAACGCTCTATGCAAACAGGACAGAAAGGGGGAGGAACGACGCCCTCCCCCTGTAACGTGTTACAGAATATAGCGGCTCAAATCCTGATCTTCCACCACATCGGCCAGATGTTCTCTCACGTAATCGCGGTTGATCATCAGTTGCGCGCCGGGCATGTCGGGAGCGTCAAAGGAAATATCCGCCAGGATCTTTTCCATGATGGTATACAGACGACGCGCGCCGATGTTTTCGGTTTCCGCGTTGATCTGTTCGGCAAAGGAGGCTATTTCCTCCAGCCCGTCGGGACTGAAACTCAGCTTGATCTGCTCCGTGCCCAGCAGGGCCTCGTACTGCTTGGTCAGGGCATTGTCCGGTTCCGTAAGAATCCGCAGGAACTCGTCCTTGCCCAGCGCCTGCAATTCCACACGCAGCGGGAAACGTCCCTGAAGTTCGGGAATCATGTCCGACGGCTTGCTGAAATGGAAGGCCCCCGCCGCAATAAAGAGGATGTGATCGGTACGCACCATACCGTGCTTGGTATTGACCACGCTGCCTTCCACAATGGGCAGCAGGTCCCGCTGCACGCCTTCGCGGGAAATATCCGAGGTGCGGTTCTGGGAAGAACTGGCAACCTTGTCGATTTCGTCAATGAAGATAATGCCCATCTGCTCCACCCGTTCCCGGGCGCGCTCCGTCAGGGCTTCCTGATCCACCAGCTTGGCGGACTCCTCCTGTACCAGCACGTTAAAGGCGGCGCGCACCGTCATCTTGCGACGGCTGCGCTTGGGCGGAAAGGCCTTGCTGAACATGTCCTTGACCTGACTGCCCATCTGTTCCATGCCGGGAATGGCGAACATGTCGATGGTCTGGCCGGGCTGCTCCACCACTTCCATCTCCACTTCCTTGTCGTCCATGAAGCCGAGACGGAACTGCTGACGCAGCTTTTCGCGCGTGGAATCGCGATCCCCGCCGAATGAGCCGGGCAGCAGCAAATCCAGCAGACGGGACTCCGCGGCGCTCTCTGCCGCAGCCTTGACGCGCGCGTTTTCCTCATCGCGCACCATCTTGATGCCCACTTCCATAAGATCACGCACCATGGACTCCACGTCGCGGCCCACATAGCCCACTTCGGTGAACTTTGTGGCTTCCACCTTGATGAACGGCGCGCCGCTCAAGCGGGCCAGCCGCCGCGCAATCTCCGTCTTCCCCACGCCGGTGGGCCCCATCATAATGATGTTCTTGGGCGCAACCTCGTCCCGCAACTCCGGCGACAGGCGCTGACGACGCCAGCGGTTGCGCACAGCCACGGCCACCATGCGCTTGGCCTGTTCCTGACCCACGACATATTTATCCAGTTCCGCCACAATTTCACGGGGCGTCAAGGTACTCATCCGTTGTTCTCCTGTGGAACGTATTGGCAAGATGCGGTTTGCAGGCTTGCATTGCGCCGCCCTGCCGCGTACATGCAGGGGGTCTTTATAACCGCATTTTTTCTGTACAGTAAGCATCCTTTAAGGAATCGTCCATGCCTTCCCTTCAGGAAATTCCCGCGTTCTTTCCCCTGCCCCTTGTTCTCCTGATTGGCATGGGCGTGCAGGTTCTGGGGCTGCGCCTGCGCAGCCGCTCCCTGATAGTCTGCGGCGCGCTGGCGTCCGTCCTTGCCGCGCTTGCCGAACGGGATATGACCTTCCTTGTCGCGCAGGCGCTGCTCCTCTGGCTGTACCGACAAAGGAAATTTCTTTAGGTTCGGGACTCATTACGGTTCTCTTGAGGGGGAAGCCCCCCATTGCTCTGCTGTCGTGCGTCGCCTGACGGGCACAGCCTGCGGCCGCCCGTTGTCGCTGCTTGCGGCAAAAAGGCCCAGCCCTTCCGTAGCGAAGCGAGGAAGGGCGTTCCCGTAGTCCCCCCTCAAACTCCCCCATCTTCCCCAAAACCCGCACATAATGTACTGACAAATAAAGTCTGCCCGAAGTGAACGAAAAACCGTAGCTCTCCCGTCCGCCAATTTTCCGCCTTCACTGCCGCCCGGCAAGGCCACTCCTTCCGCCCCTTGCCGCTGATGCCGCGTGTCGCGGGCGCGAAGGCGATCCCGGACGCCCGCAGGGCGGACGGAGCGCCGCAGCAGGCGCGGACATCACCCGGCCACAGGCCGGGAAGGTTCGCGCCGACGCCCCGCACGACACGCGGCGGACGGGGTACAGCCCAACTCAAGAGACAAATTTCGCGTTCCCACACAAAGGGGAGTACGGGGGTGCAGGGGGTGTAGAGGGGATTTTCCCCTCTCACCCCATGCCCCGCGCCGGGCAGGCGACCCACCGCCCGCGCCGGGCAGAAGCCGCGATGCGCAGAGAGGCACCGGCTCAATACGACCAGGGGTTTTACTTTTTCAAAGGTGAAACGCTCTAATGAAAGCGCGTTCCGACACTGTATGCAGGCGTTTTGCAACGATCAAAAAAGGCCCCGCAGAGCGGGGCCTTTGGTATGTCAGAACCGGATATGTCCGTTACTTGAAGGCCTTTTCAAAGTTGGGCACAACCTGCTTTTTGCGGCTCATCACGCCGGGCAGCCACACGGAGGAGCCTTCGGGCTTCACGCCAAAGGCCTTTTCGACCACGGAGGGATCGTCGGAAACGATCAGCATTTCCGAACCTTCCTTCATGATGTCGGTGAGCAGCAGGAACACGCTGTGACGGCCTTCGGCCTTCACCTTGGCGATTTCGTCCTGCAGACCGGCTTTCACCTTGTCAAGGATGGAGAGATCCACCACTTCGAGCTGGCCGATGCCGACCTTATTGCCGTTCATGTCGAAGTCCTTGTAGTCGCGGAACACAAGGTCCTTCATGGAGGCACCGTCAACGGCGCTCTTCACGGTGAACATTTCCATGCCCAGAGCCATCACATCGGCCACGCCGGCGATCTTGGCCAGAGCTTCCACGGCCTTCTTGTCGGCTTCGGTACAGGTGGGAGACTTGAACATCACGGTGTCGGACAGGATGGCGCACAGCATGCCGCCGGCGATGGCCTTGGGAATTTCCACACCGTAGAAGTCATACATGTTCTTCAGCACGGTGCCGGTGCAGCCCACGGGCCAGATCCAGGCTTCCAGCGGGGAAGAGGTGGTCACGTCGCCGAGCTTGTGGTGGTCCACAATGCCGAGCACCGTGGCGCTGTCCATGCCCTTGGGGGCCTGGGCCAGATCGGAGTAGTCAACCAGATACAGTTCCTTGCCGGCCACATCGGACACGACCTGAGGAGCGGTCAGACCGAACTTTTTCAGCACGAATTCGGTTTCGGGAGTGGGCGCGCCCTGAGCGGCGGGGGTCACGTCCAAGCCGCGTTTGCTGTAGAGGTCGGCGGCGGCAATGGCGGAAATGATGCTGTCGGTGTCAGGGTTCATGTGCCCAAGAACAAGTGCGGACATGGTTCAGTCTCCTTCAAGATGATACGAAAAAGGCAATACGCCTTGTTTCTTCGTTTTGTTCTTTTTAGCACAACCACCACCCCTTGCCAAGACCCTTTCGCCGGATATCTGCGAAAATACTTTTCTCAAAAACTTTAATATCTTGTTTTTACTAATAAAAAAATTCAGTGCTCAGACGATTTTTTCACTGTGGACAGAAAAAAACAAAGGGGAGCTCTTTCCGTCGAAAAAGCTCCCCTTCCTTCTTAGTCGGGCTAGAGCGTTTCAACTTTGAAAAAAGATGAAACGCGAGGCGGCACAGCGCCGCCCGGCCCAAAGTGAGCGGAAAAACCGCGTTTTTTCCGCGAAACGACAGGCCGTATGGTTTGAAATGCGAAGCATTTCAAACTAAAAATGCTCTATTTGCTCCACTTGAACGTGAAAACCTGCTCCACGTCGGGGTGCAGGCTGAGGTGGACCGGACAGGTATGCGCGGCGCGTTCGATCATGGTCTTCTGCTTGTCCGTAAATTCCCGATCAGGCATGACGAAGGTCACCTCAATCTTGCCGATGCGGCGGGGATTGGCGCTCATTTCCTTGGTTACGGAAGCGGTCATGCCGCTCACGTCCACGTCGTGCTTCTTGCCGTAGATGCCGATGATGGTCATGGCGCAGGCGGCCACCGCGTTGGCGCACAGATCCGTCGGCGAAAAGGCTTCGCCCTTGCCGTTGTTGTCCTTGGGAGCGTCGGTCATGAAGGTTGCGCCGCTTTCGTCATGGGTGCATTCCACGCGCAGATCGCCGCAGTATTTCAGGCTCATTGTGGTCATGGCAAACTCCTTCACTTTTTTTCGTGGGCTCTGGGATGCGCGGCGTCATAGACGCGCATCAGTCGGTCCAGACTCACTTGCGTATAGCGCTGCGTCGTACTGAGGCGACGATGCCCCAGCAGCTCCTGGACGCTGCGCAAATCTGCTCCGGCATCAAGAAGATGGGTTGCAAAGGAATGGCGCAGGGCGTGAGGCGAAATGGTTCTGTCCAGCCCGGCCTTGCGGCAGAGCAGCCCCAGCCTTCGTGCCGCTTCGCGACGGTTGAGACGATGCCCGCGCGCGCCTACGAACAGAGCGCTTTCCCCGGGATCGGCCACGGCCGGACGTTCCGCCAGCCAGGCGGCCAGGGCGCGCACGGAAGTATCCGACATGGGCGCGAGACGTTCCTTGTTTCCCTTGCCGATGACGCGCACCACCTGCTCGTCGGAGCGCACGTCGTCCACGTCCAGCTGCAGGGCTTCCGAAATACGCAGGCCCGAACCGTAAAGCAGCTCGGCCAGCGCCAGATCGCGGCACAAAAGATGGTGCTCTCCGGGCGAAATGGCGGCCGCTGCCTTGCCGGGCTCGTCCAGCAGGGAAAAAGTTTCGTCCACATTGAGCAGCCGGGGCGCATGCTGTTCCTGCCGGGGATTGGGGACACGGGCGGCGCTGTTGTCCTCCAGGAGTCCCGTCCGCACCCAGAAGCGGAACAGCGTCCGCACGGCGGCAAGCTTGCGCGCCAGAGAACTTTTGGCCTCTCCGGCCCGGAACAGCTCGGCCACAAAGGACTCCACATCGCGCCGCCCGATGCTCCCGGGATCGGCCAGAGCGCAGCCGCGCCGGGAAAGAAACTGTGCGAACTGCCGCAAATCCGTGCCGTAAGCGCGCCGCGTTGCCGCCGAAGCGCCCTTCTGAATATCCAGCCACTGGAGAAAGGCGTCGATGGCCTCCACTTCGCCGGCGGCAAGCTCCTCATCCAGAAAGACGCGAATGGGCGCGCGGGTCTTTTTCATGCAAGGGCCTCGTAGCGTGCGCCGGGCAGGCGGCGCACCTGTCCCAGCAGTTCCAGACTGATCAGAGCGGCATTAAGCGCCGCGCTCTCTAAAGATGCCGCCGCCGCAAGATCATCCGCCTGAAGCGCGCCGTGACGATGAAGCGCGGCCAGAATCCGCCTGCCCTCCTCCGAAACGCCCTGCAGATCTGCGGCGCGGCTTTCCGCCGCTGCGGGCACGGCCCCGGGTTCCGGCGCTGCCGCAGCGGGAACAAGGGCGCGCGCCTCGGACGAGGGAGCGGAAAGACGGCATTCTTCCGCAGCCGCCGCGGGCTCGTCTTGCGCCGCAGCGCTGCGCTCCGCCTCTCCCAGCGCCTGCAGACGCTGCCGGGAAACGCCGTAGTCCCGCAAACGCGGCGCAAGATCGCGCAGGATATCCTCCGCGCTGAAAACAGGGCGCGCCCCCTGCCGGACAAGATTGTGCGTCCCGAAATTGTGACTGTCCAGAGCCGCGCCGGGCACGGCGTAGACCTCCCGGTTCTGCTCCAGAGCCAGCCGGGCAGTAATCAGACTGCCGGATCGCTCGGCGGCTTCCACCACCAGCACACCGAGACTGAGCCCGCTGATAATGCGGTTTCGTATGGGAAAATTACCGGGCTGCGGGCGAGTGCCGGGCGCGAACTCCGAGAGCAGCAGACCGTCACGCCGCATGCGCTCGAACAGCCCCCTGTTCGACTGGGGATAGGCAATGTCGATGCCCGTTCCCAGCACGCCGATGCTGCGGCCGATCTGCCGGAGGGCGCTCCCGTGGACGACGGCGTCAATTCCCTGCGCCATGCCGGAAACTACGGCCAGTCCTCCGGCGGCAAGATACTGCGCCATATGGGCGGCAACGGCCCGGGCCTGATCGCCTGCCTTGCGCGCCCCGACCACGGCAAAGCAGGGAGATGTCAGCAGGGACACATCCCCGTCGCAATAAAGAATCAGAGGCGCATCCGGCAGCATGCGCAGCAGCGGCGGATACAGCGGGTCCGTCCAGAGAAGAATGCGGGGATTAAGGCGCACGGCCGCGTCCCACTCCTCACGGGCCGTCACGCGCCATGCGCCGCTTCGCAGAGCGGCTCCGGGCTCGGGACGCAGACCGAACGCCGTCCACTCCGCGTTACGCTGCACGGCGGCATGCGCGGAACCGCAGGCGCACACCAGCTTGAAACAGGAACGGGCCCCCAGGCCCCGGCAATGCCGGAGGGCGAGGGAGGCCCAGTATTCCTTGCGCTGCTCGGCGTCAAGTTCACGCCAGCGCGGGCAGCGCCGCATATTAGCGGATAAGTCCACGGGCGCGCCGTGCGGCCTGCGAATTGGGGAAACGGTCAATCACCTGCTGATACTGCTGCTTCGCGCCCTGCGCATCGCCAAGGCGGCTCATGGTCATGCCCGCCTTGAGCAGGGCATCCGCCGTCTTGTGATGCCGGGGGAAGGACTGATCCACCGTCTTGAACTGCTGCAGAGCATCCTGAAGCTTGCCCTGCGAATAATAGCCCTCGCCAATCCAGTAATGCGCATTGGCGGCATAACGTCCCTGCGGGTACTGTTGCAGAAGGCTCTGGAACTGGGCAATGCCGTCGGCTGTGCGGCCGCCGTTCAGGGTGCGCAGCGCCTGCTCATAGGCGGCCTTTTCACCCTTGGCGGCACGGGGAGCGGGGGCCGCCTTCTGCGGCGCGGGAGCGGCCTTGGCTGCCGGAGCCGCAGGCGCAGCGGGCGCGGCGGGCGTCACGGCAATATTGGGAACGGCGGAACCGGCATCGGGAACAGCGGGCGCGGCAGGCGCGGGCTGCCCTGCGGAAACGCGCGGCGGGACGGGCGTCAGCGGCGCCACCTTGTCCTCTTCCAGACTCCGCAGGTGCGAAACATCCGGCACCGGAGCCTCGGAAGGCGGCAGCGCGAGATCCTGCACGCCCGCGGGCGCGGCCGAAGCCGCAGCATCCGGCGAGATGCTGCCGGAAGGCCCGGCTACGCGATCCGGCGTGCCGATGCTGCCGGAAGCGCCCTGACGGGCAGGCGCGGGCCGCGCGGCGGCCTTTTCCGCAGCACCGGACTTTGCCGCAACGGCGACAGCGGGCGCGGCGGCCTGCTGCGGACGCGGGAACGGCGCGGGCTGCGCTTCCGGATTGATGACGCGGGCATGCACCGGGGAAGTGGTACGGGCCGGCGCGGGCGTCGCCTTGCGGACAGGAGCGGGAGCCGCCTTGGGCGCGGCCGTCTCTGTCGCGCCGCGCGGCACGACAATCATGGACGTCGTCTTGCCGCTCCTGGTACGCACCTCATAGGTGGTATCGCCCAGCGTGTCCACGCGCTCGTCCAGCGTCGCCATCTGCGCTTCCAGACGTTCAAGACGCTGCTCGGTACTTTTCTGCGCGGCTTGTTCCAGTGCGGCGGAGGTTTCCCCCTTGCTGCTGCAGCCCAACAGGCAAAGCCCAACAAAACAACAACATACTTGCAATTTTTTCATAAGCCCCTCTTGCCCGGTTATGCCCCAAGAGTACAAGCAATGCAAGCGATCTTGCAGGGAGTTGAAATTTAGGGCAGATAGACAAAAAATTAGCCACGGCCTGCCTTCCGCGGACACATCCCGACGCAGGCGGAGTACTGCCATGAATGCTGTGCAAAACTTTCTTGCCACCTATCCTTTTGCGCAGACCGCGCTGGAAATTCTTGCTCTGACCGTCCCTCCCGCCTTCTTTCTGGCCTTTGCGGGACTCGGTCTTTTCGGTGCGGCTGCCCAGAGCAAGGGAGCGCGGCAGCGGCGCAAGTCCTTCAGCAAGTGCGCCCGGCAGCTTTCCATGCTCGGCATGACGCTGGGCTGGGGTCTGCTCATCGGCATGCGCATCTGGCTCTACCTTGCCCCCATACAGCAGCTATCCATGGTCTTTGAGGCGTCCTGGCTGCTGCTGGCCGTGGCGACGCTGCTGGCCAGCATCTGCTTTCTCGGGGCAAAACTGCTGGAAAAGGCTCCGTGGCTGCACTTCCTGCTGGGTATCCTTCAGGCTGTTCTTGCCTATGCCGCCTTCCTGCTCGGCCTGGCCTCCGCGCATCTTGCCCCCCTCGTGGACAGTGTTCTGGAAGCCCTGCGCACCCGGCAGGTTCCGGAGCTTCCCCCGCTGCAGGATATTCTCATTCCGCTGGCGACGCCCATTTCCTACAGTCTGCTTCTGCTTCTGGCGCTGCCTGCGGCCTTCGGCGCGTTCTGGCTTGTACTCCGCCGCAAGTATGACGATTACGGCCGGGATCACTATAATGTCACCCTGCCCTGGTGCGCGGCCTGGGCCCGCAATGCCTGGCTGGCCCTCTGGCTGCTCATGCTCGCCTTCAACGGTCTGAACGTCTATGACCGCTGGCAGAACGGCGTCTTTACCAGTTACGACGCGCTGCTCCAGAGCATTCCCCTGCTGCTCTGGCTGATTCCGCCCCTTCTCTGGGCCGTCGTCAGCAGCAGCAAGACGCCGTTGCGCCACAAGTTCTCTCTGGCGCTGGCCCTGCTTCTCAGCATCGCCTATCTGCTGCCCTTTACACTGGAAGTCGCCACGCCGATTATGCCCGACGCCGTCCTCTGGGAATGGCCCCTGCAGGACCTCGCGCCGGACACGCTTCAGGAAAATCCGCTTCCGGAGCCCGAGCTGCCGCAGCAGGAACTCCCGGCCCCCGATGTGCCCGAAGGGGAAGCGCCCGAGGCCGGCCAGACGACGACTCCCGATGCGCAACCGGCAGCTCCTCAGCAGGAAAAGCCGTAACGCCGCAACAACGTTCTTTCATGCAAAAGGGAACCCCTCGCACAACGAGGGGTTCCCTTTTCTTTTCCCTGCCTTCCGCAAGGTGAAACGCAAGGCCGTATGGTTTGAAACGCACAGCGTTTCAAACTGAAAATGCTCTATGTATCGCTGGTTTGAGGGGAAGGGCCCCCTTCTGCTGGCGCGAGAGGCGTTTCCCTTCCCCCGGAAAAACGATTTGGCAGCAGCCCCGGCGTTACGCGTTCTGCTCCTGTGCATCGCCTTCCTGCCGCATTTCCTGAATGAGCTGCAGCAGCACCTGCGACTGACGCATCAGCTCCTGTACGGAATCAGAAGAAAGATGCATGGCCTCGGCCGTTGCCGCGGATATGCCGTTGATGCTGTCTATGGCCTGATGTATCTCCTCGCTGGACGCAGACTGTTCCTCGCTGGCTGTGGCAATGCCGCGCACCTGATCGGAAGCCTGCTCCACAAGCGCCACGATTTCTTCCAGCGCCTGGCCGGAATGCGCGGCCAGCTCCATGACTTCTCTCACTGTCGCGGTGGCGGATTCCACATTTTCGGCATTCTTGGCGGTTCCCTGCTGAATACCCTGCACGGCCCTGCCCACTTCGCCGGTAGCCTGCATGGTTTTTTCCGCCAGCTTGCGCACTTCGTCGGCCACAACGGCAAAACCGCGCCCGGCCTCTCCCGCGCGGGCGGCTTCAATGGCGGCATTGAGGGCAAGCAGATTGGTCTGATCGGCGATGTCGGAAATCACGTCCAGAATGCTGCCGATGGACGCGGCTTTCTGACTGAGCTCCGCCATATCGGCATGCAGCGCTTCGGAACTGGCATTAACGCGGCTCATGCCCTGAATAACCTGCTGCACGACTTCCGCGCCCCCCTGCCCCTTCTGTCTTGCCTGTTCGGAAATATCGGCTGTACAGGCAGCATTTTTGGCCACTTCCAGCACGGAAGCGTTCATTTCTTCCATTGCTGTCGCGGTTTCGCTGACACGCCGGGCCTGATTATCAGCCCCCTGCGCCGACGAGGTAATCTGCGTGGAAAGCTGGGTGACAGCGGCGGAAACACTTGCCACAACCTCTTCAAGACGGCTTGCGGCCTCATGCTGCACCCGCAGGGCCTGGAAGGCGTCCCGGGATGCGCTCTCCGCGCGGCTGGTGGCTTCATTGGCCTTGTGCGCCGCATGTTCAGCTTCGCGCGTTTTCCGCTCCGCCTGCTGCACCATCCCGCCCATATTGCGAGCCATAGCCTCCACGGAACGGGAAAGAGCGCCGAGCTCGTCGGAACGCCGGGCATGTCGATCCAGCATTCTCTGCTGTTCGGGCGTTATTTCCAGATTACCGTCCGCCACAAGCGAGGAGAACGACGTCAAATCATGGATGCTGCCCGCCATATCCCGGGTTATCCAGATGATGACGCTGCCGCAGCACAGCAGAATCAGCACGGAGGCCGCGGCAATGATATACAGCATTGTTCTCAGAGGCTCTTCGGCTTCGGCCGCGGGCACGTCAAGCATAATCGTCCAGCCCAGCGCAGGCAGGGAGGTAAAATAGAGGAGGTGGCGCTGCTTTTCCTCATCAGCATAGGTCATGAAGCCCGAACCCTTTGCCAGCATATCCCGAACCCAGGACTTGCCGCTGTCATCCGCGCCCTGTCTGGCGGGGTCCGAATGCATGAGCACCGTCCCCCGGGCGTCATAGACGCCGGAAACGCTGTGATCATACAGATGAAAGGAACCGATGGTGCGCGCCGCGAGGCTCTTCATGGGCGTTGTGGCGTAAACATGTCCGATCACCTGCCCGTCCCGCATGACCGGCACAGTAAACACCGCGGTAATTTCCCGTTTTGTGCCGCTGCGCGTATTGATGACATGGGCCTTGCCGTCCGGGCTGAAGTAGGAACGCTTTGTCCCTATGGATGCGGGCGTGATATGCGCCACGACAAGCCCCTCCGGCGTCAGGATGCCGATCTGATCCAGCGTGGAGCACACCTTGCTCATATGGGCGATAAGCCGCATGGCCTCCTGCCGCCGGTCTTCGGGAACAGTCCCCGCAGCTGCGGCTTCCAGAAGCTCTCCCACGCAGCGCTCTCCGGCGAAACTCTCCATGATGTCCCCCGTCAGCAGGGCCATATTGTTGAGTTCGCTGCTCTGACGGGAAAGGATCTCCGTCATGGCGGCATTATTTTGCCTGTGGATGCTGTCGCTTGCGAAATAGCCGCTCAGTCC
Source organism: Candidatus Desulfovibrio intestinigallinarum (assembly GCA_019114565.1). GTDB lineage: Bacteria > Desulfobacterota > Desulfovibrionia > Desulfovibrionales > Desulfovibrionaceae > Desulfovibrio > Desulfovibrio intestinigallinarum. The sequence goes on along the minus strand of DXFI01000157.1, from coordinate 4,882 downwards.
TCCCAGACAGATCAGCCCGAGCATGCATGGAACAAAAATAAAACCGATCATCCTTGCCTGAATGCTCACCTTCATCTCCGTATTCACTCCTGTACATATCCGGGAGCGACGCCATCCCGGAACCGGGCAGGCAGAGAATCAGGCCCCTGACAACAACCCCGCTGCCTGTACGAAAAAAGAGCGCGGGAAGCCGTCGGCTTCCCGCTCCTGCTCTCAATCCGAGATTACGCCGTCCCGTTTGGCATTCACTATTTTATCAAAAGTTACGGCGATTTATTTACGGTTCTTTTCTTATAGCAAAAAGAGACTTTTCCTGCAAGACAGCATGTATACAAAGAGAAACTGTTCTGTTTTTTCCTTTAGAAAAAGCATTCTTCAAAAAATTGCACCCGCATTTCCATCAGCAGCATTTCAAAGCAGGGGATTACAGAGCACATTCCGGCAGATACAGTTGAAATGTAACCCTTTGGAGTTTCAAAATAATCATGTTTTCGCACAACATGACAGCCGCAAAAGCCTCCCCCGACGCCATCGGAAAAAACATCACGGCAGCCAGAGGACACGCCCGGGCGTCCCGCACACGTTGCAACACAAAAAAAGGGAGCTTCTTCCACCGGAAAAAGCTCCCCCGTAAAAGCGTCTCATTAGGGCCTGTTAACACAATTTTACAATTTATTTCAAATAAATTGAACTGTCGGAAGCTCCTGTCCCCTCTGAAAAGCGCGCTGGGGAAAGGATGGGGCCCCTTCCCCCAAACAACGTAAGAATAGTGTTAACAGCCCCTGGAACATTTTCAGTTTGACCGCTTGCGTCCATGCAGTTTGCGCCACTCGTCCAGCAGCAGGATACGCACGCCGACGTCCGGCAGGGGGCCGTCCTGGGCGCGCAGAGCGGCCGTCAGATCGTCAAAACGGGCATCGGAAGGAAGGCCCAGTTCCTGCAGCAAGGGCGGCAAAGCGCCGCGCAGATTGTCCGGCACGCTGTCCAGCGCGCGTGCGGGACGCCCGCCCTCCGGCCACGGGCCGAGCTGCTCCGCCGTATAGTCCAGCAGCGTACACATGCGCTGCTGATAGGTATGCTCCCGCAGCACGCGCGCCCGGGCCCGTTCCGCAAAGGCCGCGCGCTCTTCGGGCCGGGCAGCGAAATAATCCAGCAGCTCGACGCATTGCGGCATGGAATCGAAAACGGCCAGTTCGTCCTCAGCAAAAAGCTCCGGCAGCAGACGCCGCCGATCCACCAGCTGAAACGCGCCCATGCAGGCCAGTTCAAAGGTGCGCGGATTGACGAAATCGCCACCGCTGACCAGCCTGTCGGCAAAGATGCTGGAATGCAGATTGATGTTCACCGCCGTGGCGGCATAAATCTTGACGCTCTCCTCCGCCGAGATGCGCGCCCCGCCGCGCTGAATATTGCGGGCAAGAACCGTTTCGCCGTCCCAGTCCGATCCCCAGATTTTAAAATCCCTGTCGGCCAGCGCCCGGAATGCCTGCCGCCGGTTGGGATAGCCCGCGCCGAGAAAGGCCGCTTCGGCCCCGTATTCGACCTGCTCCTCCGGCGTCAGCACCGGCATCCGATGGAAGGACGGCAGGGCCGCCAGCGGCAGGTAGGGCGCGCGCGGCTGCCCGGACTCACGCAGGAGCGAAACAAAGGGCTCCTTCTGAATCACGGCAAAGACATCATACAGGGGAGCATAGGCGCGCCAGTAATCAAAGACGGCGTAATCTTCCACAAACCACATGGCCGTGCGGATGCCCGCCCGTTTCAGGCGTTGCAGCAGCAGCCGGTTCAGGGGGGCCTGCGCCATTGCCAGCACAAAATCCGGCCGCCAGCATTCCACCTGCGTCCAGATGGCCTGCCCCACGACCTGCAGCAGGCTGTTTTCCAGCGGCCCGGTGCTCATGGGCGGGAGCCCCAGCTCCTTCAGACCGGTAAAGGCCGGATACAGACGGGGCGCGTCAAAGACCTGCACGCTGTGCCCCAGATCGCGCAGGGCATCGACGCAGTAGCGCCCGATGGGCAGGGAACCGCCGTACATGGGCAGCACCACAAGAATACGCAAGGAAACATCGGCCATCAGCAATACCTCCCGGGCGGCAGCATCCAGTCCGCCTCCCTGCTCAGACGCGCGCACCAGTCCGCCGCCTCCCGGCTTTCCGCAAGAGGGGCCGCCAGCTGGAGCTTTTCCATCAGTCGGCGGCGCAGGGCCGCACGAGCCACGGCATCAGGATCGCCCTCGCTGCAAAAGACTGTGCCGAGGGCGTCCAGCTCGCTGTGCCAGACCCGGATGCCCGGCAGCGACGTTTCGGGCTGTTCCCCGCGCAGCGTCAGCGCAAGAGAACGCAGAAGCCCCCGCTCCGCAAACGGCGTCAGACAGGCAACCTCCCGCGTGCAGGGCGCGGACTCCAGACAGGGAGCGCACGGCAGATCCGTTTGCCAGACACGATGCCCGGCGCCGTAGGGGCCGGTTTCATGGCACCATGCCGACGAGAGAAAAAAGGCAAAGACAGGCACGCCCAGATGGGCGGCCAGATGCATGATGCCGGTGTCCGGCGTCAGCAGGACGTCCAGCCCGCGCACAGCGTCCACCAGTCCGGGCCAGTCCGTCTTGCCGCTCAGGTCATGCACCTTTTGCAGCATGCGCGGCGACAGCAGACGCAGCAGTCTGCGCGCCGCCGGGCTCTCCGACGCGCTGCCCAGCAGATAGACCGGAGGTCCCCCCAGCGCCTGAAAGACCGTCTGCACGACCTGCGCCAGCACGGGCATGGGCAGGGATCTGCGGGATTCCCGCCCGGCCAGCGTGACGCCTATGCCGCGCCCCCCCGGCGCGGCCACGGGATTCACTGCCTCGGGCGCTATTGGATTGTCCGTCAGATGCCCCCAGACATCCACAAGATTAAGGCTTGTTTCGCGCCGCCGTTCCGTCAGGCGGAAAACCTGCCGAATCCAGAAGGAACGCGCCGTGCCGCCGGGAGCGGGCCGGTAGCCCCGCACCATCTCCGACGGAAAGCAGCGGCAAACGGCCGCGTTGAGCGGCGAAAAATTGCAGTTGTAGACGGCATCCGCCCCCAGCGACGCCAGCTCGCGCAGAACGTCGCGGTTATTCTCCGCCAGCGCGGCCTCGTCCGCCGGATACAGCGCAAGGGCATGCACCTGCGCCGCGGGAAAAAGCAGACGCGCCAGCGACGCCAGACCACGCTCCACCACAAGATGGAGCTCGCCCCTCCCCTCCAGCGACCGCAGCAGACGCGTTGTCTGCACCAGATCGCCGAACCGGGCGGTTTGCAATACGATATTGACCGCCATGACACTCCTTGCGGCTGCCCGGCCTTGCGCCGTCCGCCCCGGACGACGCCCCCGCAACCTGCGCGCCATCCTATAGAAGAGCGCGCCCCGACGCAAGAAACGGAAGCCCCGCGCCGCGACAGCGACACCCTCCGCCGCTTGCGCTCCGGCGTCTTATCTGTATACTTCCTCTGCGCCGCGAGCGCCTCATCATCTTACCGGAAACACGACGCCATGGACGCTCCAGCCTATCCTCTCTTTCTTTCCCTGCGCGACAGTATCTGTCTTGTGGCCGGTTTCGGCGGCGTAGGCCGCCGCAAGGTGGCCGGTCTGCTGGCCTGCGCGCCTGCCGCCGTGCATGTTTTCGACCTCCGGGAACCGGACGATGACGAAGGGCGCGCCCTGCTGCGGCACGACGTCGTCCGCTTTCACGCCCGCGCCTGTACGGAAGACGATCTGCGCCCCTGCCGTCTGGTCTTTGCGGCCACGGGGTCCCGCGCCGAGAATGCGCGCATCGCCGCGCTGTGCGCGCGTCTGGGACTGCTCTGCAACTGTGTGGATGCGCCGGAGGAAGGAACGTTCATTGTGCCCGCCGTCGCCCGGACGGAGCGGCTGGCAGCGGCCCTGAGCACCGGCGGCGCGAGTCCCGCGCTGGCCCGGCGCTGGCGCGGCGAGCTTGAAGCCTGGCTTGCTCCCCGCGCCCGCATGAGCCGACTCATGGGCGAACTGCGGCCGCTGGTTCTTGCCCTCGGCATGGATACGGGGCAAAATACCGCCATCTTTCGCACCCTGGCGGCGTCTTCCCTCCAGGACTGTCTGGAGCGCGGCGACCTTGCGGGCTGCCGCGCCCTGCTGGAACAAACGCTTCCCCCGGCCCTGCATGACCGGATAACGGAGTTGCTCGATGCTGTCGCCTGAAACTTCCACCCTTCTGACCCTGTGCTGCTACGGCGCTTCCGCCGCCGCCGGCATCGCGGGCATGATGCTGCGCAATGCCGCGGCCCGGCGCTGCGGCGCATGGCTGGCCGTGGCGGGCTTTGTCTGCCAGACGCTGCTGCTGGCGCTGGGCTTCCACAAGATGCTTCCCGGCGGCCTGAGCTACGGGGCTTATCTGCAAATGCTGGCCTGGTTCGTCGTGCTGTGCGGCATTGTCTGCCGCATCCGCTTCCGTCAGGAAAGCCCCCTGCTCTTTGCCGCGCCGCTGAGTCTGCTGCTGTTTGCCACCAGCGCCCCCTATCTGGGCTCGCTGGTCGTCATTCCCGCATCGCTCAAGGGCTCCTTTTACGCCCTGCATATCGGGGCGCTCTTCCTGAGCCTCGGTTTCATCACGCTCGGCTTCGGCGCGGGACTCATTTTCCTGCTGCTGGAAGGACGCATCAAGAGCAAGCAGCGCATGCAGGGCTTTCTGCAGGATATGCCCGCCCTCTCGCTGCTGGACAGAATCAACGCCTTTACCATGCTGAGTTCCTTCCCGCTGTACACGCTGGGTATTGCGGCCGGTCTGCTCTGGGCCAAGCCGGTCTTCGGCGCGACGTTCAGCGGCGATCCCAAGGAAGTCATCAGCTTTATTGTCTGGGCCGCTCTGGCCTATGTGTTCCAC
>DXFI01000156.1 GCA_019114565.1 Candidatus Desulfovibrio intestinigallinarum | reverse complement strand
CCGTTTACGGGCCGCCGGTAACAGAAATGCACGTGCCAGATCGAGATGCGCCTGTTAGGGCGCTGCTGGTAACAGAGCCTTACAGGCGCATATGAAGAACCACCGGCTTTGCCGGTGGGTTTCTTTTTTGCGCGCCTGTTACGGCAGCAGGGTTTCCAGAGTGTCTACGGCGTCGGCGCAGGGCGAATACTCGCGCGAACACCAGACGACGCGGCCGATGATGGAAAGATGCTTGTCGTAATCGTCCGCGGCAATCTTGATGGTGGGAAAGTTCGGGTCGTGGCACTTGAGCAGAATTTGCCCGGGAAGAGTATCTATGCGCTTGATATAGAGGGATTTTTCAAATTCGACGCCGTAGAGCTCGCCGGGGATGATGGCCTGCATGCTGGTGTCGATCATGACGAGATCGTTGTTGATGATCTCCGGGGACATGGAGTTGCCGTAAACGCGGATGACGACCATGGCTTCCGGCCGCCCGAGCCGCAGGAGCTTTTCCAGTGTGAAGGGCAGACGCGGCAGGGCGGCGAGATCGATTTCCTCAAACTTTTTCCCGCTGCTGAAGAAAGAATCCAGAAAGGGACAGAAGGCCAGCTGCGAGGGCAGCTGCACGGCGTCCTTCGGCATGGCGTGGCCGAAATAAATCCAGTCTGCCGACACGTTGAAGCGTTCCGCGGCGGCAAAAATCCATGCCGGCGGAATTTTTCCCTTGGTCTTCGCGCTGTAGACGGACTGGGGAGAAAGGCCGAGCGCGTTTGCCATTTCCGAGGCGTTTTTGCTGCCGGTTGCCTTGATGAGCCGATGCAGAGTGTTTGCGAAGGTATCAGACATATCAGGCGGCCTTTATTTGGAGATACGTTATTATCGATAGAGCATTTTCAGTTTGAAACGCCGTGCGTTTCAAACCATACGGCCTGTCGTTTCGCGGAAAAAGCGCGGTTTTTCCGCTCGCTTCGGGCCGAGGCGGCGCTGTGCCGCCGCCTCGCGTTTCGCCTTTTTCAACGTTGAAACGCTCTAATCTGTGGGTATGCAGGAAGAATGCCGCATTTTTTAAGAAAAGAAAATATGCAAAAAAACAATTTTTAATTAGTTGACATGAGTTTTGATAAAATTTAATTTTAAAAAAATTAAACTTTTGTAGTTGTTCCCTGCCGTGACAAGGAGGCTGCGTATGCAACTCAACATGACGAAGCGCTTTGAATACAAGGACTTGCCGGATATGGCGGCAATCTTTCACGAGGCCGGGAAGATCGCGGACGGCTTATCCGTAGGGAAAACGCTGTTTTTTGAAAAGCACGGCGTGAGCAGCGAATGGGAGTACAAGGTCGCCGCCATGCGGGAGGGCTTCATCTGCAAGCATTCGCACATCGGCTGGAATTCCTGGGGAGAAACGGCGCGCAATGTCGAATACATTTACAGGGAGCTTGAGCGGCGCGGGAGCTACATCACGCGCATGGGCTTCATTTTTGACTGGGTCATGGGGGTTCCCGCGGAATATCGGGGCTCCATGCAGCGGGGGACGGGGCTTATTTTCGAAACCCCGGAAGAGTGGCGGGAACTGGGCCGCATAGCGCCCATTCAGCCGCATCTGAGCGATCACATGATCGGCGCGCCCAATGCGCTGGAAAATACGGTGCTGGGGCTTCAGGCCGGCGTGACGTCCATCGGCAACGTCTCGCATTACTTCACCTATGAGTATCCCGGCATCGAGCTGGAGCGGGAGCGCACCGTCAACAGCCTTACGGCCTTTGCCCTGATGGGCAGGATACCCGGCACCGTCGTGCATTCCAATCTGGACGACGGTTACGGCAATCAGATGCACGATCTGGCGAATCTGGTGGGCTGGGCCATGATTGAGCGGTATCTTGTGGAGGAGCTGCTCGGCGCGAGCATGACCTTCAGCTACGGCAATCTGTTCAGCGATCCCATAAGCCGCATCGTGTTCAACATGGCGATGGATGTCGGCAACGTCAAGGGCGTTCCGGGAACCATGACCTTTGGCAATACCATTGATTACGGGCTTGATCTGAGCCGCAATTACGGGGCGCTGAGTTCCTTCTCGCTGGCGGACGCCATCTGTCAGCGGCACAAGCCCACGGGGCATGCCGTCAGCGCCGTGCCGGTGTCGGAGGCGCAGCGCATTCCCACGCCGGATGAAATTGTCGATGCGCATTTGTGCATCGACATGATGATTGAGAAGTCGCAGCTGCTGGAACCTTATATGAACTGGAGCGCCATCGAGGCGCGGCGGGATGTGCTGGTGGCCTGCGGCCGGGTGTTTTTCGAGCGCGTCATGAACGGGCTGGACGATCTGGGCGTCGATATCCGGCATGCGGGGGAGGTCTTTGCCTGCCTCAAGAGTATAGGTCCGGCGCAGCTTGAGGAGCATTTCGGCGTCGGCCGGAAGGAGCGGACGGCCCTGCGGGGGCGGGTCCCCGTCTGCCCGACGGACATAGTGCGCACCCTGCAGCAGCGGCAGGAAAAGATCTTTGCCGGGCTGGATGCTTCGCAGCAGCTGGCGGGCATGAATGTGGTCGTCGGCTCCACGGACATTCACGATTACGGCAAGGAGATGATCAAGACGCTCTTTTTGCGGGCCGGGGCGCATGTGTTTGATCTCGGCACCTATGTCACGGCGCAGGAAGTTGTGGACAACGTGCTGGAAACGGAAAGCGCCGTGGTGGCCATCAGCACCTACAACGGGATTGCGCTGTCGTTCGGGCAGGAGCTGAAGCGCCGTCTTGACGAAGCGGGATGCGCTACCTTCTGCATTTTCGGCGGCCTGCTCAACGAAAACCGCAACGGCGGTCTGCTGGCGGAGGATGTGAGCGGGGAGCTGCGCGAGCTCGGCATCAACTGCGACAACGATATGGAAAAGATCATTCCCGCCATTCTCCGGCATTACGGCAGGGAGGGCGGCGATGGGCGCTGAAAAGTACGCCGTGCTGACGGACTTCGGCAGCACCTATACCAAGGTTGCCGTGGCGGAGCTGCATCAGGGCGAGATCGTACTGACTTGGCGGGAGCCTTCGACGGTGGCGACGGACGCGACCGTGGCCCTGCGCCGCTGTTTTGAAAAATGCAGAAGCGTCATGGGCGACGGAGCCTTCGAGGCGGCGCGGAAGCTGGCGTCGTCCAGCGCCGCCGGCGGGCTGCGCATGGGCGTCGTGGGGCTGTCGCCATCCCTGAGCACCGTGGCCGGGCGCAATGCCGCCTTCGGCGCAGGCGCAAAGATTCTCGGGACATTCTGCGGCCGCCTGACGGAAGAGGACGTGGCGGCGCTGGCGCGTCTGCCTCTGGAAATCGTGCTTTTCTGCGGCGGTTACGACGGCGGCGGCGTGCGGACGCTGCGGCACAATGCCGAAATGCTGGCGGCGAGCTCCGTACGCGCGCCCTTCGTCTATGCGGGCAACAGCGCGGCGGCGACGGAAGTCCGGGCTATTTTCGGCAGCGCCCGCAAGGAGCTTTTTATTTCGCGCAATATCACGCCGCAGGTGGGCGTCATGGAATCCGGCCCGGTGGGAGGCGTCATCCGGGATTTGTTCCTGCACCGCATCATTAATATGAAAGGGCTGGAAAAGGTCGTTCCTCTGCTGGATCGGGTGGTCATGCCGACGCCTGCGGCCGTGCTGGCGGCGGGGGAGCTGCTGGCACGGGGGACGGACGCCGTGCCCGGTCTGGGGCCGCTCATGATTGCGGACGTCGGCGGGGCGACGACGGACATCCATTCCTATATCCGGCAGCAGCCCTGCCGGGGAGCCAGAATCGTGGGCGCGCCGGAGGAGTTTGCCCGGCGCACCGTGGAGGGCGATCTGGGCATGCGCGAATCTTCCGGCAGCCTGCGGCGGGAAATGGGGCCGGGAGGGCTGGAGGCGGCGGCCGGGCTGCCCTCCGCTGAGGTGGACGAGATTCTTGTCCGCTGGGAAGAGCAGAGGGCGAGTCTGGCGGCCAGCTCCGCGGAGCGCCGCGTTGACGATGCGCTGGCCCGCGGGGCGGTGCGCATTGCTGCCCGGCGGCATGCGGGGCGGATTGAGCGCGTGCTGGCGGCAGGCGTGGAGAGCATACAGCGGGGCAAGAATCTTGAGGGCGTTGCAACGCTCATCGGCACAGGCGGCGTGCTGATCGGGCATGCCGCGCCGGGAGACGTGCTGGCGGAAGCCTGCCGGAAAGCGGGAGAGGAGGACGTGCTGCTTCCGGAGCGGGCGACCTGCCTGATTGATGCGGAATATGTTCTGTATGCGGCGGGCCTGCTGTGCGCGGAACACGGGGACGCGGCCCTGCGGATGATGCGTCGCAGTCTTCGTGCCGCAGGACATGCCGGCTGATGCGCCGGAGGCGTCGTCCGTTATTCTGCGGAAAATTATAATAAAATTTACTTGACAAAATATTTTATTTTTAAAAAATAAATATTAACTTTAAAAATAAAATTTTAGTTTAAAAAGCGCCGTTGGCCAGCGCGTTTCACCATTGCAAAAGGCGGAACGCGAGGCGGCGCACAGCGCCGCCCGGCCCAAAGTGAGCGGAAAAACCGCGTTTTTTCCGCGAAACGACAGGCCGTAT
>DXFI01000155.1 GCA_019114565.1 Candidatus Desulfovibrio intestinigallinarum | reverse complement strand
AGCCAAGGGGGTTTCCTTCCCCCCAGAAGAACGATTTAGTGTTGGCAGGCCCTAACCCCGCAGAATGCGCATGATGTCGTTATAGGTGGAAAAGATCATGAGCATGGCGAGCAGCACCACGCCGAAGCGCATGCCCCAGGTCTGGATAACCTGCGGGACCGGGCGGCGGAAAATAATTTCCAGCAGGAAGAACAGAATCTGTCCGCCGTCCAGCACGGGAACGGGCAGCAGATTAAGGACACCGAGGTTGATGCTGATCAGGGCTGCCAGCCCGAGCAGGCCCACAAGTCCCTGTTCCGCCTGCTGGCCGACCATCTGGGCAATCATGATGGGGCCGCCCACCTGATCGGCGGGGATGACGCGCTGCACCAGCTTGACGATACTCTTCCATGTCAGGTCCAGAAGCTGCCCGGTCTGGGTCAGACCTTCGCGCGCGGCTTCAAAGAAGCCGAGTTCCACACGCCGCACATTGCCGGAAGCCGTGATGCCCACAAGCCAGGCCTTTTCGTCCTCGCGGAAAATGTTCTTGCGGACGGAAAGGCGGGGTGTGACGGTGACCTGCAGCACCTGAGCATCCTTGGAAACCACGCCGGAAAGGTTGGTCACGCCGACAGTGCCGTCGGCGGCTGTGCGCGGCCGGGAAATCATAAGCTGCAACGGACTGCCGCCGCTGTTGTTGATGGCGTCGGCCATCTCCTTCCATTCCTGAATCGGCGCGCCGTTGATGCGCAGAATGGTGTCACCGGGGAGCAGACCCGCAACGGCTGCGGGACTGCCGGCCTCTACTTTGCCCACATGCGGCAGCAGCAGGCCCATGCCCCAGCCGTAGGCCATAATCCAGCACAGCAGCCAGGCCAGAATGATATTGAAAACCGGCCCGGCCGCCACGACCAGCAGCCGCTGCCAGGCAGGGCGGAAGGAAAAGCATTCTTCAGGGGTGAAACCGTCGGGCAGTTCGGAGGTCTTGTCGCCGTCCTCGTATTCGCCCACCAGCGCCACATAGCCGCCCAGCGGCACCAGCGACAGGGCATATTCCGTCTTGCCGTGTTTCCATGTCAGCAGCTTGGGGCCGAAGCCCAGGGAAAAGGTCGAAACGCCCATACCCAGGGCGCGGGCTACGAGAAAGTGCCCCAGCTCATGGAAGAAGATCAGACCGCCCAGAACGATGACGGCGGCAATAATGGTTGTCAGCACTCGCTTACTCCGGAGCGCGCCAGCTTGCGTGCCAGCGCGCGGCTTTGTTGATCAAGAAGAATAATGCGCTCCATGGCCTCGCAGGCATGGGCGGCCGTGCTTTCCGGGCCGGCCGACGGATCGGGCAGGCTCCACGGCTGGCAGGAGTCAGTTTTCCGTTCGTGACGCGCCATGACTTCGGCGATGATATCGGTAATATCCGTGAAGCCGCAGTGCCCGGCAAGAAAGAGTTCCACGGCCGCTTCGTTGGCGGCATTCATCACGACGCAGGTTCCGCCCCTGTGCTCCAGCGCCTGCCATGCCAGCGAGACGGCGGGGAAGGCTTCCGGGTCGGGTTCAAAGAATTCCAGCGGCCCGCAGGAGAACAGATCGAGTCCCGGCGCGTTCACAGATAAGCATTCCGGCCAGAGGAGGCAATGCCCGATGGGCAGACGCATGTCCGCGGGACCCATTTGCGCCAGCAGACCGCCGTCCCGGAAGCGGACGAGCGAATGCACCACGGATTGCGGATGCACGGCCACACGAAGGGCGTCCGCCGGAATGCCGTAGAGGTGATAGGCTTCGACGACTTCCAGCGCCTTGTTCATCATAGTCGCGGAATCAATGGTGATTTTTGCTCCCATGCTCCAGTTGGGATGCTTCAGGGCCTGTTCCCGGGTCACATGCAGCAGGTCGGCGCGACTGCGTCCCCGGAAGGGACCGCCCGAAGCCGTCAGGATGAGTTCCTGAGCATCCTGCCCGCGCCCGGCAAGGCACTGGAACAGGGCGTTGTGTTCCGAGTCCACCGGCAGAATGACGGCGCCGCGCGCCGTACAGATGCGTCGCAGCAGATCGCCCGCCAACGCCAGCGATTCCTTGTTGGCCAGAGCGATAATCTTTCCCGCCAGAGCCGCCGCCAGCGTCCCGGCCAGTCCGGCAGCGCCGACCTGCGCGGAAAGCACCATGCGGGCTTCCGGCAGGGAAGCCATGCGGGCATAACCGTCCGGGCCGATTAGGATTTCCGGCGCATAGCCGTCGAGACGCGCCTCACGCAGCTGCGTTTGCAAATCCGCGGCGGCCTGTTCGTCCAGCACAGCCAGAAAGGGGGGGCGAAATTCCGCCGCCTGCGCGGCCAGTGCCGACACACTGCGGGCGCAGGCAAGTCCCAGAACCTGAAAGCGGTCGGCATGCGCGCGGATAACTTTGAGCGTATTGCCGCCGATGGAGCCGGTGGAGCCCAGAATGACAATGGACCGTCGCCCCTGCAGGGCCTCGGGGGCGGGAGGTTCGGAAATATAATTGATGGTCGGACCGCCCCGACCGGGCCAGAGTGCCGTCATTATGAACTCCTTGCTTCTTGGCGTCGTTGTTTGTTCAGAAGGGAAGAGGTTTCATTTACCGCAGCTGCCGGCCTGGAGCATTTTCAGTTTGAAATGCTTCGCATTTCAAACCATACGGCCTGTCGTTTCGCGGAAAAAGCGCGGTTTTTCCGCTCTCTCTGGGCCGGGCGGCGCTGTGCCGCCGCCTCGCGTTTCACTTTTTTCAAAGTTGAAACGCTCTGGTTTTCGCATCGCAGCAGGCGTGGGCGGATGTATGCGGGCGTGGCGGCGCAATACGCCCGGGCTTCCCAACGGAAAGGCCGGGCTCTCTGCATGCGCGAGAGGACCCAGCCCCGAATAGTCAGACGTTTTTGCCAATAATTTCTAGAGCATTTTCAGTTTGAAATGCTTCGCATTTCAAACCATACGGCCTGTCGTTTCGCGGAAAAAGCGCGGTTTTTCCGCTCACTTTGGGCCGGGCGGCGCTGTGCCGCCGCCTCGCGTTTCACCTTT
>DXFI01000154.1 GCA_019114565.1 Candidatus Desulfovibrio intestinigallinarum | reverse complement strand
TGAAAAAGGTGAAACGCGAAGGCGGCAGCACAGCGCCGCCCGGCCCAAAGTGAGCGGAAAAACCGCGTTTTTTCCGCGAAACGACAGGCCGTATGGTTTGAAATGCACAGCATTTCAAACTGAAAATGCTCTAGGGGCTGTTAATACTGTTTTCAGGCTATTTGGGGGGAAGGGAAAACCCTCATCTCTGCTGTCGATGTCCGTAAGGCTCCTGCGTTGCCTGGCGGGAACGGCCTGCGGCCGCCCGTCGGGTCGCTGCTTGCGCGAGAGGGCCCCGAAGAAAGGGCGTTCTTGGAATCCTTCCCCCCAGGCCCCCATCCCTTCCCTTGCACGCTTTTTCAAGGGTGTACAGAGTACAACCTCTGAAAAAGTTTGAGAAAAATTACAGGCATCGACAGCAGAAGCCCCTTCCCCAAATGAACTCCAGATACACGCAACAGGTACGGCTCGAATCGTTCCGTTTTGTCGTGCCCGCTTGAAAAAAACATTTCCCGCAGCTACACTGACGCTGTCTCAGCGTTCGCGTGTGAACGCACGCACCCAGGAATACCCGACAGAGTTCTGTCGGGAATTTCTGGTGCTATCTTCACTAATAGTTATTATTACCGGAGGAATCATGAAAAAAGTGTTCTGCGTCGCCGCCGCCACGCTCACACTCTGTCTGGGCGCCGGTCTTGCGCTGGCTGCCGACTCCGGCCCTCTGGCCGACGCCATAGCCAGGCAGATAGCCATTGCGCCGGAAACCATCAACATGCAGCAGACTCCGGGCTATCTCGGCATTCCCGGGGGGCCGCAAACCAACATGGTTCTCGCCTTCGGCTGGGCCCTCTGGGTCGGGTGGATTTTTTCCACGGTCGGCGCTTTTGGCGGCGTGATGGCCGGTGTGGGCCATATGAGCGTGCACGGGCTCGGGGCCTATGCCAAATCCTTTGGCAAGACGCCCCTCAACAAGACCATTACCGACTCCGTGCGCGCCTCCAACCAGATGCTGGCCGGTCTGTCCGCGGCGCTCAGCACCTTCAGCTATTACCGCCTGAAGCGTATTGTGCTGCCGCTGGGCATCGCTCTGGGGCTGGGTTCCATTCTCGGCGCGTTCCTCTCCGTCAAGCTGACGGCGGGCAAGCTGAACTTTTCGTCCTATCAGGGCTATTTCGGCCTCTTCGTGCTCCTGCTCGGCTGCTATCTGATTTGGGAAACCTCCCCCGCCGGACAGCGCTCCAAGGCAAAGGCCAAGGAGGCCGCCAAGGCCTTTGAGGCGTCCGTCAAAGACAAGAGCGCCACAGTGGCGGAAACCGGCGTGCGCCTGTGCAGCCTCAGCCTGACCCGCTGCGTCTTCACCTTCTGCGGCGTCGAATTTTCCTTTAATCCGCTGCTGCCCTTTGTCGGCGGCATCGTCATCTCGTCCATCGCGGCCTTCCTCGGCGTGGGCGGCGGCTTCCTGCTGGTTCCCTTCCTGACCAGCATCACCCAGCTTCCCATGTATCTGGCCGCGGGCACTTCCGCGCTGGCCGTGCTTGTCAGCATGATCACCGGCATCACCACCCTGATGCTGCACGGCGTCACGGTTGACTGGTCGCTGGTGAGCCTTGAACTTGCGGGCATCGCCGTCGGCTCGCTCGTGGGCCCCTATACTTCCCGCTTCTTCTCGGACATCTGGCTGAAGCGCCTCTTTATCGTGCTGGCCCTCTATGTGGGCACGGACTACGTGCTGCGCGGCTTCTTCAACTACCGCATTTTCGGTTAGGGTCAGGACTCTTTATCAAGAGCTGCTTTCCTGTGGATTAGAGCATTTTCAGTTTGAAATGCTGTGCATTTCAAACCATACGGCCTGTCGTTTCGCGGAAAAAGCGCGGTTTTTCCGCTCACTTTGGGCCGGGCGGCGCTGTGCCGCCGCCTCGCATTTCACCTTTTTCAAAGGTGAAACGCTCTAATATGCAAAAAACAAAACATAACTTTATGTTATGAAAACCTCTGTCTTTGCCTGCCAGTATATTGCGTGCGGGTTTTGGGGAAGATGGGGGAGTTTGAGGGGGAAGAAACCCCTTTTTGCCGCAAGCAAAAGGGGTTTCTTCCCCCTCAATAAAACCGTAATGAGTCCTGAGCCTGATCTGAGGGCATTCCCGTCGCCAATCTCGAAAAAGCGCGCCCGCCTTTCCGCAAAAAAGAATCGTCATGTTCCTGCCGACTTCGCTTATTGCCCGTCTTGATCCCTGGTGCATTGCACCCTATCGCTGGCTGCCGGATGCGCCCGAGGCCGCCTTTTTTCTCGGCACCTTCCTGCTGGCCGCGCAGGCCGCGCTGCTCGGGCTGCTGACCATCCGCCTTGGCGTCCGCATGCACGCGCGGCGTCTCAAACAATTACGCGACGACATGACGCGTTACCATCAGCTTGGAGAACGCGCCCTGCAAGAGCAGGGCAAGGAAACTTTCAAGGCCGTCAACCGGCAGGCCCACGAAGCGTTCGGCTACTATTTTTCCCTGAACGGCGCGCTCTGGCTGGCCTCGCTCTGGCCCGTGCCGCCGCTGCTCGCCTGGATGCAGCTGCGTTTTCTTGAGGCAAGCCCCGCGCTGCCTTTTTCCCTGCCGCTGTTCGGCGCGCAACCGGGCTATGTATTCTGGTTTATTCTCTGTTATATTCCGGCCCGGCTGCTGCTGGGCCGCTGCCTGTCGACGCTGCGTCGCGACACAGAGCCCGCGGCAGCGTCGCCGTTGTCGTAGGCGTGTCCGAAAACAGGAGATTTCATGACTGCATCCATTGTTTATTCCCTCTGCGGCATGTGCAACACGCGCTGCCCCATAGAAATTCACTGCGAAGATTCCGGGCCGCGCTGGATTTGCGGCAATCGTCATCTGGGTTCCGGCACGGCCCTGTGCCCGCGCGGAGCGGCCGGTCTGGGCCTGTACGCGGATGACGAACGCCCGCAGCAGCCCCTCATCCGCGAGGGAGCGCGCGGCGAGGGCCGCTGGCGCGCCGTAAGCTGGGATGAGGCGCTGGACTATACCGCCGGACGCCTGCGGGCCATCATGGACGCCTACGGCCCGCGCAGTCTGCTCTTTTCGGAGCGCCCCGGCCCCTACTCGGACCTGAGCAAAGCCCTCGTGCGCGGCCTCGGCTCCCCCAATCACTGCAACCATGACGACGCCTGCGCCCACAACGTCAATCAGGCGGCCTACACTCTGACGGGCTCCGGCCGCTCGCAATGGAATTACGACTACAAAAATTGCCGTCATATTGTCGTACAGGGCCGCAATTTGCTGGAATCGCTCAAGGTGGGCGAAGTCAACAACGTACTTGCCGCGCTGGACAAGGGCTGTCGTCTGACCTGCGTGGACGTGCGCCCCACAGTTACGGCCGCCCGTGCCACGCACGCCCTCTGTCTGCGCCCCGGCACGGACCTCGCCTTCAATCTCGGCATACTCCACACGCTGATTGCCGAAAAGCTCTACAACGCCGCTTTTGTGGCCGCCTGCGTCAAGGACTTTGACGCCCTTGCCGACTTTGTGCGCCCCTATTCCGCCGTCTGGGCCGCCGAAGAATGCGGCATTGACGCCGAAGAAATCATGACGCTGGCCCGGCAGCTTGCCGAAGCCGCTCCCGCCGTCATCTGGCATGGCGGCTGGATGAGCACCCGCTATGCCCAGTCCTTCATGACCTGCCGCACGGCCTACCTGATTAACGCCCTGCTGGGTTCCTTCGGCAGCAAGGGCGGACTCATTCTCAATGCGGGCGCAAAGGATGCCGGGCGCAAGGGCTTACGCTCCTTCGCCGCGCTCTATCCTGCCCCTGCGGAATCTCGCGCCGACGGCGTAGGCTGGAAGGAGCCGCCCTTTGCCCCCGGCTCAAGCCTGCTGCACAAGGCCTTTCAGGCCGCCGCCACGGGCGAGCCCTATCCCCTCAAGGCCTATATCGCCCTGAAGCACGACCCCCTGAGCGCCATGCCCGATCCCGAAGCGCAAAAGGCCTGCCTTGCCCATTTTGATCTGCTGGTGTCCCTGACCTTCTCCTGGTCGGACACCGCCTGGTACAGCGACGTGGTGCTGCCCATGCCCTCCTTTGTGGAGCGGGGTTCCCTGCTCCAGCTCAAGAGCGGCGCACGTCCGCAGATTCTCATGCGCAGCCCCGCAGCCGCGCCGCGTCACGACACGCGCCCGGACTGGTGGATTCTGGGGCAGCTCGGCAAGCGTCTTGGCCTGCCGGAGCTGGCCTTTGACACTCTGGAGGATCTCTGGCGCTTTCAGCTGGAAGGCACGGGTATCAGTCTGGAAGATTTTCAGCATGGCGCCGTGTCTCTGAGCGAGACACCCATCAATCCCGGCCCTGTTTTCAAAACGCCGTCGGGCAAAATCGAGGTTCTCTTCACGCCGTGGGAAGAGGCCGGTATCCCCTCCCTGCGGCCCTATGTCTCCCCCGCCCGCCCCGGGCCGGAGGAGTTTCGGCTGATTGTGGGGCGGCATGCCTGTCATACGCATTCCCACACGCAGAATAATCCGCTGCTGCACGACAAGCTGCCCGTCAACGAAGCCTGGATAGCCCCGGAGCGCGGGCAGGCTCTGGGTCTTGCCGACGGCGACACCGCCGTCATGCGGGCCGCCTCCGGCTACAGCGGACAGATTCGGGTGCGTCTGGTGTCCGGCATGCACCCCGAAGCCCTGTTCATGCTGCACGGTTTCGGGCACAGCCTGCCGGTGGAGAGCCGCGCCCGCGGCCTCGGTCTTGGCGATCAGCACTTCATGAGCGGCGGCCTTACGCAGGAAGACGAACTTGCGCACGGTCTGGCCCTGCAGGCCCATTTTGTACGGCTCACCCCCTGCGACACCAGCGCAAAGGACAACTGAGATGACGACTCTGAGCATTGTCTTTGATGAAAGCCGTTGCATCAACTGCAAGGCCTGCGAAATTCACTGCCGCCAGTGGCACGGTCTGCCCATGTCTCTGTGCCGTCATATAGGCGACGCTCCCCGCCCGGATGCCGAAGGCGTCATCCGGCTGCGTATGGGCCTGCTGCACTGCGTCCAGTGCCCCCGGCCGCACTGTCTGCCCGCCTGCACTCACGAGGCCATGCGTCTTGACGAGGACGGCATCGTGCATATCGACGCCGAACGCTGCACCGGCTGCGGCGACTGTCTCGCCGCCTGCCCCTATCATGCCCTTTGCCGCCATCCGCAGACCGGTAAGGTCTTCAAATGCGATTTGTGCCGAGATCGACGCGCACAGGGCGAGGAACCCGCCTGCGTTGCCGGTTGCCTCACGCACGCCCTGCGCCTGAGCAACGCCCCCGAAGACTACAAACACGCAGGCAAAGCCGTTGCCCGCGCCCTCAAGCTGTCGCGGGGGTAGGAGCGGAATGCTGTTTGTTGGGGG
>DXFI01000153.1 GCA_019114565.1 Candidatus Desulfovibrio intestinigallinarum | reverse complement strand
TGAACGTCACCGCCGTGATCGCCGCCGGATCCGCCTCCCCCGTCGCAGCTATCGCCGCCACAATCCCCGAAGCTCCCGTTATCGCTGTAATCTCCCGGAATCTCGAAATCGATGCCGTCGCCGAAAAAAAGCGTGTCCGACGCATCCGCCGAATCCAGCGCATGCATCAGATCCCAGGCAATGAACACCGTCCCCCCAAGGTCAGCGGCATCAAGGCCGGTTGCCTGTTCCTGAAAGACCACGCCATTTCCCCGTGGCAGAACGGAAGCAAAATGCCGACGCCACGTCGTCTCCAGCTCCAGAGCCACAGCATAGGGCAGCAGTCGCTGGAAAAGCTCCCGCATTCTCCCGGGAGCGGCGGCAGCGTCCATTCCCTCTCCCGTGCGAATATACCGGGCCAGTCCGGCTATTTCCCTGCGAAGGGCGGCCACTTCGGAAGATGGCGCGCCCATGTGGCAGCCCGCGAAAACCGGCAGCAGCAACATGCCCTCGACAAGGGCGACATGCAGCGGAGGCAGCAGGGCAATCCATGCGTCAGACAGAAAATACAGGAGGCCGCACAGAGGGATAACGACAAAAAGCAGTTTTTGCCCTCTTCGGACGTAGACCAGCCTGTCGGAACGAAGAAGCCGCAGCGTAATCCAGCAAAGGATCGCCACGGCCGTCATGATGCAGCACCAGGCCGCAAGAATCAGTATTTCCCTGCCGGACAGACCGACCCAGTCGCATACGGCATAACAGCAGAACAGCGTGACGGCAAAGGGCGGCAGCAGCGGAAGAACATGCCACCTCCAGCCCCACGGATAGGCCTTTCTGAGAAAACGTTCGCAGGCGCGCCGGGCAGCGGACCATGTCCACGCCTCCGACTTCTTCAAACTCACCTTTCGCGGGAGCGCCGCCAGCAAAGCCTCTTCCTCGCCGCTGACGGATGCGCCCGACGTGACGGCTCTGGAGAAAGTGAATCCGCTTCCGGCATCGCCGCTCAGAGAACAGCAGCCCCGAGCGGAAAGATCAACCAGAGCCGCCAGAACCCCGCGCGGCGTCACCCGGCATCTGTTCCAGAGAAAATGCAGCGCCAGGGCGGAAAGCGGCCGTCCCCCCAGCCGGGACGGCGCGTTCGGCGGGCTGTTCCGGGCAACGACGGGCGCTGTGCCGCGCCCTCCGACCATCGCATACCAGATCAGGAGGTAGTGCAGCGCCATAATGCCCGCCAAACCCAGCAGCATGACCGCCACGCCCCCGGAAACAGACAGCCGCGCGGAAAACAACACCCCGATTCCGGCCAGCAGCGCATCCAGCAGGGACCAGATACGCTCCTTCGGCAGAATCCAGCCCAGACACAATACCGCCAGATCACACGCCAGACACGCGACAACCAGAATACGCCCCAGCAAAAGAATCTGCTTCATTTCTTCCCCCACGCTGCCCCTTGAGCATTTTCAGGCCTGTCGTTTCTCGGAAAAACGCGGTTTCCCGCACTTCTGTCCGGGCGGCGCTGCGCCGCCTCGTATCTTGTCTTTTTCAAAGGCAAACCACTCTCGCCGCAAGCATATGACATAAAGAAGCCTTCACGACACCATCACCCAAAGAAAAACCGCCCGTCAACAGACGGGCGGTTTTAGCGGAACGAAACTTTTTCTTCGGATTTCCCTGCCCCCTCCCCGACAACGCCGGGGGACGGCAGCTCAGGGGAAGCTGATCAGGCTGCCTGAACGCTTCATCATTCCAGATAAAGCGCGTTTGGGGAAGGATGGGGGGGGCGGGGGGAAGGAAACACCTTTGCGCGCCAGCGAAAGGGGTTTCCTTCCCCCCGAAAAAATCCCCCTAATTTTTCAGACTGTGAATCGGGGCCGGGATGCGGCCGCCGAGGCGAATGAAGTTGGAGGCGTCGCCCTTGGGCACGGGGATAATGGCGGCCTTGCCGAGGAGACCGCCGAAGGAGACTTCCTCGCCCACGCCCTTGCCGGGTACGGGGATGACGCGCACGGCGGTGGTCTTGTGGTTGATCATGCCGATGGCCATTTCATCGGCGATGATGCCCGCGATGGTGGTGGCGGGGGTATCGCCGGGAATGGCGATCATATCGAGACCCACGGAGCAGACGCTGGTCATGGCTTCGAGCTTTTCGAGGCTGAGGAGGCCGGAGGTGGCGGCGGCTTCGATGCTGGAGTCTTCGGAAACAGGGATGAACGCGCCGGAGAGACCGCCCACGGAGGAGGAGGCAAAGGCCCCGCCCTTCTTGACGGCGTCGTTGAGCATGGCCAGCACGGCGGTGGTGCCGGGCGCGCCGATGCTGGAGAGGCCCACGCTCTGGAAAATTTCGCCCACGCTGTCGCCCACGGCGGGCGTGGGGGCGAGTGAGAGGTCGGCGACGCCGAAGGGCAGATTGAGACGATGGGCCACTTCGGTGCCGATCATTTCGCCCACGCGCGTCACCTTGTAGGCGGTGCGCTTGATGACTTCGGCAATGTCGAGCAGGGTCAGGGGCTGGCCCTGAGCGTTGACGCCCGCGCCGAGAGCGCGGTCGATGGCCTTCTTGACCACGCCGGGGCCGGAGACGCCCACGTTGATGACCACGTCGGGCTCGCCCACGCCGAGATAAGCCCCGGCCATGAAGGGCACGTCCTGCGGAATGTTGGCGAAGACCACGAGCTTGGCGCAGCCGATGCCGCCGCGATCAGCGGAGGCCTGAGCCACCTTGAGAATCTGCTCGCCCATGAGGGACACGGCGTCCATGTTGATGCCGCTGCGGGACGAGGCCACGTTGATGGAAGAACAGATGCGGTCGGTGGTGGTCAGGGCTTCGGGCAGCGCCTCGATGAGCGCGCGGTCGCCGTTGGCGAAGCCCTTTTCCACAAGGGCGGAAAAGCCGCCGAGAAAGTCCACGCCCGCTTCCTTGGCGCAGTCGTCAAGGGCGCGGCAGACGCGCACCATGCCGGAGGGCCCGAAGGGCGCGGCCACCACGGCAATGGGGCTGACGCTGATGCGCTTGTTGACCACGGGGATGCCGTACTTGTCGCCCACTTCGTCACAGACGCGCACGAGCTGGGCCGCGTGACGCAGAATTTTGTCCTTCACATTGGCGATGAAGAGCTCTATGTCGTGGCTCACGCAGTCAAAAAGGCTGACGCCGAGGGTGACGGTGCGCACGTCGAGATGCTCGGTGCGCAGCATGTTCAGAGTGCTGATGACTTCGCGTTCAGAAAGCATGTATCATTCCTTCATGCGACGGGCTCAACGGGGACGGAGCCCCCGGCAGACCGTCGGGGACGGATGTTCGAGGAATATTTCCGGGAGCGGGAAAAGCTGCCTGCCGGAAATGGAGGAAGCCCGGCCCCTCGTGACGGGAGGCGCGGGCGAACGCCGGAAAGGGACGCCGGGCTACACGCTGACGATGCGGTGCATGGCTTCAAAAATATCGCGATGCTGCACGCCCACGCGCAGATTATGCATGCTGCCTTCCTTGATGAGCTCGCGCCGCAGGCGGCCGATGTCCACGCGGTCGGGGACCATGACTTCAAAGACGAAGAGGGCGTGATTGCTGCCGCCTTCGCCGAGAACGGCCTTGAGATTTTCGATGTTGACGTTATGGCGCGCAAAGACGCGGCTCATGGCGGCGATTTCCCCGGGATGATCCGGGCCGTCGGCCGTGACGACAAAGGGCTGACAGACTTCGTCCTTGCCCCAGGCGGATTCGGTGGCAGGGCGCACCAGTACGGACATATCCATATTTTCCGCTTCGAGCGCGACTCCGAGCGAACGGCGCAGGGCTTCCGGATCGAGGGTATCCGGGGCCTGAACAATATAAATGGCCGCGAATTCGCCGGAAAGAATGGTCTGCGAAAGCTGCATGATATTGCAGCCGGATTCGCCGAGAGTGCGACTGACCGTGGCGACAACGCCGGGGCAGTCGCGGCCCAGGAAAGAAATGGTGAAGTTTTTCATGGTGTTCCTTGCATAATAAAACATTTTCAGTTTGAAACGCGTTGCGTTTCAAACCATACGGCCTGTCGTTTCGCGGAAAAAACGCGGTTTTTCCGCTCACTCTGGGCCGGGCGGCGCTGTGTCGCCGCCTCGCGTTTCGCCTTTTACAAAGGCAAAACGCTCTGGCCCGCAGGGCGGATGCCGCGCGCAGGAGCGCGGTCGAAGTGAAAGATACGGCAAACGACATGCCGCAACGAAGGCCCCTTTTTCACGTAAGGCGGCGATACCATAGCCGTAAAGCCCCTTGTCTTCAAGGGTGACGGGACGGAGGCGGCCCGCCTTGACGGAGAGGGCTGCTTGGAATATTCTCACCCATTCAATCTCAAGGCATCGCCGGGCCGAAGGCCCGCCAGGAGCGTTATCGTGGAAGATCGGGAAAAGAACAAGAAGCCTAGGATCAAGTTGAACACCAAGTCCGCCCATGTGGACTACTTCATGCCCATGCTTGAGGGGTTCGCCAAACGCGACGCCCTGAACGAGGTCATCAAGAATCGCGTGGTCAAAGCCTGCGATCTGCTGGACGCCGGAGTCCCCCTGTTCCCGAACGACTTCCGCAAAGAACACTCCGTGGGCTGGGTTCTGGACAGTTTCGGGGATCTGGAAGGAGAACAGCTGGACGCACAGGGCGACGTCGTGGCCATTGCGGGCCGCATCGTCTCGCTGCGCTCGTTCGGCAAGGTGCTCTTCTTCCATATTCAGGATCAGAGCGGCAATATTCAGTGCTACGCCACGCGCGAAGACCTGCCCGAAAACGTCTACAGCATGGTGAAGAAGCTGGACGTGGGCGATATCGTGGGCGTGTCCGGCCATCTGTTCCGCACCAAGACGGGCGAACTGACCATCAACTGCCGCACGGTGAAGCTGATTACCCGTTCCATGCGTCCGCTGCCGGAAAAGTATCACGGCCTCAAGGATACCGAGACCCGCTACCGTCAGCGCTATGTGGACCTGATCGTGACCCCGCGCACGCGGGAAATCTTCCAGAAGCGCAGCCTGATTGTGCGGGAATTCCGCCGCTTCCTGGAAGATCGCGGCTTCATGGAAGTGGAAACGCCCATGATGCAGCCCATTGCCGGCGGCGCGGCGGCCAAGCCCTTTGTGACGCAGCACAACGCGCTGGACCTGCAGCTCTACATGCGCATCGCGCCGGAACTGTATCTCAAGCGCCTGCTGGTGGGCGGTTTTGAAAAGGTCTTCGAGCTGAACCGCAACTTCCGCAATGAAGGCATCGACACCCGCCACAATCCCGAATTCACCACCTGCGAATTCTACTGGGCCTATGCTACCTACAAGGATCTGATGGACCTCACGGAAGAGCTGGTGGGCCATCTGGCGCAGATGGTCTGCGGCACGACCGTCGTGCCCTATCAGGGCGAAATGATCGATCTCACCCCCGGCCGCTGGACGCGCATGACCTTTTACGAGTCGCTGGAGAAAATCGGCGGGCATACGCCGGAATTCTACAACGACTACAGCAAGGTCAAGGCCTATATCCGCGAACGCGGCGAAAAGGCCGCCGACAGCGAAAGCCTGCCCAAGCTGCACGCCAAGCTGTTCGACATCGACGTGGAGCCCCGTCTGGTGCAGCCCCACTTCATCTATGCCTATCCCACGGAAATTTCGCCTCTGTCGCGGCGCAATGACGAGAATCCCGGCCTGACGGACCGTTTCGAGCTCTTCATCACCGGGCGCGAACTGGCCAACGCCTTCTCCGAGCTCAACGACCCTGTGGATCAGCGTCTGCGCTTCGAGGATCAGGTCCGCGAAAAGGAAGCCGGCGACGACGAAGCCCACAACATGGACGAGGACTTCCTGCGCGCGCTGGAATACGGCATGCCGCCGGCGGCCGGTCTGGGCATGGGCATCGACCGTCTTGTCATGCTGCTGACGGACTCCGCCTCCATCCGCGAAGTCATCCTCTTCCCGCTGCTGCGCCCGGAGTTCTAAGCATCAATGGGCATGCGCTTTGAAACCTTCGTCGCGCTGCGCTATCTTTTTTCCCGGCGCAAGCAGACGTTCATCTACATCATTTCGCTGATGTCGATTCTCGGCGTCGGCCTTGGCGTGGGCGCGCTTGTGGTGGTCCTGGGCGTATACAACGGCCTGACCACCGACATGCGCGACAAGATTCTCGGAGCCAATGCCCACGCCATTGTCATGGCTCATACGCCGAACGCGTTCGAGCACGTGCCCGACATAGCGGAGCGCGCCGGCAAGGCCCCGCACATCACGGGCGCCACGCCTTTCATCTACAGCGAGGTGATGCTTTCCTCCGGCAGGGGGGTCAAGGGCATCATCCTGCGCGGCATCGATCCGCAGACGGCGGCCCCCGTGGTGACCATGCTGCAGCAGCTGCGCGCCGGTTCGGTGGCCGATCTGGAACAGGAAGGCACGCCCGGCATCATCATCGGCGACGAACTGGCAAGCCGTCTGGGGCTCATCGTGGGCAGCCGGATCAATATGCTCTCCTCTTCGGGAGAGTCCGGCGCATCCGGTTTCAAGCCGCGCATCCGTCCCTTTGTGGTGCGCGGCATCTTCAAGACCGGCATGTACGAGTACGATTCCTCGCTGGCCTTCGTCACGCTCGCCGCGGCCCGCGACACCCTCGGACTGCCCGACGGCTTCCTGACCGGCGTGGAAGTGACGGTGGACGATCTCTTTGCCGCCGACAAAATCGCGGCCGGCCTGAGCGAGACGCTGGGCTATCCCTTCTATGTGCGTCACTGGATGGAGATGAACGCCAATCTCTTTGCCGCTCTCAAGCTGGAAAAGATTGGCATGTTCATCCTGCTGACCATGGTTGTGCTCATCGGCTCCTTCTCCATCGTCACCTCGCTGGTCATGCTGGTGATGGAAAAGACGCGGGATATCGCCATTCTCATGAGCATGGGCGCGACCCGACGCACCATCCGCCGTATCTTCATGCTGCAGGGAACCATCATCGGCTTCATCGGCACCATGCTGGGCTACGCCATGGGCCTTTCCCTGGGCTGGGCGCTCAAGCGCTATCAGTTCATCAAGCTGCCCGAAAACGTCTACACGCTCGATCATCTGCCCATCATCATCACCTGGTCGGACGTGCTGATCATCGGCGCCAGCGCCATGCTGCTCTGCTTCCTCGCCACCCTCTATCCGGCGCGGCAGGCCTCCCGCCTCGAACCCGCCGAAGCCCTCCGCTACGAATAACCATATGACCGCCATCTATGAATTCCGCGATGTGGGCAAACGCTTCAGCGGGCCGGAACATCTGGAAATTTTCAAGAATATTTCCTTTACCGTGGAGGAAGGCGAAAGCCTTGCCATCGTCGGCACCTCCGGCTCGGGCAAAAGCACGCTCTTGCATCTTATGGGCGCGCTTGATACTCCAACAGACGGCGCCGTCCTGTTCGAAGGACGCGACCTCGCCTCGCTTACGCCCGACGAGACCGCGCACTTCCGCAATACGGCGCTGGGCTTCGTCTTTCAGTTCCACCACCTCCTCCCGGAATTTTCCGCCGAAGAAAACGTGGCCATGCCCGCGCTCATCAGCGGCGCGCGTCTGAAGGATGTGCTGCCGGAAGCGCGCGACATGCTGGAGCGCGTGGGCCTTGCCCATCGCATGGGCAGCAAGGTATCCACCCTCTCGGGCGGCGAACGTCAGCGCGTGGCCATTGCCCGCGCCGTGCTGCTGCGTCCGCGGGTGCTGCTGGCCGACGAACCCACCGGCAACCTCGATGAAAGCACCGGCGCACAGGTAGGCGAGCTTATGGCCCGCCTCAATGCCGATCTGGGCATGACGCTTGTCGTCGTGACGCATAATCAGGAACTTGCGGCCTCTCTGGGCCGCGCTCTCGAACTCAGAGCGGGGACGCTATATGAAAAGACTTACGCGTAAATGGCCTCTTGTCTGGGCACTGGCGCTGCTCTGCCTGCTGGCCCTCCCGGACAGACAGACGCTCGCCGCCGGCAATACGGTGCTTGTGCTGCCCTTCCAGGTCAATGCAGGCCCCGAAATGCCCAACGCCGCGCAGGACGTGCCGCAGCAGATCATTGATCAGCTGTCCGCGCACGGCCTCAAGCCCGTGCCCCTGAGCCGGGCGCGCTCCATCTTTGCCGCCGAGGGCGGCGTCATCGATCTGGCCAAGGCCCGCAAGCTGGGCAAAACGGCCGGCGCGGATCTGGTCATTTACGGCAATTTCAATCAGCTGGGCGGCGGCTTCTCCATGGATACCCGCCTTGTGCCGGTCAACGGCGGCCAGGCCGCTCCCGCCGCCTTCGAGCGTTCCTCCCTGCTGGATCTCGGGGCCTGCGCCGCGGAACTGGCCGGACAGGCCGCCTCGACGCTCGGCGCAACGCCCGCTCCCGCCGCGCCGGTCACGACGGCCGCCGAGCAGGCCGGTTCGGGCCGGACGCCCTCCTTCGTGCCCATGGGCTCCGCCAGCAACGCCATCGGCGACATTCAGGTGCGCGGCCTCAAGGTCATGGACCCCGACGTCATTCTCATGCGCCTGACGCTGCGCAAGGGTGACACCCCCAGCGCCGACGCCATCAACGAGGAAGTCAAGCGCATCTGGGAAATGGGCTACTTTAATGACGTGCAGGCATTTATGGAAGGCCCCGTGCTGGTCTTTGCCGTGTCGGAAAAGCCCCGCATCGACAACGTCATTGTGGAAGGCAACAAGGAAATCGACACCGAAGACGTGCTCGCCGCCATGGGCACCAAGTCCGGCAACGTCCTCAACGAACAGCTCATTGCCGACGACCTCCAGAAGATCAACGAACTCTACCGCAAGGACGGCTACTACCTGGCCAAGTCCAGCTATCGCCTCGATCCCCGCAACGACGGCCGGAGCGCGGTGCTCGTGATCACCGTGGAGGAAGGCAGCAAGCTCTACATCACCGAAGTCGCCATCAACGGTCTGGACAAGATCAACCGCGGCGATCTCGATCAGTACATGGCTCTCAAGACCCGCGGCATCTTCTCGTGGTTCACCGGTTCCGGCGTGCTCAAGGAAGAATACCTTGAGCGCGACACCAACGCCATTGCCGCCTTCGGTCTCAGCCAGGGCTTTGTGGATATTCAGGTGGCCGCTCCCGAGGTGGAATATAAAGAAGACGGTATTCACGTCATCTTCACCGTCAACGAAGGCCCGCAGTACAAGATACGCGACGTCAAGTTCCTCGGCGACGTCATCGCCGACGAAAAGGAAATGCTCAAGGTCGTGGGCATGGACGACTGGCGTGAAGAAAAAGAATACTTTTCCGTCTCCGTCATGCAGGAAGACAGCAAGCGCCTGACCAACTACTACGCGGATCAGGGCTACGCCTTCGCCGAAGTGGACACCCGCCTGCTCAAGGTGGAGGGCAGCGAAACCCCGCTGGTGGACATCGGCTATCAGATCAGCAAAAAACAGAAAATCTTCATACGCCGTCTGACTGTGGACGGCAACGTCAAGACCCGCGACAACGTCATCCTGCGCGAAATGCGTCTCGGCGACGGCGACATGTACGAGGGCGCCAAGCTGCGCCGCTCCACGGAACGCCTCAACCGCCTGCGCTACTTCACCTCCGTGGACACCGAACTGGTGCCCACCGGCAAGGAAGACGAGGTCGATCTCAAGATCAAGGTCAAGGAAGACAACACCGGCGCCGTCATGGGCGGTATCGGCTACTCCACCTATTATGATGTGGGCCTCTCCGCCAGCATCATGGAGCGCAACCTCTTCGGCCGCGGCTACTGGCTGCAGCTGGCGGGCTTCTTCTCGTGGCGTCGTACCAGCGGCACGCTGTCGTTCACCAACCCCCGCGTCTACGACACCGACCTGTCCGTCGCCAACGACCTCTACTACATGCACGACTACTGGGACAACTTCACCAAGGATACCGCGGGCGACAACATCCGCCTGTCCTATCCCATCGGCGAATACACCAGCGTCGGCATCGGCTACCGTCTGGAACGCTACAAGCTCTACGACATCGAAGAGGACACCACCCCCTACATCTCCGACTACCTCGGCGACAACTGGACCAGCGCCGTTTCCGTGTCCCTTACCCGCGACACCACCGACGCCCGCGACCGGCCGACCCGCGGCACCATCAGCCGCATCTGGGCGGAATACGGCGGCGGCGGCCTCGGCGGCACGGACAACTTCGTCAAGGCCGTGGCCGACTGGCAGGGCTTCCTGTCCTTCAACCCGCAGAACACCTTCCACCTGCGTCTGCGTCTCGGCGGCGTGTTCGAAAACTCCGACAAGCGTGTGCCCGTGTTCGAGCGTTTCTGGATCGGCGGCATGGACACCATCCGCGGCTACTCCTATACGGACCTGTCGCCGCGCGACAAGAACTACACGTATGACAACCAGATCGGCGGCGACCGCATGGGCGTAGCCAACCTGGAATACATCTGGACGTTTGAAAAGGAACTGGGCCTCGCTCTGGTGCCCTTCATCGACGGCGGTTTCAACATCGACTCCCGCACCATGGGCCGCGATCTCGACCAGTACCTCGTGGCCAGCGCCGGCCTCGAACTGCGCTGGCGGTCGCCCATGGGCGACCTGCGTATCGCCTACGGCATCCCCCTTGTCAGGGACTACGACAAGGAACGGGAAAACGGTCGCGTCGAATTCAGCATGGGCCAGTTCTTCTAGGCCCGGAACGCACTACGTGCTGACTTGAGGGAAGCCCCCTTTTTGCCGCAGGCAAAAAGGGGGCTTCATCTTCTAGAGCATTTTCAGTTTGAAATGCTTCGCATTTCAAACCATACGGCCTGTCGTTTCGCGGAAAAAGCGCGGTTTTTCCGCTCACTTTGGGCCGGGCGGCGCTGTGCCGCCGCCTCGCGTTTCACCTTT
>DXFI01000152.1 GCA_019114565.1 Candidatus Desulfovibrio intestinigallinarum | reverse complement strand
GTGAATTTGGGTAAGATGCTTTGCCCCATGACAGTTCCTCGTTGTTGAGGTTTATTGTGTGCAAAACAACTGTCATGGGGCTTTCTTTTTTGAGCAAGCCCTCTGTTAACTTTCTGAGTACAATCTGCCGGGAACCCCCTCTCGCGCTAGCAGAGGGGGTTCCCCTTCCCCCAGTGAATCATCAGGAGCCATAAAACGGGAGGAGAGAGGCGCATGCGCGTTGAGGAAGTAAAGAAGCAGCTGGCGGCGTTCGGGCTGGCGGAGCGGTATCGGGAGTTTTCTGTTTCGAGCGCGACGGTGGAGCTGGCGGCGCAGGCGCTGGACTGTGAGCCGGGGCGTATTGCCAAGAGCCTTTCCATCAGGACGAAGGAGGGGCCTGTGGTGCTGGTTGTCATGGGGACGGCGCGTCTGGACAACCGCAAGTTCAAGGACTGTTTTCATCAGAAGGCGGCGTTTATTCCCGGGGAGGCGCTGGAGGAGCTGATCGGGCATCCGCAGGGGGGCGTCTGTCCCTTTGCGCTGCCGGAGGGGGTGCGGGTGTATCTGGACGAGAGCCTGCGGGCGTTTGATCCTGTGTACCCTGCCGCGGGCGCGCCCAACAATGCCGTGGAGCTGCATCTGGACGAGCTGGAGCGGGTGACCGGCGGGCAGTGGGTGGATGTGTGCAAGGCCGGGTAAGCGGGGCCGGAGCATCTTGAAAGCGCGGCGGGACTGGCGTAGTCTTTAATTTCTTTTTGAATCCCGCAGCAGACGGAGGAAGTCATGCCTGAAGCACCGGAGAAAAATCTGGCACTTGATATTGTACGCATCACGGAAGCGGCGGCCCTGTCGTCGGCGCGCTGGCTCGGGCGCGGAGACAAGGAGGCCGGAGACGGCGCGGCGGTGGACGCCATGCGCGTGAGCTTTTCCACCCTGCATGTGGACGGGGTGGTCGTCATCGGCGAAGGCGAAAAGGACCACGCGCCCATGCTGTACAATGGCGAAAAGGTCGGCATCGGCGACGGGCCGCAGCTGGACGTGGCCGTGGACCCTGTGGAAGGCACGAGCCTGCTGGCCTATGGCCGCCCCAATGCCATTTCCGTTGTGGGCGTGGCCCCGCGCGGGAGCATGTTCAACCCCGGCCCCAGCTTTTATATGCAGAAGCTGGTGGTTTCGCGCGAAGCCCGCGACGTGGTGGACCTCGATGCTCCGGTGGACGTGAACCTGTCGCGCGTGGCGTCGGCTATGGGCAAGCAGGTCAAGGACCTTGTGGTCTTTGTGCTGGACAAGCCCCGCCATCAGAATCTGATTGCGGAAATCCGCAAGGCCGGGGCGCGCATTCAGCTCCATTCGGACGGCGACGTTGCCGGGGCCCTCATGGCCGTTGATCCCCGCTCGGAGGTGGACATCATGATGGGCACGGGCGGCACGCCCGAAGGCGTGCTGGCGGCCTGCGCCATCAAGGGCATGGGCGGGCAGATGCTGGCGCGTCTGGACCCCCAGTCCTATGTGGAAAAGGACGCCATCGTCGATGCGGGCATTGATATGCGCGCCGTGCTGACCGTGAACGATCTGGTCAAGAGCGACGACTGTTTCTTTGCCGCCACCGGTATTTCCGGCGGCGACTTCCTGCGCGGCGTGCGTTACAGCGCGCGCCATGCCGTGACGCACTCGCTGGTGCTGCGCGGCAAGACGGGAACCCTGCGCTATGTGGAATCCTATCACAATATGGATCGCCTCTCGAAAATCAGCGCGGTGAATTACTAACAACGAGGATTCTATGGGAATGTTTCCTGCGGGCGCGCCGCTGGCGCTGCTGCTGGCGCTGGTCGTCGGCGGCATGATTCCGCCATGCGCCCAGACGGCACAGGCCGCCGCGCGGCAGGCCGTCGTATCGGTCTATGACAAGCAGCCGCCTGTGACGGAAAAGGAAGTGCTCGGCTTCGTGGAGCTGCTGCCCCGTTTCCGGCAATGGGCGCGTGACAACAAGGAAGAAGCGCATCCCGTGCGCCGCAAGGGCAGGCCGGACTTCCTTTATTCTCCCGAGGCTGCCGCCTGGGTGAAGAACGAAGGCTGGGACCCGCGCCGCTTCTTCTGCGTCATGGGCCGTATGGCCGCCGCCGTGACCATTCTGGCCGAAGGCAACGACATGCCGACCCGCCCGGGCGACATGCCCGCCGTCAGCAGCGGCGAACTGGAACTGGCCCGCGTCCATATGGGCAGCCTGCTCAAGGCCGGCGGCAACGATGCCGCGCTGGAGCATTAGCGCCAGACGCTGCAATGTTTGAGAGCCGGGGGGAAGGGAAACCCCTCCGCTGGCGCGGGAGATGTTTCCCTTCCCCCCAGGCCCCCTATCCCTTCCCCAGCGCGCTTTGCTCTGGAGGATAACGGGGGCGGGGTCGCCGGGGCTTTCCCTGTGGCGACCGTCCCCTGGATCTGCCGCGTGCCGGTTTCGTGAGGGGAATCCGTGGGCACTCTTGTGCGGCGTCCTGCACAGCCCTGACAGGCAGCGGGAAACCGAGTTCGTACCCGTACAACAAAAACGCCCGTCAAAAAGACGGGCGTTTTTGTTTTGGGATGGGAACGGAAGTCTGGGGCTGTTGGAGCGTTTTACCTTTTTCAATGGTGAAAGCTCTAGCCCTTCAGCGCGTTCAGGGCTTTTTGGGCTTCTTCGTGTCCCTGCGCGGCGGCTTTTTTGTACCACTGGCAGGCTTTTTTGTCGTTCTGCTTTATGCCCTCGCCGTAGCGGTACATGTCGCCGAGGGTTTTCTGTGCGTCGGCATGGTTCTGGCCGGCGGCTGCTTCGTACCACCCGCGGGCCGTGCGGAACTTCTGCGGCACGCCCCAGCCGTTGTGATACATTGTGCCAAGGCGGTACTGCGCGGCCGCATCATCCTGTGCGGCGGCCTTTTCATACCATTGGCGGGCCATGTTGTAATCCTGCGGCACGCCCAGCCCCTCGTAGTACATGTCGCCGAGAATCCGCGGCGCGTCGGAATATCCCCGCTCGGCGGCTTTTTCGTACCAGTGCCGGGCTTTGTCGTAGTCCTGCGGCACGCCTTCGCCTTTGCAGTACATGTCGGCCAGATTATACTGCGCGGTGTATTCGCCCTGTTCGGCGGCTTTTTCATACCAGCGGGCGGCCTCGGCGTAGTCCTGCGGCACGCCTTCGCCGTAGTAATAAAGGATGCCGAGGCTGAACTGTGCGAGGATCTGTTCCTGTGCGGCGGCTTTTTTGTACCAGAAGGCGGCCCTGGCGTAGTCCTGCGGCGCGCCCGTGCCCGCCTGATACAGAGAGCCGAGGCTGAACGCGGCGTCGGCATTCCCCTGCGCGGCGGCTTTTTCGTACCATTGCCGGGCTTTGTCGTAGTCCTGCGGCACGCTTCTGCCGTAGTAGTACGCTTCTCCGAGCTTATACTGCGCGACATCATCGCCCTGTGCGGCGGCCTTTTCATACCAGCAGCAGGCCGTCTCATAATCCCACGGCATGTGGTTGCCCCATTCGTACAGAGCGCCCAGATTGCACTGGGCCTCGGCAACGCCCTGTTCCGCGAGCTGCCGCAGCATGTTGTTGACGCTGTGCCGCGCCTCGCTGTCTTTTTGCGCGGCGGGATTGTCATACCAGCGGGAAGCCTTCGTATAGCTTTCCGGCATGCCTCTGCCGCAGTAGTACATGATGCCGAGACTGAAGTGCGCGTGCGCATTCCCCAGCGCGGCGGCTTTTTCGTACCACTGCCGGGCCCTGTCGTAATCCTGCGGCACGCCTCTGGCGTACTGATACATGACGCCGAGCTTGTAGTGCGCAAGGGCATGCCCCAGCGCGGCCGCGTCTTCATACCATTGGCGGGCTTTGTCGTAGTCCTGCGGCACGCCTTCGCCGTCGTCGTACATGACGCCGAGTTCATACCGGGCCTCGGCATCGTCCAGCGCGGCCGCTTTTTCGTACCACCGGCGGGCGGTATCGCCGTCCCGCGGCACGCCTGTGCCCCGTCTGTACAGGATTGCCAGACAGCGCTGCGCCGCGACGACATTCTGTTCCGCGAACTGTTGCAGAAGGCGCAGACTTTCTTCATGGCCCTGCGCGGCGGCCTGTGCGTATTCGCGGCAGGCCCCGGCGTCGTCCTGCGGCACGCCTTCGCCGAGGCGGTACTTCTCGCCGCGCTGATACAGGTTCCGCACGTCCATGTCGTCGAGCTTCTTTTGTGCGGCCCGCAAGCCCTGTGCGGCGGCTTTTTCGTACCATTGGCGGGCCTTGTCATAGTCCAGCGGCACGCCTTTGCCGCAGTGGTACATGACGCCGAGGCTGTATTGCGCCTCGGCATGCCCCAGCGCGGCGGCGCGCTCGTACTCCTGCCGGGCCTTGTCGTAGTCCCGCAGCACGTTTTTGCCGAAGTAATATTTATCTCCGAGCCAGTAGCAGTCCTGCGCGTCGTCGCTGTGTGATTCGGTCATGTGGGGGAACTCCTTTTTGCATTCGTGACAGCGGGCATGGCCCTGAAAATATCAGGGGCCGGTCTGTCAGAGTTCAGGCTCGAAAGATTGTTTTCCCGGTGTCGCAGATAATGAGCGGGTTTTGGGGAAGATGGGGGAGTTTGAGGGGGAAGAAACACCTTTTTGCCGCGAGCAAAAGGGGTTTCTTCCCCCTCAAATAACGGCCTCTTCTAATCAATACCGAAAAATCTCCGGGCGTTGTCGCCGCAAATGCGCCAGAGGCGTTCGGGGTCGGCGTTGCGGGCTTCGGCCATATGGCGGACGGTAAAGACGGTGTAGGCGGATTCGTTACGCGTACCGCGCCAGGGCACGGGCGAGAGATAGGGGGCGTCGGTTTCGAGGAGCAGGCGGTCTTCGGGAATGAGGGCGACGGCCTCGCGCAGGGCGCTGTTGGCGGGGTAGCTGACGGGCCCGGGGATGGAGATATGCCAGCCGTTGTGCAGGATGCGGCGCGCCAGAGCCGGGCCGCCGCCGAAGCAGTGCCAGAGGAGCGGGTAGCCCTGAAAGTTGCGGGATTCCAGCGTCATGAGACATTCGTTTTCGGCGTCGCGGCAGTGAATGACCACGGGCAGGGCCAGCTCGCGGGCAAGGTCGAGCTGGGCGGCAAAGGCCTGGTACTGAATTTCCCGGGGGCAGTCGTCCCAGTGAAAGTCGAGGCCGATTTCCCCGATGGCCCGGAGACGGGGCTCGGCGGCGCGGGCTGCGCGGATGGCGTCGAGGGCTTCGGGAGTGCAGCGCTGGCCGTCGCAGGGATGAATGCCGAGAACGAAGAACACGCCGGGATGTGCGTCGAAAAGGCGGCGGCGTTCGAGAAAGACCAGCGGATCAAGAAAAATGTTGCCGATGTGGGAAACGCCCGCGGCGGCGGCGCGCTCGATGACGGCGTCGCGGTCGGCGTCGAATTCTTCGCCGTCAAGATGGGCGTGGCTGTCCACGCCGCCGGAAGGCTGGGGGCAGGAAAGCGGGTCGATGCGCGGCGTTTTCTTTTTGGACATGATGCGGACTCCTGAAAGAGCGGGAAACAGGGAGGGGGAACTGCCGGCGATGCGGAAGAGAATTTCCGGGGACGGCGGGCGGGAAATACGGGCGGCCTTGTGCCGCCGCCTCACATTATATCATCTTTATCAATGGCAACAGGCTCTAGCAAAGGCCGGAGCGCAAGGCAAGGGGGGCGGTACTTGACATTCTCGCGGCTGTGGGGTAGGGGAGTCCGTTCAAAGCTTCATTCGGCCCCGTTGCCGAAGCCCGGCGGGATTTCCCCGGCGGGAGACAACATTGGAGGAACCAATGCCTACGATTAACCAGCTTATCCGCATCGAGCGGAAGGCGATGGTGAAGCGCAAGAAAACCCCGGCCCTGCAGGCCTGCCCGCAGCGTCGCGGCGTTTGCACCCGCGTGTACACCACGACCCCTAAGAAGCCTAACTCGGCTCTGCGTAAGGTCGCCCGTGTGCGCCTGACCAACGGTATCGAAGTGACGGCCTACATCCCCGGTGAAGGCCACAACCTGCAGGAACACTCCGTGGTGCTGATCCGCGGCGGTCGTGTAAAGGACTTGCCCGGTGTTCGTTACCACATCGTGCGCGGTACGCTCGATACGTCCGGCGTGGCCGATCGCCGCAAGAGCCGTTCCAAGTACGGCGCCAAGCGTCCCAAGTAGTCTTGTCGCGCGACGTGCGCGCAAGCCTGAGCAGGGATGCCCTGCAAGGGCGTTGCCCCGTATGGTGGGCAACGCCGGGAGGCGTCGTGTCGCCTCCGGCCGGTGCAAGCCGGAATTTTTTACAGTAAGCACGGCGTACGCCATGCAACGCACCCAGGCCGCCATGCGCGCCGGGGCGCTGCGGGGCTGGTGACGCCGCAAACAGAGATTCTCAAGGAGAATATCATGCCCCGTAAAGGTCCTGTGCCCAAGAGGGAAGTGCTGCCCGATCCGCTTTACAACAGCCGTCTGGTGACCAAGTTTGTGAACCGTCTCATGTACGACGGCAAGAAAGGCGCGGCCGAAAAGATTTTCTACAGCTCGCTGGAAAGCCTTGCCGAGAAGACGGGTGAAGACCCCATGCGCGCCTTCGAGAAGGCCCTCGACAATGTGAAACCCCATCTGGAAGTGAAGGCCCGCCGCGTGGGCGGCGCCACCTATCAGGTGCCTATGGAAGTGCGCCCCGAACGTCAGGTGTCTCTTTCCATCCGCTGGCTGATCAACTATGCGCGTTCGCGCGGCGAGAAGGGCATGACCTCCAAGCTCTCCGCCGAACTGCTGGATGCCTACAACGGCCGCGGCGGCGCGGTGAAGAAGCGTGAAGACACGCACCGCATGGCGGAAGCCAACAAGGCCTTTGCCCACTACCGCTGGTAAGCACGCCCTTTCATTCAGGATGGCCGCGCCCGCAAGGGCGCGGCGTCCGTTCGTACCCGCCCCCTCAGCTTCCGATTGGAGGAATAGCCCGTGTCCCGCACCGTTGCAGTAGACAAACAGCGCAATATCGGCATCATGGCTCACATTGACGCCGGCAAGACAACCACCACCGAACGCATCCTTTTCTATACCGGCGTTTCCCACAAGATTGGCGAAACCCACGACGGCGAATCCACCATGGACTGGATGGAGCAGGAACAGGAGCGCGGCATCACCATCACCTCCGCCGCGACCACCTGCTTCTGGAAGGACTGCCGCATCAACATCATCGACACTCCCGGTCACGTGGACTTCACCATCGAAGTGGAACGTTCCCTGCGCGTGCTTGACGGTGCCGTGTGCGTCTTTGACGCCGTGGCCGGCGTGGAACCCCAGTCCGAAACCGTGTGGCGTCAGGCCGACCGCTATCACGTGCCCCGCATCTGCTTCGTGAACAAGATGGACCGCATCGGCGCCAACTTCTTCCGCTGCGTCGGCATGATTCACGATCGTCTGGGCGCCAAGGCCGTGCCGCTGCAGCTACCCATCGGCGCGGAAGACAAGTTCGAAGGCGTGGTGGACCTCGTGCGCGGGCATGCCATCCGCTTCGACAAGAGCACCAAGGGCGCCGAATTTTCCGTGGAAGACGTGCCCGCCGACATGCAGGCCCTCTACGACGAAAAGCGTCATGAGCTGATGGAAGCCGTGGCCGAAGAGGACGAGGCCCTGCTCGACAAGTACCTGAGCGGCGAAAGCCTGACCGAAGAGGAAATCATTTCCTGCATCCGCAAGGCCACCATCGCCCGCAATATCGTGCCCGTTCTCTGCGGTTCCGCTTTCCGCAACATGGGCGTGCAGCCCCTGCTGGACGCCGTGGTGGATTACCTGCCTTCTCCCGTGGACATCCCGCCCATGATGGGTCACGACGCCCACGACGAAGAAAAGACCATCGAATGCCACTGCGACGACAAGGAACCTCTGGCCGGTCTGGTGTTCAAGCTGTTCTCCGACCCCTTCATCGGGCACCTGTCCTTCTTCCGCATTTACTCCGGCTATCTTGAGTCCGGCACGAGCGTTTACAATGCCAATACCGGCAAGAAGGAACGCATCGGCCGCATCCTGAAGATGCACGCCAACAAGCGTGAAGACATCAAGTGGGCCGGCGCCGGCGACATCGTGGCTCTCGTGGGCCTCAAGAACGCCTCCACCGGCGACACCCTCTGCGACGAAAAGCGCGAAGTCATCCTCGAATCGCTCAACATTCCCGAGCCCGTCATCGAGGTGGCCATCGAGCCCAAGACCAAGGCCGACCGCGACGCCCTGTCCGCCGCCCTCAACAAGCTGGCCAAGGAAGACCCCTCCTTCCGCGTGAAGGGCGACGAAGAAACCAACCAGACCCTGATCGCCGGCATGGGCGAACTGCATCTGGAAATCATCGTCGACCGCCTCACCCGCGAATTCAACGTGAACGCCAACGTGGGCAAGCCGCAGGTTGCCTACCGCGAAACCATCTCCAAGACTGCCAAGGTGGACATGAAGCACGCCAAGCAGTCCGGCGGTCGCGGTCAGTACGGTCACGTGGTCATCGAGGTGGAGCCGAATCCGGGCAAGGGGTACGAGTTCGTCAACTCCATCACCGGCGGCGTCATTCCCAAGGAATACATCCCCGCTGTGGACAAGGGTATTCAGGACGCCATGAAGTCCGGCGTCATGGCCGGCTTCCCCTGCGTGGACATCAAGGTCAACCTGGTGTTCGGTTCCTACCACGAAGTGGACTCTTCCGAACAGGCCTTCTACGTGGCCGGCTCCATGGCCATCAAGGAAGCCATGCGTCAGGCCGCTCCCGTGCTGCTTGAGCCCATCATGGACGTGGAAGTGGTGACGCCCGAAGAATACCTCGGCGACGTCATGGGCGACCTCAACGGCCGCCGCGGCCGCGTGCAGAGCATGGAAGCCCGCGCCGGCGGCGCTCAGAGCGTCCGCGCTCAGGTGCCTCTGGCCTCCATGTTCGGTTACGCCACCGATCTTCGCTCCCGTACGCAGGGCCGCGCCACCTTCACCATGCAGTTCGATCACTACGAACGCGTGCCGCAGGCCATTGCCGACGAAATCCAGAAGAGCAAGAGCTAGCGATCCGTATGTCTGCCTGATTGTTATACGGGGGAGCGAACCTCCCCCGAATCCTTCCCCGGCGCGCCGTATCCGGCTGTCCGGCGGAAGAGGCTCGCAGTCAGGCGAGTGAAGAACGTTTTCTGCTTTCCTGAAAGGGACGTTGCCGCGGCAATGTCCCTTTCTTTTTTGCAACGGGTATTTTTCAGGGGGCCCGTTGCTGCATCGTTTTTCCGGGGGGAAGGAAACCCCTTAGCTGGCGCGTAAGGGGGTTCCTTCCCCCCGTGCCCCCCATCCTTCCCCAACGCGCTTTATTCGGGAGGATGAGGCGTTACGGTTGCATTGCCGCCGTTCCCGCGTCAATCGTCCCCCGGCAAGATGAAGATAAAACTCCGGCGTCCGGCCCCGGGGGAGCGGAAAAAAAGCGGTTTTTCCGCTCACCCGGGGCCGGACGGTGCGAACGCCGGCAATAACTTTCTGAAGGTGGTGACGCATGGGCATTTATTACACGATCATCAACGTGGACAAGAAGGAAGCTGTTTCTCCGCACGATTTCAAATACGGCGCGAAGATGGCGGAATGGTGCTACCATTACGACAAGCCGGTGCTGGCCCTGCATAATCTGCTGGCCGGTCGCTGGAAGGGCGACCGGGTGTATGTCTTTGCGGACGATCTGGGCGATGTGGACGACGAGTACAGCGATGAGCTGAACTACGCCCGGAAGGTCTTCGGCATGCGGAACGTGGCGAGCTCTGCGAACAAGCAGTGCAAAAGGCTGCAGCCGGACGAGGTGGATACCGAGGATCACGGCCTGCGCTATATTTATAACCATGAGCTGAAAGAGTTCATCGATCTGAAGCACTGCCCCAACGACCACGAATATATCGCGCCCCTGCCGCTCCTGATCTCCATCGGCCATGACGCCCCGGGCGGCGGCAACTTCGATTTTGAAGATGACGAAGATATGGAAGATGCCGTGGGGAGCTGGTGCGACAGCGTGCAGTCCATCGAAATCCGCAAGGAGCCGCTGGAAGGCGTCGATTACGAGGAGTTCCGGCCGAATTTCTCGGAGCTCGGGCATATAGACGAGGACGAAGACGAGGCGTAGAAAAGCGTTTTTCCGGGGGGAAGGGAAACCCCTCTGCTAGCGCGAGAGGTGTTCCCCT
>DXFI01000019.1 GCA_019114565.1 Candidatus Desulfovibrio intestinigallinarum | reverse complement strand
AGCGGGCGGCCGCAGGCCGTGTCCGTTAGGCGACGCAGGAGCCTTACGGACATCGACAGCAGAGCAAAGGGGGTCCTTCCCCCTCAATACAAAACGCAATAAGTCCTGAGCCTAGAACTTGAACTGCGTGCTCTGACGCCACGTGTAGTAGGCCGGATCGCGGAAGTCGTCGATCAGGTGGTGGGTGAATTCAAGGCCGGTCAGCTTGAAGAAGGATTCCCAGCCGATGCGTTCGGCCCAGTCGCCCAGACGCTCGTACTTGTTGGCGTTGGCCGCGTAGACTTCGATGATATGCTTCACCGTCTTTGTCAGGGTGGGCCAGCGGGGCGGCTCGTTGGGGATGTAGCCCACAACGACCTTGGAGAACTTGGGCATGCTGATGCGGTTGGACACCTTGCCGCCCACCATGATGGCAATGCCGTCGCCGTCCTGGTCCGCAATGGGCAGAGCGGGGCACATGGTGTAGCAGTTGCCGCAGTACATGCAGCGATCTTCCTTGATGGCGATGGAGTTCACCTTCTGGCCGTTGAGCTCCACCTTGGTGGGACGTACGGCGGCGGTGGGACAGGCAGCCACGGCCAGCGGAATCTCGCAGAGCTGGTCGGCCCACTGATGGTCAATCATCGGAGGTTTGCGGTGAATGCCCACAAGGCCGATGTCGGAGCAGTGCACGGCGCCGCACATGTTGATGCAGCAGGCCAGAGAAATACGGACCGGCGCGGGCAGACGCATGTTCTGGAAGTCCTCGAACAGGGCGTCCATGACGCATTTCACCGGACCGGAAGCGTCGGTGGCGGGGGTGTGGCAGTGCACCCAGCCCTGCGTGTGCACCATGTTGCTGATGCCCGCGCCCGTGCCGCCCACGGGGAACTTGTGGGAACCGCCGGCAAAGGTGCGGCTGTTCAGCTCGTCCCGCAGGGCCTTCATGGTCGTTTCGTCTTCCACCATGAATTCAATATTGCTGCGGGTGGTCCAGCGCACATAGCCGCCGCAGTATTTGTCGGCAATGTCGCAGATTTCCCGGATATGCGTGATGGACATGGTGCGCGTGCCGCCGACGCGCACGGTATAGACCTTATCGCCGTTTTCGGCCACGTGCATGAGCACGCCGGGTTCGAGAATCTCGTGGTAGAGCCATTTGCCGAAATTCTTCTTGATGACCGGCGGGAAGAATTCGTCGTACTTGCGGGGGCCGATGTCGGTAATACGGCCTTCCATGGGCTTTTCGGGATTATAACCGGAAGAAATGAAAGCCATGATGCGTTTCCTCCTGCGTGATTAGCGCTGAT
Source organism: Candidatus Desulfovibrio intestinigallinarum (assembly GCA_019114565.1). GTDB lineage: Bacteria > Desulfobacterota > Desulfovibrionia > Desulfovibrionales > Desulfovibrionaceae > Desulfovibrio > Desulfovibrio intestinigallinarum. Next base: position 4,486 of record DXFI01000019.1, on the reverse strand, counting down.
GGCGCTTGCGGAATTCGGCAAGATCGCGGCTCCAGCCGCCGGGCACTTCCTCTTCCTTGAAGAAAATGTACGGATTGGAGCGGGGTTCTTTGACATGATACGGACCGGCCGGAATATCGGTCACTTCCAGCAGCTTCTGGAAGGACAGGCGCTTCATGGTTTCGCCCACGCGCTCGCGGTTCTTGCCTTCTTCCATCCACCAGTCCCAGATCTTTTCGATAACTTCCTTGATTTCGGTGTACGGCGCTTCACAGGAGATGAAGGGCACGAGCAGCGAACCCATCTGCGCCCCGTCCACCACGGGAGCCTTGGCGCCCACAAGAATGCTCGCGCCGCGCTCGTCGCCGATATGCAGGGCGCGGGGCATGGTGTTGATGCAGTGCATGCAGCGCACGCAGTCGGCGGTGCGGATGGACAGCCGGGAGCCGTCCCAGTTCATGCACTTGCTGGGGCAGCGGTCGATCACTTCGGACTGGATGTCGAACTTGCCCCAGTCCCGGCCGGCATGCGCGCCGGCGTTGGGCTTGAATTCGCCGCTCACATAGGCCTTCACGGCCTCCTGATCGATCTTGATGTCGTCCTTCCAGGTGCCGACCACGGCAAAGTCGGAGCGCGCCATGGCGCATACGCAGCCGTTGGGGCAGCCGTCGAACTTGAACTTGAATTTGTAGGGGAAGGCGGGACGGTGCAGCTCGTCCTGATAATCCATCGTCAGCTGGTAGCACATATCCTGCGTGTTGTAGCAGGCATACTCGCAGCGGGCCTGCCCCAGACAGGCTTCGGGCGTGCGCAGGTTGGAGCCGGAGCCGCCGAGGTCGTTCTTCAGCTTGTGCGTCAGATCATGAAAGACTTCTTCCAGCTGCGGGGTCTGCGTGCCCAGCAGCACGATGTCGCCTGTGGAACCGTGCATGTTGGTGATGCCGGAACCGCGCAGATCCCAGATATCGCACAGCTCGCGCAAAAAGGCCGTGTTGTAGAATTTGGCGGCGGGCTGGGCCACGCGCATGGTGTGAAAATGCGCGATACCGGGGAATTTTTCGGGCTGGTCGCAGTAACGGCCGATAACGCCGCCGCCGTAGCCGAACACGCCCACAATGCCGCCGTGCTTCCAGTGGGTTTCCTTGTCTTCGTAGGAAAGTTCCAGCACGCCCAGCAGATCGTCGGGAGCCTCGGCGGGAATCTGGTAATCCAGTCCCCGGGGATTGGCGGCGCGAATTTCCGCCTCCTGCTTGATGTCGGAGACGAAGCTCGGCCAGGGGCCGCTTTCAAGCTGATCCAGCAGCGGAGTCGCATGTTTTGCCATAACCTACCTCCGTGGTTTTTAGAGCATTTTCAGTCTGAAATGCTGCGCGTTTCAAACCATACGGCCTGTCGTTTCGCGGAAAAAAAGCGTTTTTCCCGCTCACACTTGGCCGGGCGGCGCTGTGCCGCCGCCTCGCGTTTCAGTTTTTTCAAAGTTGAAACGCTCTGATAACAACGAATTTTCATGAGTCCCGGAGAAGAAACTTCCTTCTCCGCATCCGGCCGGAAGAAGCGGCGGCGCGGAAGGGGCGGGAACTGTGTGTCATGATGCCATGCCCCGTGGAAATGTCCTGGTATCCGGGGAGATTCCCGCGAACAGTTCCCCTTGAAAGCGACCCTAGCAGAGGCAAAAAAAGTTTTGCAATGAAATGAATTTTTGAGCAGAAAATACATGACAGTCTGCTTTTTTGCCTGTTTTCGGATTTTATGCGGCGGTAAGCAGAGGCTGTCGCTGTCGGCGCTGCTTCTGTTTTCAACGAAAAATCATTTATTTTTACAGAGCGCTTTACTTGAGCTGTTTAAAAACAACGAAAAATCGTTGTTTCTGATCCGTTTTTTACCGGCTGCCGCTGGTGCGGCATCGGGCGGGCAGGCAGGAGACGCATTTCTGTGCGGCCGGGCCTGACAAAAAATTTTTTTATGCAGAGTGAGGAGCGAGGCGGGGAGAGGCGGGGCTTACAGGGCCCGGGGAGGAAGGAAGCGGCGCTGCACGGCCTGCGCATGGTTCTGCAGCCAGACGTCGACAGCCTGTGTCCGGTGAATGGTGTGGGTATCCATGATGAGCAGCAGACGGCGTCCGGTCTGCGCTTGGAGCAGCCGATCCAGAAAGTCCACAAAAAGGGCGCTTGTCAGGCGTCCCCTGTAGAGCAGAAACTGGAGATCCCCGCGCAGGGTGAGGGCTGTCAGGGCATTGCAGGGGCCGACGCCTTCCAGATAGAGGCTTGTTTCATCCAGAAACCAGAGCGTGCGTCGTTCCCGGGCCGCCTGCTGCCGCAATCCCGGGTAGGTTTCCCGCAGCCAGCTTGCGCGCTGTTCGCCGCAGGGGCCGGATTCTTCCGGCGGCGCGCAGGCCGTCAGGCCCCAGCGCCGGAACAGGCGTCCCACGGTCCAGCGCGAGACAGTCACGCTTTTTTTCTGCCGCAGCAGCGCCGCCACCAGTTCTCGGTTCCAGAGACTTCCCGGCAGATCGTGCGTTTCCGGGCCGCCGCGCAGGAGCCATGCGCCGATTTCCGCGACACACTGCGGATTATCGTCTTTCCGGCGTCCGCGCGGGCGTTCCGTCAGCGCGGCGCTGCCGTCGCGCCGGAAGGCCGCCACCCACTGGCAGACCGTTGCCCGCGCGATCCCGAAGACCGCCGCGGCCTGCGTCTGCGTCAGTTCGCCGGAGATGACGCTTTCCACCGCCTTGCGGCGCACAATGGCCAGCGCTTCCCGGCTCAGTTTGCGACCGTCTCTCATGGCAGTTGCCTTGCGGAGCTTGCCGTCATGCGTCCTTGTCCCCTGACGGCAGGCCGAACTTTTTCATTCGGGAGCAGAGCGTTGTGGGATTGATTTGCAACAGGGCCGCCGCGCCGCGCGGGCCATAGATGCGGTTGTTGCAATAGCGCAGGGCGGCAAGGATATTGTCGCGCTGGAGCGCGCGCATCTGGCTTTCCGTAAGAATCCCGTCCGGTCTGGGGAGAGCGCCGCGGGCGTGCAGGCCGAGGGCGGAAAGGTCCGGTTCCGCAGCCTCGTCGGAAGAGGCCAGCACGGCGCGGAGCAGGGCGTTTTTGAGCTCCCGGACATTTCCCGGCCAGTCATGACGGCGCAGGACGCGCAGGGCTGCGGCAGTGAGACGCAGCCGGGGCTTGTGAAAGCGTTTTTTGAAGGCGTCGAGAAAGTGCGCGGCCAGCAGGGGCAAATCTTCCATCCGTTCCCGCAGGGGCGGCATGGCGAGCGGGACGACGTTAAGCCGATAATATAAATCTTCGCGGAAGAGCCCGTCACGCATAAGAGATTGCAGCTCCCGCCCGGCCGCAGCCAGCAGGCGGGCCCGCACGGGCCGGGGGCGGGCGTCGCCTTCGCGGGTATAGGCGCGCTCCTGCAAGGTCTGGAGCAGCGCGGCCTGCTGGGGCAGGGGGAGCGCGTCGATGCCTGCAAGAAAGAGCGTGCCGTGCGCGGCCGCCTCAAAAAAGCCGATCTGAGCGGGCTGCTCCGCAGCGGGAGTCGCACCGAAAAACTCCCGGGAAAAATGCTCCGGGGCAACGGCGGCGCAGTGCACCTTGACCAGCGGCCCCCCGGCGGCAAGACTCTGCGTGTGGATGGCGGCCGCGGCAACGCTCTTTCCTGTCCCGGATTCCCCGGTGATGAGCACGGGCACATCCGCGCAGGCGATCTGCCGGATACGTTCGCGCAGGGCGCGCATGGCCGGGCTTTCGCCCAGCAGCAGATCGCCGGACGGCGCGCCGCTCTCGTTTTTAAGATAGCTGTTTTCCAGTTCCAGGCGTCGCTGGAGGCGGTGCAGTTCGGCAAAACTCTGGGCATTGGCCAGAGACACGGCCAGATAGTCGGCCACAAGGCGCAGCTGGTTTAATGCCTGCGGACTCTGGGAGCTCCGGCAGAACATGGCCAGCACGCCCAGTACCTGCCCGCGATAGAGGAGGGGCTGCCCCAGAAAGTCCCGGATATTTTCCCGCGCGATCCAGTCGGGGTCTGTGACCCACGGCATGTCGGGAGACACGTCGCTGACGTGAAAGGCTTCTCCTGACGCCGCAATCAGGCCGACCTTGCCGCAGCCGAGAGCAAAGCGCCGGTGCGCGCCATCCAGCTGCGTCCAGCTGGTGTCTGAAACCTGAGATCGGCCCGCGCTGACCACCAGCCGCAGGCAGCGCCGGTGATCGCGGCAGTCGTAGAACTGGCGGCAGCTGGAACAGAGCGTGGGGTCCGCCTGTTCCTGAAGCCAGATACGGCACAGGGCCACGTCCGGCAGACAGCCCAGCGTGGAGGCCACCAGATCGAAAATTTCTTCCAGCGTGCGGCAGCGGGCCATGTCCAGCAGCAGATTTTGCACATCTTGCATAGGCTTCCTTCCGGCGGCGGGAATGCTGTTTCACCCCCGCTGCGCGGATATGTAGTCAGCGCGCGCGACAGCGTCAAGACGGCCGTCCCGCTGCGGGATTTATTGAGGGGGAAGGAACCCCTTTTG
>DXFI01000151.1 GCA_019114565.1 Candidatus Desulfovibrio intestinigallinarum | reverse complement strand
CCCACCCCTCCCCAGCGCGCTTTTCTCTGGAGGATGAAGCAAGACGGGGATACAGACGCTTGCCCCGCAGTCACCGTCCCCCGGTAAGAGAAAAGAATACTTTTTACCGGTGTCTGCCCCGTATAATCATTGAATGCGCGTAATAAGCCAGCGTCTTCAGGTAAAAAGCAGAGAAGCAGGCGGGGATGAAAAAAAGCATAAAATAAAACGGCCCGTGTCTTGGTGAGACACGGGCCGTTTTTTATTTGTCTGTAAAATGTTGGCGGGTTTTGGGGAAGATGGGGGAGTTTGAAGGGGAACTGCGGGAACGCCTTTCCTCGCTTTGCTGCGGAAAGGCTGGGCCCTTTTTGCCGCGAGCAGCGACCCAACGGGCGGTCGCAGACCGTGTCCGTCAGGCGACACAGGAGCCTTACGGACATCAACAGCAGAGCAAAGGGGGGTCTTCCCCCTCAAAACGTAATAAGTCGCCTAAGCGGACGCTTTGCGCCAGCCGTGGCTGAAATCGGCGGCATAGAGACGCGAGGGCGCGCCTTCCGCATCAAGGCCGGGCAGCACAAGAAAGACGGTCTGATGATAGAGTTCGTTTTCGCGCACGCAGCGGGCCACGTCGGCCAGCGTGGTTCTGTAGATCTGCTGATTGGGCCAGCCGATGCTGTAGGCGCAGATAACGGGCGTTTCCGGCGGCAGGGACTGGAGCAGTTCCGCCTGCATGTCTTCCACAAGCTGCGACGACAGATAGATTGCCAGGGAAGTTTTATGAGATGACAGGGCGTGCAGGCTTTCGCTTTCGGGCATGGGCGTGCGGCCCGGCATGCGGGTGATGACGAGACTCTGCGTCACTTCCGGGACGGTAAAGGTGATGCCCGCCGCGGCGGCGGCAGCGCAGGCAGCGGTAATACCGGGAATGACGCGCCACGGAATACCGTCCCGATCCAGCAGGGCGGACTGCTCGCGCAGGGCCCCGTAAAGCGACGTGTCGCCGGTGTGGACGCGTGCAACCGGCTTGCCTGCAAAAGCTGTTTCCCGCATGAGCGCATGACATTCTTCCAGCGTCAGCGGCGCGGAGTTCACTTTCCGGGCATGCGGCGCGGCATGCGCCAGCACCGCCTCCGGCACAAGGGAACCTGTGTACAGCACCAGATCCGCCGCCGCAATGGCGTTGCGCCCCTTGATGGTCAACAGCTCCGGATCGCCCGGCCCGGCCCCGACAAAACTTACCATGCCCATTCCGGGCCGCTCTTCGGTCATGCTCATTCCTCCTCGCGCCTGTGTATCCGATATGCAGGCGGCTGGGAAGCCTTGAAGATATGGTCGGCCGGGCGTGGTTTACGGGGGGAAGGGAGACCCCCTTTTGAAAAAGAGGGTCTCCCTTCCCCCCGTGCCTACCAGAGCATTCTTACAGCCTGTCGTTTCGCGGAAAAAGCGCGTTCGGGCTGGAAATATACTGTTGTTTTGCATTTTTTAGAGCATTTTCAGACTGAAAATGCTCTATGTCTCTGTGCTTCGTGTCCCGGGACGCACCCGGGAGACGCTTTTCAGGCGGTATTTTGAGCGTTAACGGGGGACGGCGAGAGAGGGGAATCTGTCGAGCCGGGATAACGCCGCATCTTCCCGAATAAAGCGCGCTGGGGAAGGGATGGGGGGCTTGGGGGGAAGGGGAACACCTCCCGCGCTAGCGGCGACCGGATGGCGGCCGCAGGCCGTGCCCGTTGCGACGAAGGAAGCTACGGGCATCGACAGCAGAGATGAGGGGTTCCCCTTCCCCCCAACTTCCCCCAACTTTCTCAAATTACTGCATTCGGGCAGGGGCTGCGTCGAGGGGACAGGGGGCGAGGAAGGAGCCGCGCTCGTTCTGAGCTATTTCGACGGCGGTGCGGAGGTTGGAGAGGGTAGGCGTACCGTTGTTGAAGAGTTCGAGAATCTGCCGGACGACGGCGGCGCGTTCATCGGAGGTTTCCGCATCGGGGCCGAGACAGTGAGCCTTGGCCAGCGCCTTGAGGATGGCGGCCTGATTGCAGGAAAGATCGGTATGCAGACCGCGCAGCGGGGGCAGGGTTTCGCTTTCCGCGGCGGCGAGAATCATGACGGAGGAAAGATAGGTCTGCTCGAGAAACTGGCCGTAGAGATGCGCGCCGACCAGCCGCAGATGAGCTTCATTGCGCGCGGCAATATCGAGCATACGGCGGGATTCCTCGGCCCAGAGCTGGGCGAGGACGCGCCGGGCTTCGGGGCTGGTGGGGTTGCGGAGGGCTTTTTTGTCCTTTTCGGGCACGAGCGGCGCAGTCTTGCCGATGAGATCCACAAGAAGCTTGTTGGCTCTGGCGGCCTGCGAGGGCGTGCCGAAGAAAAAGGCAAAGCTGCGATCCGCCGCGAGCATGCCGGAGAGGACGGCGCGCTGATCCGGAGCGGCATCTCCGGGACAGCTGCCGTCGGAAACGGCGAGTTCGGGCTGGAAGATGAAGCCCGCGGCCTTGAGACGTCCTACGTCGTCGAGACGCTGCGTAAAGGTGGAAACGTCCAGCAGGGGACGGAGCGTTGCCACAAGGGCTTCGGCATTGACGGAGGAGGGGGCGGCGGGCGCGGTATGCGTGGGGGCGGGGGCGGCAAAGGCCGGGCCGGAGGCCGTGCCCGGGATGGACACGGCCCCCAGCAGGGCCAGAGAGAGCAGAGCGGCGGACAGGCGCTTCATCTAGTCCTCGGCAAGGGCTTCGCTGAAGCGCTGGCGCAGGGCCACCAGCTTGGTCTTGTTGTCAAGCAGGGTGGCGGCGCGGGCCCGTTCGCGTTCCACGACCTCGGCGGGAGCGCGGCTCACGAAGCTTTCGTTGTGCAGCTTGGTTTGCACGCCGATGAGATCCTTGTCGAGCTTGGCCAGCTCCTTGTCGAGGCGGGCCAGTTCGCCCTGAAGGTCCACGGCGCCCTTGAGGGGCACGATGACCTGACAGCCATCGACCACGGCCGAGGCTGAAGCCTTGGGAGCGGCAAGGTCGGTGCCGATTTCCAGACTTTCGAGACGGGCCAGCGTCATCATCATGGGACGGGCGTGATCCAGCAGGGCGGCCTGGGCGTCATCCACGGGATGCAGGAGCAGGCTCACCTTGTGGGCCGGGCTGATGTTGAGCTCGGCCTTGATGGTGCGCACGGCAACGATGATGCCCTGAATAAGTTCCATGCGGGCGGCCTCTGCGGGATGTTCGCAGCCGGGGCGCGCGGCGGGGTAGCGTTCGAGGGCAATGTCGGTGGGAGCCGCGCCCGCTTCCGTGGGCAGGGCGTTCCAGATTTCCGCCGTCACAAAGGGGATGACGGGGTGGAGGAGCAGCAGCAGCTCGCGCAGCACCACCCACAGCACGCGCTGGGCCACGGGCTTGCGGCTTTCATCCTGCATGTCGGGCTTGATGAGCTCCAGATACCAGTCGCAGAACTCGTTCCAGAGGAACTTGTAGCCGAGCTGGGCGGCGTCGTTGAAGCGGTATTCTTCGAGGGCGGCGTCCACATCCTTCTTGACGGCTTCGAGGCGGTGCAGAATCCACTGATGATGCAGGCCCTCGACGGACTCCAGAGCCACGGGCGCGGGCGCGGTTTCCGGCAGATTCATGAGCGCGAAGCGGGCGGCATTCCAGAGCTTGTTGACGAAGTGACGGTAGCCCTCGATGCGCTCTTCGGAAAGACGGATGTCGCGGCCCATGGCGGCAAAGGCCGTCAGGGTGAAGCGCAGGGCGTCGCAGCCGTACTTGTCGATCATGAGCAGCGGGTCAATGACGTTGCCGGTGGACTTGGACATCTTGCGGCCCGTGGCGTCGCGCACCAGCGCATGCAGATAGACGTCGCGGAAGGGAACCTGTCCCATGAAGTGCAGACCCATCATCATCATGCGGGCGACCCAGAAGAAGATGATGTCAAAGCCGGTGACGAGCACGGACGTGGGATACCAGCGTTCCAGTTCGGCGGTCTTTTCGGGCCAGCCCATGGTGGAGAAGGGCCAGAGCGCCGAGGAGAACCAGGTGTCGAGCACGTCCTCTTCCTGCTTCAGATGCGTGCAGCCGCACTTGGGGCAGACCGTGGGGTCCTGTTCCTCGACGATGAGTTCGCCGCACTGCTCGCAGGTCCAGGCGGGAATGCGGTGACCCCACCAGATCTGACGGCTGATGCACCAGTCGCGGATATTGTCGAGCCAGTGATAATAGGTCTTGCGCCAGCTTTCGGGCAGGATGGCCGTCTGATCGGGCACGGCGGTGCGGGCAGCGGGGGCCATCTTCGTGGTGGCGACGAACCACTGTGTGGAGACATGCGGCTCCACCACCGTGTGGCAGCGGTAGCAGTGCCCCACGGAGTTTTCGAGATCGTCCACCTTGACGAGATCGCCGGCGGCTTCGATGTCGGCCACGATGCGGGTGCGGCATTCTTCCTTGCTCAGACCGGCATAGGGGCCGGCCTCGGCCTTCATGACGCCGTTTTCGTCGATGACCTGCAAAAATTCGAGGTTGTGGGTGCGGCCCAGCGCCCAGTCGTTGTGATCGTGGCAGGGCGTCACCTTGAGCGCGCCGGTGCCGAATTCCCGATCCACATACTTGTCGGCAATGATGGGAATTTCGCGGCCCAGAACGGGGACGACGGCCTTTTTGCCCACAAGGTGAGCGTAGCGCTCGTCTTCGGGATGCACGCAGATGGCGGTGTCGCCGGGAATGGTTTCCGGGCGGGTGGTGGCGATGGTGATGTAGCCGGAGCCGTCGGCCAGCTTGTAGCGCACGCTCCAGAGCTTGCCCTTGTGGGCCTCGTGCTCCACTTCGTCGTCGGCCAGAGCGGTATGGCAGCGCGAGCACCAGTTGATGATGTAGTCGCCCTTGTAGATCAGTCCTTCCTTATACAGACGCACAAAGACCTTGCGCACGGCGGCGGAAAGGCCTTCGTCCATAGTGAAGCGCAGGCGCGTCCAGTCCACGGAAGCGCCGAGCGCGCGGATCTGATCCAGAATGCGGTGGCCGTAGTCTTCGCGCCACTGCCAGACACGTTCCACAAAGGCTTCGCGGCCCAGATCCTGACGGCGCTTGCCTTCCTTGGCAAGGGCGCGTTCCACGACGTTCTGGGTGGCGATGCCCGCATGGTCGGTGCCGGGAACCCAGAGGACGTTCTTGCCTTTCTGGCGGGCGTGACGGCACAGCACGTCAATAAGAGTAATGTTCAGCGCATGGCCGATATGCAGCGCGCCCGTGACGTTGGGCGGAGGAATGACGATGGAAAAGGCTTCGCCGTCCGCGCCGGGATCGGGCGTGAAGGTCTTGTTGTCCTGCCAGTGGTTGCGCCACCGGGCTTCCACGTCATGGGGTTCGTAACCCTTGGGGAGTGTTTCCGCCATATCCTTGCTTTCTCCATGAAAGGCGGCAATACTGCGCGCATGCAGACCGCCCGAGATATTGCCATACTATGGGATGCGTCCCATATCTGGGGATTCATGGCCTGGCGCGCCGTGCGCGGCCTTGGCCTGTCCTGCCGTTTGCTCAAGGCCCAGAACATAGCCAAAGGCGGCCTGTTCGGCAAGCCGGGCGATACGGGCGGGGGCGAGCGGCGTTTTTCGCTGCTGCTCGTGCCCGGCGGCAATGCCCGCCTCAAGGCCGCCGGGCTGGGACGGCGCGGCATGGAGGCCATCCGGCGGCATGTGGCCGAGGGCGGGGCCTATCTGGGCTTTTGCGGCGGCGCGGGGCTGGCCCTGCGTCACGGCGACGGGCTGGGCCTGTGTCCGTGGGCCCGGGCCCGGTATCCCGAACGTTTGCAGCATCTTGTTTCCGGGCATCTGCGCTGCCATGTGCCTTCCCCCGGCGAGGACGAAGCCGCCGCCCGTCTGATGCCGCCCTCGTGGCGTGCGGGCGATGTCCGGCCGTCGCTGCCGGTATGGTGGCCCGGCCGCTTTGCTCCGGGCGCGGAAGATTCCGTGCGGGTGCTGGCAACCTACGGGCCGCCGGATGCTGATTTCTGGCTGGCGGATCTGCCCCTGCGGCGTGTGCCTGCGCATGTCTTCGAGGCATGGCGGGATTTGTACGGCGTGGATTTGTCCGCGCGCTTTGTGCACGGGCAGCCCGTGGCCCTGACGGGAACCAGCGGCGCGGGGCGCTATGTGCTCAGCTATTCGCATCTGGAAACCCCGCACAGCCCCGACGCTAATTTCTGGTTTGCCCATCTCCTGCATGAGCTTTCCGGTCTGCGGCCCGAATCCGTAACGGTTCCCGCCTGGGATATGGCCGGGCAGGAGCCGGATGCGGCCGCCTGGCCCGCCGATGCCCGCGAGGTTCTGTGTTCGACCCTGCGCGGGCTGCGCGCCCTGCTGCGGCTGGCCGTGGAACATAATCTGTTTTTCGAGCGTGCCCCCTGGCTCTGGGGCTGGAAGTCCGGCCTGCCCGGCGCGGCCTGCAACAATCTGCATGCGGCCCTGTACGAAACGGCCTCCAGTTGCCCCGGCCCGGACGCCCTGCGCTGCTGGCGCGACATCGGCGCGCGCTTCCGCTCGCTGGCCCCGCTGTTTCTTGAGGGAGCCGAAGGTTATCTGCTGGCCTGCCGTCTGGCGGAAACCCTGCTGCCGACCCTGCCCGATGCCGTGGACAGGCGCGGGCTTGCCAATCAGCGCGAAGCCCTGTTCGGGCATCCCATGAACGGCGGCGGACTGATGGGGCAGCTTGTGGAAATGGTCGAAGAACTGTTCTTCCTCTGCCATGCGCCAACGGAGGCAGGCTAGGGCCTGTTAACACTATGTGTAAGTTGTTTGGGGGGAAGGGAAACCCCTCATCTCTGCTGTCGATGCCCGTAGCTTCCTTCGTCGCAACGGGCACTGCCTGCGGCCGCCATTCGGTCGCTGCCAGCGCGAGAGGCCCAGCCTTTCCGAAGGAAAGGCGTTCCTGTAATCCCTTCCCCCCAAGCCCCCCATCCCTTCCCCAGCGCGCTTTTATCGGGGGAAGAGTCAGGAATAAGAGGCGACTCCGCCACCAAAGACAAGTGGCATTTGTACAGCTTGTTTATCCTATCTATTGAAATTATTTTTTAAATTTGTGTTAACAGACCCTGGAGCGTTTCAAGCTTAAAAAAGGTGAAACGCGAGGTGCTTCAAGCTGAAAATGCTCCGGCTGCGGGCCAGAGCCCGGGGCCGGGCGGGACTCGATTTTTCTCCCGCGTTCTGGCATGCTTGCCGGACAACCTGTTTTTCCATACCGGAGGTTACAATCATGGCCGATGCTCTGTGTCTGCATATTGATGCCAACGATCCCGCGCGCCTGCGCCTTGCGCTCAAGAATGCCAGAAATTATTTGACCGTTGTTGGCGAAGCGCCGGTGACCCTGCTGGCCAACGGCCCCTCCGTCAATCTCTTTACCGCGCCCGATGCCGAACTGGAGGCGATGGCCGCGGAGCTGACGGGCAAGGGCCTGCGTATCGAGCTTTGTCAGTTCGCTCTGAACGAAAACAAGATTGCGAAGGAACAGCTCTGGAGCTGCTGCAACGTCGTGCCCGCCGGAATGGTGGCGCTGGTGGAAATGCAGCGCAAGGGCTACGCCTACGTGAAACCGTAGACCGCAACCTGTTTGAAAAAAGAAGGAGCCCGTACCGCTTACGGCGGTACGGGCTCCTTTCGTCGCTATGCTGCGTCAGAGCGTTTCAGACTGAAAATGCTCTAGAGCAATTTCAGTTTGAAATGCTGTGCATTTCAAACCATACGGCCTGTCGTTTCGCGGAAAAAACGCGGTTTTTCCGCTCACTTTGGGCCGGGCGGCGCCGTGCCGCCGCCTCGCGTTTCTCCTTTTTCAAAGGTGAAACGCTCTATTGCTGCGTTATTCCATGATGGTGGCGCGCTTGATGAAAATGGGGTCCAGCGGCACATCGTCATGATAGCCGCGGCGGCCCGTCTGCACGCCCGCAATCTTGTCCACAACGTCCTGTCCCTTGATGACCTTGCCGAACACGGCGTAACCCCAGCCCTGCGGCGTCTGGGACTTGTAGTCAAGGAAGGCGTTGTTGGCAACGTTGATGAAGAACTGCGACGTGGCCGAATGCGGCTCGGAGGTGCGGGCCATGGCAATGGTGTACTTGGAGTTCTTCAGGCCGTTGGCGGCTTCGTTCTTGATGGGCGCACGCGCGGGCTTTTCCTTCATGTCCGGCCCCATGCCGCCGCCCTGAATCATGAAGCCCTTGATCACGCGGTGAAAGGTCGTGCCGTCATAGAAGCCGGCCTTCACGTATTCAAGGAAGTTCGTTACCGTCATGGGCGCCTTGCGGGCGTCAAGACGCACAATAATGTCCCCCATGCTGGTTTCCAGTTTGACGGTGGGATCGGCAGCCTGCGCGGGAGTGCCGCACAGCATGCCGGCCAGCAGAAACGCGGCGGCCAGCAGTCCGCGGCCCCACGCGGCGAAAGAAAAACCTTTCATTGGTTCAGACTCCTTTGCGAATATGCGGCGGCCCTGTGCCGTCGCGGGCGCACGGTAACACGCGCGCCGCGCAGGGGCAAGACACCCTTTCCGGGCCCGGAAACCGGCTCCCGGCGACGCCGGGGGCCCCCCTTGCCAAATGCGGAAAAAGCCGTATCCTTAAAAGGACAAACCCGTATCCGGGGCGATACTGGCGGCGGACGCGATATCGCCTGCGGCGGGAATGTCCGTCCTGAATCTCTCTCGCGTGTCCGCCGCAGCACTTTTTCGGAGGATTTTCTTATGGAAACGACCCGCACTCTTTCCCGGAGCGCGACCAGTGCCGTCTCTGTGTATATGCGCCAGGTCTATGGCTGGATGACGGCCGGTCTCGCTCTGACCAGCGTTGTCGCCTATGCCGTGGCTTCCAGCCCCGCTGTTCAGATGGCCATTTTCAGCAACTCGCTCATTCCCATTATCCTGATTGTGGCGCAGTTCGGTCTGGTCATCGCTCTTTCCGCGGCCATTCACAAAATGTCCGGCACGACGGCCACGGGCCTTTTCCTGCTCTATTCCGGCCTGACCGGCCTGACCCTGTCGTCCATCTTCGTGGTGTATCCCATTGGCTCCATCCTCAATGCCTTCCTCTCCACCACGGGGCTTTTCCTGGCCATGACCGTTTACGGCACGGTTACCAAGCGTGATCTGACCGGCATGGGCAACTTCCTGATGATGGGTCTGATCGGCATCATCATTGCCAGCCTGGTGAACTTCTTCCTGAAGAGCTCCATGATGGACTTCGTGATCAGCTGCATCGGCGTCATCATCTTCACCGGTCTGACGGCCTATGATACCCAGAAGCTTCGCGAATTCGGCATGGCCGCTCCCCTTGACGACGGCACCGCCGTGCGCCGCGGCGCCATCCTTGGCGCGCTGACGCTCTACCTCGACTTCATCAACCTGTTCCTGATGCTTCTGCGCCTCTTTGGCGGCAACCGCGATTAGTTCGAGGTTCTGAGGATTTTGTCGGGGGAAGGAAACCCCCTTGGCTGGCGCGCAAGGGCTGTTTCCTTCCCCCGAACCCCCATCCTTCCCCCAACGCGCTTTTATCGGGAGGATGTACAGCCCGGTAGCGCGACCGCTTTCCCCGTAAGCAGCCGTCTCCGGGCAGGGGAGTAGCCGATAATCAGATCTGAGTTTTGTGCAAAAATAAAAGCCCGCTGGTTTTAGCGGGCTTTTATTTTTTTATGGAGAAAAATCAGTGTGTTATTTGTAAAAAGATACAAAATTTTTATTAATAGTAATAATTATTATTTACAATAAGAGAGTTTTCCGCCATGATGGTTTCAACGACACGGCAGCCGGGCTTCCCGGTGACAGCCTTTAAACTACAAACTACGTCAAGGAGGGAATCATCATGGCAGACAAGAATGATCGTCTTACCACCGGCGCAGGCGCGCCCGTTGCTGACAACAACCATGTGCTGACCGCCGGACCGCGCGGTCCCATGCTGATGCAGGACGTCTGGTTTCAGGAAAAGCTGGCGCATTTTGATCGCGAAGTGATTCCCGAACGGCGTATGCATGCCAAGGGCTCCGGGGCGTACGGCACGTTTACGGTGACGCATGATGTCACTCAGTACACGCGGGCATCTCTTTTTGCCGAAGTCGGGAAGAAGACGGAAGTGTTTGCCCGATTCTCCACGGTGGCCGGGGAGCGGGGGGCGGCCGACGCGGAACGCGACATCCGCGGCTTTGCGCTCAAGTTCTATACGGATCAGGGCAACTGGGACATGGTGGGCAACAATACCCCTGTCTTCTTCCTGCGCGATCCGCTCAAGTTCCCGGACCTGAATCATGTGGTCAAGCGCAATCCGCGCACCAACATGCACAGCGCCAAGGACAACTGGGATTTCTGGACGCTGCTGCCCGAGGCCCTGCATCAGATCACCGTGGTCATGAGTGATCGCGGCATTCCGGCTTCCTACCGGCACATGCACGGTTTCGGCAGCCATACTTATAGTCTGATTAACGCCAAAAACGAGCGTTTCTGGGTCAAGTTCCATTTCAAGACCCAGCAGGGCATCAAGAACCTGACGGACGCCGAGGCTCAGGAGCTCATCGGCCGGGATCGCGACAGCCACCAGCGCGATTTGTACGAGCACATTGAAAAGGGCGATTTCCCCCGCTGGACGCTCTATTTCCAGGTGATGCCCGAAGAGGACGCCGAAAAGCTGCCCTATCATCCCTTTGACCTTACGAAGGTCTGGTATCACAAGGATTATCCGCTGATTGAGGTGGGCGTGCTGGAACTGAACCGCAATCCTGAAAACTACTTTGCGGAAGTGGAGCAGGCCGCGTTCAATCCCGCCAATCTTGTGCCCGGCATCGGCGTTTCTCCCGACAAGATGCTTCAGGGCCGTCTGTTCTCCTACGGCGACGCCCAGCGGTACCGTCTCGGGGTGAATCATCACATGATCCCCGTCAACAGACCGCGCTGCCCCTATCACAGCTTCCATCGTGACGGCCTCATGCGCGTGGACGGCAACTACGGCAGCCATACCAACTACGAACCCAACAGCTACGGCGCATGGCAGGAACAGCCCGACTTTGCCGAACCGCCGCTGAAGATTAGCGGCGACGCGGCGCGCTGGAACTATCCCTGCGACGACGCCGACTATTTCGAGCAGCCCGGCAAGCTCTTCCGTCTGATGACCCCGGAACAGCAGGAAGCCCTCTTCGGCAACACCGCCCGCGCCCTGGGCGATGCCCCCAGAGAAATCAAGCTGCGCCATATCCGTAACTGCGCCAAGGCCGACCCCGCCTACGGCGCCGGCGTGGCCCGCGCCTGCGGTATCCCCGAAAGCGAAATATAGGTAATTATATCGGGGGGAAGGAGGAAACCCTTTTGAAAAAGGGTTCTCCTCCTTCCCCCCGACCCCCCATCCTCCTTCCGAAAACTTTTTGTTTGAAAAATGGCGCGGCACGATAACGCCGCCGCAAGCCCGTTGTCAGCCGTCCCCCGGTGGCACGGGCTTTTTTGTTTGTCCGTGGTTTTCCGCTCACTTTGGGTCGCGCTGTGTCGTCTTGCGTTTCACCTTTTTCAAGGGTGAAATGCTCTAAAAGACAGCACGCATAATGATTTTGCATTCCCGGGGGACGGTTGCGACACGGTTATTTTTTTGAGTAAGGACAGCGCAGAATAACCCTATGAAAAGTTTTAGGAAGGGAGAGGGGGAGTTTGAGGGGGAGAGGGAGAACCCT
>DXFI01000150.1 GCA_019114565.1 Candidatus Desulfovibrio intestinigallinarum | reverse complement strand
CCGTGCCCGTTGCGACGCAGGAAGCTACGGGCATCGACAGCAGAGATGAGGGGTTTCCCTTCCCCCCAACAATTTACGAATGGAAAGAAAAAGGGGGAGAGCTTCACGCTCTCCCCCTTGCTGATTACATTTCGGACTGTTTTTTGGAGCGTCGCATGGCGACGGAGCCGGTACGGGCGACTTCCTTGATGCCGAAGCGGTGCATGAGGCTGAGGATGGCTTCGAGCTTGGAGTGATCTCCGGTGGCCTCGATGGTCATTTCCGTGGCGCTGACGTCGATGACCTTGCAGCGGAAGATTTCCACGGTGCGCAGGATTTCGCCGCGCATGGGGCCTTCGGCCTGCACCTTGACGAACATCATCTCGCGTTCCACGGCGGGGCCGTCTTCAAAGTCGGTCACCTTGATGACGGTCACGATCTTGTGCAGCTGTTTCATGATCTGCTCAAGGATCTGGCTGTCGCCGTAGGTGGTGATGGTCATGTGGGAGACGCCCTCTTCCAGCGCCGGGGCCACATTGAGCGAGTGAATGTTGAAACCGCGACCGCTGAACAGACCGGCCACGCGGCTGAGCACGCCGGGTTCGTTTTCCACAAGAACGGAAAGCACGTGACGTTGCATGGCGGCCCCCTAGATCAGCAGCATTTCGTCCAGGGCCGCGCCGGCGGGCACCATGGGATAGACGTTTTCTTCGCGCTCCACCCGCACGTCGATGAAGGCGGGATTGGGCGAGGCCAGCGCGGTTTTCAGCATGGGCAGCAGTTCTTCCCGCGTGGTGATGCGGTAGCCTTCCGCGCCGTAGGCTTCGGCCAGCTTCACGAAATCGGGCTGGGCTTCCATGTTGGTGGAGCTGTAGTTGTGATTGAAGAACAGCTCCTGCCACTGGCGCACCATGCCCAGATAGCCGTTGTTGAGAATGACGACCTTGATGGGCAGGCGCTGCTGCACGACGGTTGCCAGCTCCTGAATATTCATCTGCAGCGAACCGTCGCCAGCCACGGTGATGACCTTCTTGTCGGGGAAGGCCATCTGCGCGCCGATGGCTGCGGGGAAGCCGTAGCCCATGGTGCCGAGGCCGCCGCTGGTGAGCAGGGTGCGCGGTTCGGTGAAGTTGTAGAACTGGGCCGTCCACATCTGGTTCTGGCCCACCTCGGTGGTCAGGATGGCGTCGCCCTTTGTCAGTTCAAAGAGCGTTTCCACGACTTTCTGGGGCTTGATGGCCGTGCCTTCGTCGCTGTAGCAGAGAGGATGATCCTTCTTCCAGCCGGCGACGGTGCTGAGCCATTCGGTGTGCTCTTCCAGCCAGTCGCGATCGCCCATCTTGGCCTTGCAGATTTCGAGAATGCCTTCGAGGGCCAGACGGCAGTCGCCCACAACCGGCACGTCCACTTCCACGTTCTTGCGGATGGAGGTGGGGTCGATGTCGATATGGACAATGCGGGCGGAGGGCGCAAAGGCGTCCAGCTTGCCGGTGACACGGTCGTCGAAGCGCGCGCCCACGCAGATGAGCAGATCGGTATGATTGATGCTCATGTTGGCCGCGTATGTGCCGTGCATGCCCACCATGCCGAGGCTCAGGGGATCGGTGGCCGGGAAGGCGCCAAGGCCCATGAGGGTATAGGCAACGGGCAGGTGCAGGGTCTGGGCCAGTTCGCGCAGGGCCTGCGAGCCGTTGGAGAGAATGACGCCGCCGCCGGCCAGCAGCATGGGGCGTCTGGCTTTGGAGATTTCCTCGGCGCTGCGGCGCAGCTGATTCAGATTGGGTTTGTAGGTGGGGTTGTAGCTGCGCATGGAAACGTCTTCGGGCCAGACGAATTCCGTGGACGCCTGCATGACGTCCTTGGGCAGGTCCACCAGCACCGGGCCGGGGCGGCCGCTGCGGGCCAGGAAGAAGGCCTCGCGCAGGGTCTGAGCCAGCCGGGTAATGTCCTTGACCAGAAAATTGTGCTTGGTGCAGGGGCGGGTGATACCAACGATATCGACCTCCTGAAAGGCGTCGTTGCCGATAAGGTTGGTAGGCACCTGCCCCGTAAGCACCACTAGCGGAATGGAATCACAGTAGGCCGTGGCAATGCCGGTAACCGTGTTGGTGGCGCCGGGCCCCGACGTAACGAGGCAGACGCCGACCTTGCCGGAGGCGCGCGCATAGCCGTCGGCCGCGTGCACAGCCCCCTGCTCGTGCCGTACAAGCACATGCTTCAGCTCGGGGTGTCGCGGCAATTCATCATATATGTCAATGATCGCGCCGCCGGGATAGCCAAACAGCACGTTCACGCCTTCCCTTTTCAGGGATTCCAAAAGGATCTGTGCACCTGTGCGTTCCATGTATACGGACTCCTGCGCCTCCCCTACTGGGCAGCGCGATGTTTGTCGAGCAAGGCCATGAGCTGGGTCTTGCCTTCAAGCTTTTGTTTCTTGAGTTGCTTCAGGGTCTGTTCTTCGGTGGGGGTGCGGAAGCTCTTGCCTTCCAGCTTTTCCACCTGCTTGCTGTAGAGCATGTGGTCTTCCCACAGGGATTTCAGCTCCGGATCAGAAGGTAGCATCTTTTCAATGAGTTCAATGTCATGCTGATCCATAAGAAATCTCCTACGTTAGATGTTAAGCGCCGGGCGCCTGACAGGGCCTTGCGGCCTTGTTTCCGGGGATGACCGCCTCTTCGGACAGCCACCTTCCCGCCGCATGCGGAAATTTTTGTCTGTGTTCATCATTCCCTGAAACGGACGACGTTGCAAGCCTCTTTCCCGTTTTTCGGCGGACTTTCGCCGGGAGAGACTTCAGGCCGTCGCCGCGTTTAGAACGTTTCAACTTTGAAAAAGGTGAAACGCGAGACGGCGGCACAGCGCCGCCTAGCCCGAAGTGAGCGGAAAAACCGCGTTTTTTCCGCGAAACGACAGGCCGCAGGGTTTGAAACGCACAGCGTTTCAAACAGAAAATGTTCTAGAAGGAAACGATGCGCATGGTGGAGGAATACTCCAGAATGGACTTGATTACGATGCGATTGAAAAGCTCGATGGCGAGCAGCACCACCACGGGCGAGAAGTCCAGCCCGCTGGTATAGGTGAAGGGCAGCCATTTGCGGACGCGGTAAAAGACCGGCTCCGTCAGCTGACGCAGCACACGGACAATGGGATTATAGGGATCGGGCCGCACCCACGTCAGCACGGTTGCGATGATGACTATCCAGAAATAAAGGGAGAGCAGGCCGCTGATGACGACGGCCACTGCCTGCAGGGCGTTGGAAAGGACTATCATAGATTCTCCAGCGTTTCGCGCAGGGCGTCGGCCAGCGCGGGATAATCGGCGGCAGTGATGTCCCCCTGGAGGGCGCCGCCGTTGAAGGCCGCAAAGACCATGCCCGCAGCGCCGGCGGCGTCCTGATCGTGGCGGCTGTCGCCCACGAAGAGCGCCTGCCGCGGCCCGACATGCCACATGTCGAGAATGTGGCGCGCGCCTTCCGGCGAAGGTTTGGGGGCGGCGTCTGTTGCGGTGATTACTGGATAAAAATAGGAGTGCAAATCAAAAATGTCCAGAACCCTTTGCATGCCGGCGCGCGTTCTGTTGGTCTGCACGGCCAGCCGCAGCCCCTTGTCCTTAAGAACGTCAAGAAAGTCTTTCAGCCCCGGTTGCAGACGCAGCAGCGGAACAATATCCCGATCGTAAACGACGACATTACGGATGACATATTCAATTTGTCCATGCAGATGTTCCGGCAGGATATGGCGGAGCGACTGCATTCCGGTCGCCATGAAGACATAGTCTTCCTGTTCCCGCGTCATGGGCGGCAGTCCGAAGTATGCCAGCACACGATTGTAGAATTCGTTGTTGGCATCCCGGGAATTGATGATCACGCCGTCGCAGTCGAAGACCACGCCGCGCAGTCCGTCGGGAAACAGGGGCGCGGAGTTAGCCATGATGCGGCTCCGGCAGGAGCAGAAGCACGTCCGCTTCGCGGGACCATTGCGGGCAGCATTGCAGGGCGCGCGGACGGCCCAGCAGACGCCAGATGGGCTGATGCAGCAGCCCCAGCCGCGCGGCATCGCTGCCCGCGGCTTCGCGCAGGACCTGTGCGTTTTCCGTAGTCGCGTCCGTCAGGGGCGTGACGGCATCGCCAAGGGCGTCGAGCAGGTCGTCGGCCATGACGCCTTCGGCCAGCAGGGCCGCGTCTTCGGGCAGGAAGGGCAGAGCCGCGTGCAGGACGCGCCGCCAGTCGGGCAGCAGGCCCGCATCCACAGCCAGCGGGGCGCGCATTTCCGGCGGCAGGGCGCTTAAATCATCGTCGCCATCCAGACCGAGGGCCGTGTCGAGGGCGCCGTCAGCACCGGCGCAGGCGGCGCTCAGGGCGGCCAGCTCCGCCACGCGCTCTTCCTGAAGCCAGCACCAGAGCAGCAGACGCTGCGACTGCTGTGCTTCGCGCGCCTGTTCGGCGGCTTCCGCGGCTGCCCGGGCTGCATCTTCGCCGCCGCGGGCAAAGGCGTCGCGCAACTGCGCCTCGTCATGCAGGCGGGCGTTTCGGGCCTGTCCCACGCTCAGGCTCTCCACCGGGCAGCCTGCCAGCGCCGCATCAGCCATTCGGCGCAGCTCGTCAAGACAGGCGGCTGCCTGTTCTTCCGTCCAGGGATAGCCTTGCGGCTGCCACCACGGGCCGCAGGGGGCGGGAGTTTCCACCGGCAGGACGCCGCGCGCCGCTGCGGGCGCCATCTGCTCGCTGAAGGAGGCGGGCAGCCCCGGCCAGAGGCGCATGGCCCACGGCGCGGACAGCTGATTCCTGACGCCCGGCAGAGGGCCGCGCAAGGCGGGAAAACGGATGATCCTGCATGTCATGACTGAACCTCGGAAAAATATTCGTCGCCTGTCCGCAGGCCCCCACGGGCGCGCGGCGTCGGCGACAAGCTGATTCTATCAGCATAGCTTGTGACTCTTCCGTTGGCAAGCCTCCGAGGCGTGAAATGCCCGAACGGCGCGCCATGACGGGGCCTTGCGCTGCCGCGGTCACGCGGGCGCAAAAAACAGCAAACGCCCGCCGGGGGAGCGGACGTTTGCTGTTGGAAGGACTTGCGTACAGGCCGGGGCGCACACATACCGGGGGACGGTTGCCGCGGGGGAAGCGGCTGTGCGTCCGGCTTGTTTCGCTGTCTGAAAAAGCTCTAGGGCGTGTTAAAGGCTAAATCGTTCTTCTGGGGGGAAGGAAACCCCCTTATCTCTG
>DXFI01000149.1 GCA_019114565.1 Candidatus Desulfovibrio intestinigallinarum | reverse complement strand
AAAGGGGTTCCTTCCCCCTCAAAAAAATAACAGAACTAGAATCCCGTCACAGCGGAGGCATCCTGCACATCCACGATACGGAGGCCGAATTCCTTGATGGTATCGGCAAAGGCCTGGCTCTGCTCCTTGGAGGGCGGATAGAAAAGAATCATGAAGGGGACTTCCGCTCCGGGCTGGACATTGGTGTTGGCCGTCACGATATCGACCTTGTTGGTCAGGAAGGCTTCCATGTCCTTTTCCCGCACGACCTGAAGCTGGAACAGACTGAGCTGCGTGCCTGCCAGCTGGCGCTTGACCGCGAGAGGCTTCTTGTTCTTGTCGTAAATGGCCGCTTCCACGGCAATCAGCGCCTTGGGAGTATCAAAACCGTTGACGACGACCCCGTCGATGACAAAGACCTTGCCCACGGTTTCATTGTCCACATAATACTGATGGACCTTGCGCATGCTCAGCATCCGCAGCTTGTCCTCCACCTGCGGTTTGGGCGCTGCCGCAGGCGCAGCGGGAGCCGGATCATTCTTTGCCACCGGTATGGCGGGAGCGGGGCTTTCGCCCGTGTCGCGCAGGAAGAACCACCATCCGGCAGCGCCTCCCGAAGCCAGCAGAAGCACCAGCAGAATCAGCAGAAGCGGCAAAAGATTACGCTTGCGGGGCTGTTCCTCTTCGTCCAGCGAAAAGGGCGCAGAAGCCATGGTCGGCTCCGGTCGGCGCGGCGCGGAAGGAGCCGCTGCCGCAGACGGCGACGGCAGCGTAAATACAGACTGGCAAACGCTGCAACGCAGCTTGGCGCCGGGTTTGACAACGCTGTCCGGCAGATTGAAACGACTATCGCAGTGTGGGCATTTCACTTCCATAACGTATCTCCAGAAAGGCGCTCCGGGGACGCGGCAAAGCGCCGTCGGTCCGCGAGGCTGCCCGTACCAGTCTATGCGGGAAAAAATTTTTTCTCAAGTACGCCAACACGCAGAAAAAGAACGTCTCCCGGGCGAGCAGGCGGCTTTTTCGGATTTTCCGCACCTGCCAGAGCGTTTTCGCTTTGAAAAAGGTAAAGCGCGAGGCGGCGGCACAGCGCCGCCCGGCCCGAAGCGAGCGGAAAAACCGCGCTTTTTCCGCGAAACGACAGGCCGTAAACTGAACTTGCTCCAAAAGGAGAGGGAGGGAATCCCATTGACAGACGCGATGCCGTAAAACGGTCTTCGCGCGGCAAGGGCTTGCCCTCCCTCCAGAGAAAAAACCGGCTCCGCCGTCAGGACAATAATTCGTACACGGCGGGCAAGGCACGATATTTTTCAGCGCAGTCCATGCCGTAACCGACAATATACCCGCGCTCAAGGTTGAAGCCCACAAAATCCACATGCACATCGACTTCCCGGCGTTCCTTCTTGTCGATCAGGGCTGCGATACGCAGACTTGCCGCCTCGCGTGCCTGAAACTGGGTCATGAGAAAGCGCATGGAGTGGCCGCTGTCCACCACATCTTCCACAATGAGCACATGCTTGCCACGCACGTCACAGTCCACGTCCTTGCTGAACGTCACATGGCGGGAGCTGGTCGTGGCATTGCCGTAACTCGACAGGCGGACGAAATCCAGCTCCACCGCCGGATTACGCAGCCGGCGGCTCAAATCGCTGAAGAAGTGAACCGCCCCTTTCAGGACGCAGACGACGACCAGCGGCTCCTCCCCATAAACGGCGTCGATCTCCCGCGCCATTTCGGCGATGCGTTCGCGGATCTGCTCCTCCGTGAAGACCGTCCGCAAGCTAGGCATGCGCCTTGTCTCCTCCCACCGTCAGGAACACGGCGGTTTCGTCGCAGTCGGGGTACTTGGGGCAGTGCACGCAGTCGGCCCAGATCTTCTGGGGCAGAACGCTCTTGTCCACAATTTCAAAACCGATGTGCGTAAAGAACTTTTCCTGATACGTCAGGGCAAAGACCTTTTCGATGCGCAGTTCGCGGCAGTCTGCCACGCAGGCTTCCACCACGAGGCGGCCGAGGCCCTTCCCGCGCAAATCTTCCCGGACGACCAGAGAGCAGACTTCGGCCAGATCCTGCCAGACAGGCGCCAGCGCACAGCAGGCGGCGATACCGCCGTCCTCGGCATCCACAACCCAGAAGTTGCGGATATGGCTGTACAAATAGATAAGCGCGCGCGGCAGCAGAAGCCCCTTTTGCGCGGTCTGCAACAGCAGGCTGTGAATGCCCTTGACATCATCCATGTGCGCGCGGCGCACGCTGAAAGCTTGTTTCATTACTTTTTGCCCGTCAATGTTCCAAAAATTTCCAGAAGGGTCCTCTTGTCTATGAGGCCACTGCCCGCCAGCATGACCTTGCCGGTGGGGCCGTAAAACACATTATGCGGAATGCTGGAAATATTAAAGGCCTGAATCAGGTCTTCTCCCGCAAGAAACACGGGATAATCCACTTTCAGTTTCTTGAGAAAGGGCGGCAGCTGCGAGGGGTCCTCGTCCACCGACAAGCCGATAATGACGGCATCCTTTGCGGCGGCTTCCTTGCGCACGGCCACAAGATCGGGAATTTCCATACGGCACGGGGGGCACCAGGTCGCAAAAAAGTTGACGACCACGACCTTGCCCTTGTTGGCGGCTACAAAATCGCTGAGACCGGCAAGGTTGAGCGTGGAGAATGTCTCCGCCGCCCGTGCCGCGCAGGGCATCGCCAGCAGAAACAGCAACAGCCAGGCACACAGTTTCTTCATAAGTTCACCTTGCATTCGCGCCCCCGGAGGCATGCGCCCGCGGGGATAGAGGATTGTCGCCCGCGCCGCCGAGGTCCGGAAGGAGCTCCCGCCTGCGGCGGGCGTCAGGGCAGATCAGTCCAGAAAGGACTTGGCAGCCCTCACGGCCGCCACGGCATCTTCGCAATAGGCATCTGCGCCGATGGAATCGGCAAAGGCCTGCGTCACGGCAGCGCCGCCGACCATGACCTTCATATCCAGTCCGCGCTCGCGGATAAGGGCAATGGTGTCTTCCATGCGGACCATAGTTGTCGTCATGAGGGCCGACAGACCGATGATGCGCGCGCCGTGCTCTTCCGCGCAGCGTACGATATCCGCCGCAGGCACGTCCTTGCCCGCGTCCACCACGTCAAAACCGTGATTGCCCAGCAGCAGCGCCACAATATTCTTGCCGATATCGTGAATATCGCCCTCGACGGTCGCCATGACGATCACCGGACGGCGCTCGCTGCCCCGGGCGGCCTCCAGCAGAGGCTTGAGGCGGCCAAAGGCCGTCTGCATGGTTTCCGCGGCGCGGATCAGCTGCGGCAGGAAATATTCGCGGCGCTCGTAGCGGGCTCCCACTTCCGTAATGGCGGGAATCAGCACATCATTAACAAGGGCGAAAGGCTCGGCCCCCTTGTCGATCTCGGCTTCCAGCAGGGGCAGCACATTTTCCTTGTCGCCGTTGAGCACGGCTTCGCCAAGCGTTGCCGACGCCGCGGCCCGTACGGCCTTCCCGCCGCTGCCGCCGGAACCGGCGCTCCAGTCGGCATAACCGGCAATGAAATTTTCCGCATGGGGATCATGGTTGCGCAGCACATTGAGGGCGTCAAAAGCCTCGTGCAGACGCTGCGCCGAAGGATTGGCAATGCACGAAGCCAGACCGGCCCCGGCTCCCATGGCAAGAAAGGTTGCATTGAGCAGGTCCCGCGCGGGCAGGCCAAAGGAAAGATTGGAAAGGCCCAGGGTGGCGGGCAGGCCCTGCGCCGTGCACCAGCGCAGAAACTCAAGACATTGCAGTGCCCCTTCAGCCTTGGAAGACACCGCAAGCGCCAGAATATCCACCATCATGAGACGCCGCGGAATGCCGAGAGCTTCGGCCTTTTCCAGCAGACCTTCCACAATGGCGATCCGCTCTCCTGCCCGGACGGGCAGTTTGGCCCCCTGCAGGGGCAGAAGAATGAAGGGCGCGCCAAAGTCGCGGCACAGGGGCCCCAGCACGTCCATGCGGTCACCTTCGCCGCTGATGGAGTTGACCAGACAGGAGCCCGGCGCGTAGGGCAGCGCCGCCGCAATGGCCGCGGCATTGGAGGAATCCAGCGACAGCGGTTCCTGAAGGCGCGCCACGAGATGCTGCGTCAGCTCGGGCAGCATGCGGGTTTCATCCACCAGCGACGCGCCCACGTTCACATCCAGCACGCGCGCCCCGGCCGCCACCTGCTGATCCGCCAGACGCAGGGCCTCGTCACACTGCCCGGCCTGCAGTTCCTGCGTGAGCAGTTTCTTGCCGGTGGGGTTGATGCGCTCGCCGATGATGACGAAGGGCGCGTCCGCGCTGATGCGCACAAGACGCGAACGGCTGGTCAGACAGATGCCGTGCGCGGCAGGCAGGGAACGCGGCGGCAGTTCCAGGGCATCCACAGCCTTGCGCAGGGCCGTTATATGCGCGGGTGTCGTGCCGCAGCACCCGCCGAGGATGGACGCCCCCATGACGGCAAAGGCCGCCGTCTTTTCGGCAAAGGCCTCCGGCCCCAGAGGAAAGACGGTTTCGTTGCCGCGCAGTTCCGGCAGTCCGGCGTTGGGCTCCACCATGACGGCGGCGCTGCATACGTCCAGAATTTCCCGCACGACGGGAACCATCTGATCCGGGCCCAGGCTGCAATTGGTGCCGACCACGTCAACCCCGAGGTTCTGCATGGTTTCGGCAAAAATTTCAGGCGAGGAACCGGTCAGGCTCACCCCCTGCTCAAAAGTCATGGAAACAATGATGGGCAGACGGCACTGACGACGGGCCGCAACAACCGCCGCGCGGGCTTCCGCCAGATCAAACTGCGTTTCCACCAGCAGCAGATCCGCCCCGCCGGCCACCAGCCCCCTGATCTGCTCCTCAAAGGCGGCGATCATGTCCTCGGGCTCGACGTCGCCCAGCGGCTTGACAAAGTGACCGCAGGGGCCCACGTTGCCGGCCACAAAGGCCGGACGGCCCGAAAGCCGCACGGCTTCACGGGCTGTTTCCACCATCCGCTTGTTGAAGTCGA
Source organism: Candidatus Desulfovibrio intestinigallinarum (assembly GCA_019114565.1). GTDB lineage: Bacteria > Desulfobacterota > Desulfovibrionia > Desulfovibrionales > Desulfovibrionaceae > Desulfovibrio > Desulfovibrio intestinigallinarum. Next base: position 13,215 of record DXFI01000149.1, on the reverse strand, counting down.
AAACATCAAGAGCGGGCGACAGCTTGAAACGGTTGCCGCCAAAGGTGCAGGAAGTGATGATATCCGCCCCTGCCTCAAGATAGGCGCCGTGAATACCGCGCAGAATGTCGGGACGCTCCATGCAAAATTCTTCGGGGCTGACGCCCGCCGGCAGACCGGAAGCCTGCAACATGGTACCCATGGCGCCGTCCAGCAGCAGAGGACGGCGCTGTTCAAGCGCAAGAAGAAACGGAGATTTTTGCATGAAAGATACTCCCGCAATGAAGAAAAAATCCGGGGCATGCGTCTGACGGCCGAATGTCTTCCGGGCCCCGTTCGCCCTGTACTACTGAAAAACATTGAAAAGGACAAATCAAAACTATAGCATAAGCGCGATCCATCTTTTCAGAAAGCCTGCGCAGCCGGTTTCCCGCCGCATGCGGAAGACGCCGTGATGCGCGCATCCCCCAAGGATACAATGAAAAAGAAAGACTCAGCGGAGTCATCCGCCCGCGTGACGCCCCTGGAAGCCGACACGCCCGATGTGGAAATAGTTTCGCCGGAACCGGAAGAGGACGACGATATTCTCGATCCTCTGGACGACGACATGACCGATGGCGGCGAGGTGCTGGACGTCGAGGACGGACAGACCCTGCCGGCTCCGGCGGGAACAACGCTTCCCTCTCCTTCGGGAGGCCGCGACAGCCTCCATCTCTATCTGCGCGAAATCAGCCGCTTCCCCCTGCTCAAACCTGAAGAAGAACATGAACTTGCCGTGCGGGTACGGGATCACAACGACCCGGATGCCGCCTTCCGGCTGGTATCGTCCCATTTGCGCCTTGTGGTCCGCATTGCCATGGATTTTCAGCGCCGCTGGATGCAGAACGTGCTGGATCTGGTGCAGGAAGGCAACGTGGGCCTCATGCGGGCTGTCAACAAGTTCGATCCCGACAAGGGCATCAAGTTTTCCTACTACGCCTCCTTCTGGATCAAGGCCTACATTCTGAAATTCATCATGGACAACTGGCGCATGGTGAAAATCGGAACCACCCAGGCCCAGCGCAAGCTGTTCTACAACCTGAACCGCGAGCGGCAGAAGCTCATTGCACAGGGCTACGATCCCGACAGTTCCCTGCTCTCCGAGCGTCTCGGCGTGAGCGAGGATCAGGTGACGGAAATGGAGCAGCGCCTTTCCTCCAACGACCTGTCGCTCAACGCGCAGGTGGGGGACGATCCGGCCGGGGCGACCCGCATGGATTTCCTGCCCGCTCTGGGTCCGGGCATCGAGGACAGCCTTGCCACCGACGAAATAGCCGACCTGCTGCGCGACAAGCTCAAGACGCTGCTGCCGAAGCTGTCGGACAAGGAGCTTTATATCCTCGAAAACCGCCTGCTGACGGACGATCCCATTACCTTGCGCGAGATTGGCGAACGGTATAACATCACCCGCGAACGTGTCCGCCAGCTGGAGACCCGTCTCCTGGAAAAAATACGGCAGCATATGGCCGTACACATCAAAGATTTCTCGGACTCATGGATCCGATAGTAGGATGAAACGGAACAACTTTCTCTTCTGCGGCGCGCTCACGCTGGGCGGCGCCCTCTCGTTTTCCCTGCTGACCTTCGGCGGCTGCTCCTTTGCCCAGACCGGCAAGGACAGCCCCCTGTACGGCATCGAAATTCGTGAAACGGAAACGGAACTTTCCCCCGGAGCAAAGAGGGCCTATGCCTATCTTGTCTATTCCCGCGCCCTTGCCGGGGAGGACGAGGCAGGTCTGCTGCGCGCCGCCCCCCTGCTGCGCGAAATCGGCGCTCCGCCCCAGGTCTGGCTGGAAGGCGCGGTCTGGCTCATGACGCGCGGCACGCCCGCCGTGCTGCCCTTTACCCAGGAAGCCGTGACGGCCTGCGGCGACAATGTCTCGCTGAATCTCATCTATGCCGAGGCTCTGGCGGCCAACGGCCTTAACGAAAAGGCCCTTCAGCTCATGCGCGACTATCTGCAGCGCCACCCGGACGCCATGGACGCGCGTCTGGAGCTGGCCCTGCTGCTCGTCAAGTGCAGCCGCTTCGAGGAAGCGGAACAGCTGCTCCTTGCCATCAAGGGCAAGGAGCGCACGCCCATGGTGGAATATTACCATGCCCGCGCGCTGATCGGCATGAAGCGCAATGACGAAGCCATCGAACGCCTCAAGGCCGCCATCAGGGAAAAACCCGCCTTCACCGAAGCCAAGCTGGAGCTGGCCTACCTCTATGAGCGCCGCTCCGAATACGAGAAGGCCCGCGCCCTCTACGAGCAGCTGCTGAACCGCAATGTCTCCCCGGACAAGATTGTGCTCCGGCTCATCAGTCTTTCCCTGCGCATGAAGCAGCCGGAAAAGGCCCTGAGCTACATGAAGTACGGGCCGGACAACGATGCCTTCCGCATTACGGCGGCCGGGCTGTTCATGGAAGAGCGGCATTACCTTCAGGCCGAGGGGCTGCTCAAGCAGGTGGCCGCCTCGGGCAAGGCCACGACCGATGTCTATCTGCTGCTGGCGGATCTCAGCTTTGAGCAGCGCCGCAATCTGGCGCAGGCCTGTCAGTGGCTGGACAAGGTCCCTGCGGAAGAAGGGGATCGCGCCCTGCTGCTGCGCGCCCAGCTGTACGCGCAGGACAATCAGTGGGATCAGGCCATCGGCTTTCTCCGGCAGGGCATTACCGCCTATCCCGACAAGCCGATCTTCGGCCTGATGGAAATCCGCATGCTCTACTCCCGCGACAGGAAGGACGAAGCCTGGAAGGCTGCGGAACAGGCCGTAAAACGCTGGCCCGCCGACGAGGATATCGCCTTCATCTACGGTTCCCTTCTGGACGAGCAGGGGAAAAAGAAAGAAGCCCTTGCCGTCATGGAGCAGATCATCCTTGACCATCCCAGAAGCCATGCGGCGCTCAACTATGTGGGCTACACGCTGGCGGAACAGGGGCGCGACCTGGATCGGGCCCTGGAGCTGCTGCACCGGGCGGACGAACTCGATCCCGGACAGGCCTATATTATGGATTCGCTGGCCTGGGCCTATTTCAAGAAGGGCGACATCGACGAAGCCCTGAAGCAGATCCGCCGCGCCGTTTCCGGCGGAGACAGCATAGACCCCGCCATCTGGGAACACTACGGCGACATCGCCGCCAAAGCCGGTCTTAAGGACGAAGCCCGCAAGGCCTACAATAACGCCCTCACGGGCAAGCCCGCCAATACGGCGGCCATCAAGAAGAAGCTTTCCCAGCTATGAAAAAACCCTTCCTGCTGGCAGTTGCGGCCTTCGGTATGCTTTTTCTGGGCGCCTGCGCCCGCCAGACAGCCGACAGCCTCTCCCCTGCCGCGACCGATGACGGCCGCTGGCGGCAGTATGCCTCTGTCGCACAGCCTGCCAGTACGCCCTATCGAATCGGCATGAGCCTGCGTTTCGGCGAAGAAGGCAACACGCGGCGCGTCACGGCCCTGCTCTGGGGCAACGGCAACGCCGACCTGCGGCTTGACGTCATGGCTGGCGTGGGGGCGCTTGTGGCCAGCGTTGCCGACAAGGGCGACGCCTTCCTGCTCTATGCGCCGCGTGATCATGTGGCCTACGTGCATGAAGGCAGCAACAAACCGCTGCTCAAAATCGGCGTGCCCGTGCCCTTCGGCCTCTCGCAGCTCTCGGCTCTGCTGCGCGGGCAGTACGCGCAGGTTTTCGGTACGGAGTACCGGAATGCCCGGCCCGGCCCGGCGGATGCGGAAGGCAGCCTTGCCTATCTTCTGGAAGGCCGCCCCGGCGGGCTGCTCTGTCTGGATGCCCAGGGCCGCCCCGTGCGCTGGCAGGAAAAGGAAGGACGGGAACACGGCTGGATCATGGATATCGACTATGACGACGCGGCGCTGCCGCGCCGCCTGAAGCTCTCCCATGACAACGGCAAGCGGGCCATTGTCCTGATCAAGGATCGAGAAACGCCCGCCGCTCCCTTCTCCGCTGATGCCATGCGTCTGGATCTGCCTGCGGATACCCGCATCCTGCCGCTGGAAAAATTCCGTCGCATCGACGACTGATGACATCCGCCGTCCCGCTCCGGTAAAGCTCCACGTTCCGAAATGGGACGTTCCTCCCTCTGTTTCAGCAGAAACAGCACACGACAGAACGGATTCCCCCGGACGCCCCTTCAGGCGTACACCCTCAAACTCCCAGGTTACCCATGAACAAACGTCTGCACATAGCTTCGGATCATGCCGGTGTGGCGCTCAAGGCCGCCATCAGCCGGCGTCTTGCCCAGCAGGGATACGACATTATTGATCACGGTACCAGCAGCGAAGACAGCTGCGATTATCCGGTATTCGCGCATGCCCTGTGCAATGCCGTGGAACAGGAAAATGGTCGCGGCATCCTGATCTGCGGCACGGGCATCGGCATGTCCATGTCCGCCAACCGGCATGCGGGCATCCGCGCCGCCCTCTGCACCACGGAACTGCACGCCCGTCTGACGCGGCAGCACAACAATGCCAATGTGCTTTGTCTGGGCGCGCGCATGACCGGCGATATTCTCGCTCAGGCCATCGTGGACGCATTTCTCGACACGGAATTTGAAGGCGGCCGCCATCAGCGCCGTCTGGACATGCTTTCTCCCAACGCCTGAACCCATTCCAAAAACGACGACGCCATGCAGCTTTACAATACCCTGACTCGCAAGAAAGAAGTGCTTACGCCGGTTCGCCCCGGTCATGTCAACATGTACGTCTGCGGCATCACGGCCTACGACTACTGCCATATCGGCCATGCCCGCTCGGCGCTGGTCTTTGACGTGCTGGTGCGGCATCTGCGCGCCTCCGGGCTGGAGGTGACCTTCGTCCGCAACTTTACCGACGTGGACGACAAGATTATCCGCCGCGCCAATCAGGAAGGGCGGGACTGGAAGGACGTGGCCGAAACCTATATTGCCGCCTTCCATGAAGATATGGACGCCCTCGGCGTCATCCGTGCCGACAAGGAGCCCCGCGCCACCGAATACATCCGCGAAATGCAGGATATCTGCACGACGCTCATCAACGAAGGCAAGGCCTATGCCACCCCTTCGGGCGACGTCTATTTCCGCGTGCGCAGCTATCCGCCCTACGGCAAGCTCTCGGGCCGCAGCCTCGACGAGCTCATGGCCGGCGCGCGCGTGGCTCCGGGAGAGGAAAAGGAAGATCCGCTGGACTTTGCTCTCTGGAAGGCCGCCAAGCCCGGCGAACCCTGGTGGGAAAGCCCCTGGGGCAAGGGGCGTCCCGGCTGGCACATCGAATGCTCGGCCATGAGCAAGCCCTACCTGCCGCTGGATATTCACGGCGGGGGGCAGGACCTCGTCTTCCCGCATCATGAAAACGAAATTGCCCAGACGGAAGCTTCCTGCGGCTGCGAGCTGGCCCGTCTCTGGGTGCATAACGGCTTTGTGCAGGTCAATTCGGAAAAGATGTCCAAGTCGCTGGGCAACTTCAAGACCATACGCGACATTCTGGAAAGCTACCTGCCGGAAACCCTGCGTTTCTTCCTGCTGGGCAAGCAGTACCGCAGCCCTATTGATTTCACACCGGAAATCATGGATGAGTCGGAAAAGGCCCTGAACCGCGTCTATGAATGCCTGCGCGAGGCCCGCAAGGGGCTTGAGCGCGCCTCGTGGAAAAAGACGCCCCTGCCGCAGGACATCGTAAAGGAATGGCAGGAACTGGGCCCCGCCTTCCATGCCGCCCTTGACGACGATCTCAATACGGCCCAGGCTCTCGGCCATATCTTCTCGCAGGTGCGCATAGCCAACCGCCTTCTGGAAGACAAGGCCCTGCGCGCCGCCGAAGGGTCCCGCGAGATTCTGGAAGACCTGCTGCGCCGCGCCGCGGACTGGACAGCCCGCCTCGGCATGTTCGGGCAGGACCCGCAGACCTTCCTCATTGCCCAGCGCGACCGCCGCGCCCGCCGCGCGCAGCTGGACATTCCCGCTGTGGAAGCCCTGCTGCAACGCCGCCTCGACGCCCGCGCAGCCAGGGACTTCGCCGCCTCGGATCAGCTCCGGGACGAACTGGCGACCCTTGGCGTCGCCGTGCGGGACACGCCGGAAGGTCAAGTCTGGGACCTGATCTAGGAGTGTTTTGCGGGGGAGGGAACCCCTTTTGCTCCGGCAAAAAGGGGTTCCCTCCCCCGCGCATAGAGCGTTTCAACTTTGAAAAAGGAGAAACGCGAGGCGGCAGCACAGCGCCGCCCGGCCCAGAGTGAGCGGAAAAACCGCGCTTTTTCCGCGAAACGACAGGCCGTATGGTTTGAAATGCGAAGCATTTCAAACTGAAAATGCTCTGGAATTTTTCTGCGATGCGGGGCGCGCCGCCCGGGCACTCGACAAATTCCCCGAATCGCGAATGCCAAGGAACAAAATATCCATGCCCCGTTCGTATTGGAAAAAAGCGCTGCGCGGCGTCGCGCTGACCACACTGCTGACCTTCGGCGGCAACGCGCTGCTGCCCCTGCCTGCCCAGGCTTTCTTTTTCGGCGGCGTCACGCTGAAGGACGAAAAGGAAATGGGCCGCAAGTTTGACGTGATGGTGCGCTCGCACATGCCCGTCATTGAGGACCCCGAAGTCAGCCAGTATGTGGACGGCATTGTGAAGCGTCTGGTCAAGGCCATTCCGCCGCAGCCCTTCACCTTCACTTCGGGCACGATTCTGTATAACGCGCTCAATGCCTTTGCCGTACCCGGCGGCTACGTTTACGTCTTTTCCGGCCTGATCATGAACCTGAACAGCGAAAGCGAGCTGGCGGGCGTCATGGCCCACGAACTGGCGCATGTCACCCAGCGCCATGTGGCGTCACGCATGGAGCGCGCGCAGTTCGTGAGCGTGGGCTCGCTGCTGCTGGCCGTGGCGGGCATCGTCATAGGCGGGCCGGGCGGCGGCGCGGCAGCGGCGGGAGCGCTGGGAGCCGGACAGGCCACCATGCTCAACTACAGCCGCGCCGACGAAACGGAAGCGGACCACATCGGTCTGCAATATCTTGTGGCTGCGGGCTATCCGCCTTCCGGCATGGTCGGCGGCTTCAAGGTGCTGCGGCAGAAAAGCTGGATGAGCGGCATCAATGTGCCGACCTATCTTTCGACGCACCCGGATCTGGGTGACCGCATCAACGGATTGCAGGCCCGCATCACTCACATGGCCGCTTCCGTGCAGGGGCGCAAAGTGGACAACACGCGCTTTCGGCGGGTGCAGACCCTGCTCTGGGCGCGCTATGGCGACGAACAGGCCGCCATGCAGCGTTTTTCCGGCAGGGACGGCCTTGCGCTCATGGGCCGCGCCATTGTTCTTGCCCGTCGCAACAATGTGCCCGAGGCCTCGCGCGTCTTTGATGCCGCCGTGGCGGCAGCGCCGGGGGATGCCCTTGTCCTGCGCGAAGCGGGGGCCTTCCACTACCGCAAGGGCGATATCAGCAAGGCGGAAAAACTGCTGCGCGATGCCATACGGCGCGACCCCCACGATTATATGGCGCTCTTTTTCCTTGCCCGGCTGCTGGACGAATCGGGCCGGGCGTCGCAGGCCGCACCCTATTACGGCGATGTCCTCCGTCATCTGCCGGAGGATGCCGAAGTGCACGAAGCCTACGCCCGCTCTCTCGGCAATGCCGGACGCACGGCGGATGCCTACAGGCATCTGACCTACAGCGCCATTTACGGTCATCGAAAAAAGCAGGCGGAACGCTATTTCCAGCAGGCAAAGGAACGCGCCGCCACGCCCGCGGAAAAGAAGGCGCTGGCCCGTCTTGAAAGCATCTACAAGGAACGCAAGGAAATCTGGGATAAATAATATGATGGAAATGCACGCAACTACCATTCTTGCCGTCAAAAAGGACGGCAAGGTCGCCATGGCCGGGGACGGACAGGTTACGCTGGGGCAGAGCATGGTCATGAAGCACACGGCGCGCAAGGTGCGCCGTCTGCATGACGGCAAGGTGCTGGCAGGCTTTGCCGGTTCCACGGCGGACGCCTTCACCCTCTTTGAGCTCTTTGAAGCCAAACTGAAGGAACACCGGGGCAATGTGCAGCGCGCCGCTGTGGAAATGGCCAAGGACTGGCGCAAGGACAAATACCTCCGCCGTCTGGAAGCCATGCTCCTGCTGGCCGACAAGGACTCCCTGCTGGTGCTTTCCGGTACCGGCGATGTCATCGAACCCGACGACAATGTCGCCGCCATCGGCAGCGGCGGCCCCTACGCCCTGTCGGCGGCCCGGGCGCTGCAACGGCATTCTGACCTTGACGCGGAAGCCACGGTGCGCGCCGCCATGGAAATTGCTTCGGAAATCTGCGTCTTCACCAACAGCAACATTATCGTGGAAACGCTGTGATGCTGCTGAGCTCCGGATGCAAGATCAATCTCGGCCTGACCATCACGGGACGACGCGCCGACGGCTATCACGAACTGGACTCCCTTTTTGTGCCCCTGCCGTTCCCGGCGGACACGCTTGCCCTGACCCCGCTGGACAGCGACGGCTGCCGTGTCCGCTGCTCGCGCGGCGACATTGATCCGGAGCGCAATACGCTGACGCGCGCCTATGCGGCCTTTTGTTCCCTCGGCGGCCGCCCCCGTCACGGTCTGGACATTCTGCTGACAAAGCGCGTGCCCTCGGGCGCGGGGCTGGGCGGCGGCAGCGCCAATGCCGCCGAACTGCTCCGCTGGCTCAATGCGCACGCGGCCGTTCCCCTGTCGCGGGAAGAACTGCTTGCCGCAGCCCTGAAAGTGGGGGCGGACGTGCCCTTCTTTCTCTACAATACCCCCTGCCGGGTGCAGGGCATCGGCGAAATCATCACCCCCTGCGCCCCTGATCTTGGCGGTCTGCGGCTTGTGCTCGTCTGCCCGGATGTTTCCGTTTCCACACCGTGGGCCTATGCGCGCTACGACGCCCGGCAGGACGCCATAAAAAATCAGAAAAAAGTCTTGACAACTCCAGAGGATGAAGACTATACAAGTCACCTCATCGACAGAGACAAAAAGCACAAGCATGCCGAATCCTTCCCCTCGCTGTTCAACAGCCTGGAAGACGTGGTTTCCGACGCCTTCCCGCAGGTGGGAATGATCAGACGACAACTGGAAGCCGTAGGCGCTCATGCCGCCATGAGCGGGAGCGGTTCCTCTGTTTTCGGACTTTTTGAACCAACTTGCCCGGAAGAAAAGCTGTCGGCCTGCGTCGCGGACTTGCGGCGTCTGTGGAAGCGTGTCTTTGTGCTGTCTCTTCCTTCTCGCTGGGATGTCGCCAAGTGGTAAGGCAACGGGTTTTGGCTCCGTTATACGAAGGTTCGAACCCTTCCATCCCAGCCATAACTTTTGTCGCAAGGCGAGAGAGACATGTACAGCGATCTCAAAATTGTCACCGGTTCTGCGAATCCCGACCTGGCCAAGGCTATTTGCGATCATCTCGGCTGTCAGCTGACGCCCACCCTCGCCACGACCTTCAGTGACGGCGAACTGCGTATCGAAATCGGCGACAACGTGCGCGGCGACGACGTTTTTGTCGTGCAGCCCACCTGTTCCCCCAATGTCAACCGCAATCTGGTGCAGCTCTGCCTCATGCTCGACGCATTGAAGCGCGCCAGCGCGGGCCGCATTACCGCCGTTATTCCCTATTACGGCTATGCCCGTCAGGATCGCAAGGTCAGCCCCCGCGCGCCCATCAGCGCCAAGACCGTGGCCGACTTCATCAGCGTTTCCGGCGCGGATCGCGTCGTGACCATCGACCTGCATGCCGGTCAGATTCAGGGCTTCTTCAACTGCCCCGTGGACAATCTCTATGCCGCTCCGGTCATGCTGGAGCCCCTCCGCCAGATTGCCAACGACAATATTGTCATCGTGTCGCCCGACGCCGGCGGCGTGGAACGCGCCCGCTCCTATGCAAAGCGGCTCAATGCGCCCCTCGCCATCGTGGACAAGCGCCGCGACAAGCCCAATCAGGCACAGGCCATGCACGTTATCGGCGATGTGGAAGGCAAGTCCGCCATTATCGTGGACGACATTATTGATACCGCCGGCACGCTCTGCGCCGCTGCGGACGTGCTGCTGAAGTACGGCGCTACGGAAATCATCGCCTGCGCCACGCATCCCGTCATGTCCGGACCAGCCATTGACCGCATCAACGCCACCGAATCCCTGAAGCGTGTCATCGTTACCGACACCATTCCGCTGGGGGACAAGAAGGATCGCTGCCCCAAGATTCAGGTGGTGTCCGTGGCGGCCCTGATGGCCAAGACCATCCACAATATTCATACCGGTTCGTCGGTAAGCGTTCTTTTCGTCTAGTTCTTCATCTGCGCGCGGAAGCGAAGGAGCTTCCGCTGCTGCAACCTCTGCCGAAACAGCAGCAATTTCGGATCAGAGGAGACAACATTTCGCGTGGCGTCGTTTCTTCTCCTTTTCGGCGTCACGCGTTTTCTGGTAAGCCTGTCAGTGTGCCGGTATTTCCCTGGCGCGAAAAAACAGCCGTGCGTCGCCCGAGGCGATGCCGTTTGGAGTTGTGTCAATGAGCAGCATCGAAAAAACCTTGAACGTCCAGAAGCGTGCGGAATGCGGCAAGGGTCCTGCCGGTCGCGTTCGTGCCAAGAATATGATCCCCGGCGTGTTCTACACCGCCAAGGGTGACAATATTTCCGTGCAGTCTCCCGTACTGCCCTTTGAAAAGCTGTTTGCCGAAGTGGGCCACACCACGGTGTTCCACCTCGAAATCGACGATAACGGCACCAAGACCACCTATCCCGCTCTGGTGTGGGAAGTGCAGCGTCACCCCTACAAGAATCAGTACACCCACATCGACTTCTACGGCGTTGATCTCGAAAAGGAAATCACCGTGGAAGTGCCTCTGGAATTCGTGGGCGTTTCCAAGGGCGTGAAGCTCGGCGGTATCCTCGAAACCTACCGCGAAGTGGTGCGCCTGAGCAGCCGTCCGCTCGACATGCCCAAGAAGATCACCATCGACGTGACCGAAATGGGCATCAACGACAGCGTGACGGTGGCCACCCTGCCCCTGCCCGCCAATGTCAAGGCTGTGTACGATCAGAACTACGCCATTGTGAGCGTCCTTTCCAAGTCCAAGGACGACGCCGAAGGCGAAGAAGCCGCCGAATAAGGCTGCGTCTGCTTTACAGTCTGTTCAGGCCGGTTCCCCAAGGAGCCGGCCTTTTTTGCAACAAGGGGGCGTCATGGCACCTTCTTCCCGCCACATGCGCATCACCATCGGCAGCGGCTCCGCCCGAGCAGTGCTGGACTACCGTCCTGTTGACGGCGCGGACTGCCTGCTCTTCTATCCCGGCACCATGGCCTGCCCCTGGCAATACGAGATCTTTCTCGAAGCGCTGCACCGGCAGGGACTGGGGACCGCGGCCCTGCATTTTACCGGGCACGGTGTCATGCCGCACTGCACAGGCTTTACCTTTGACACGCTCCTGCAAAATGCGCTGGATGCCGAGGCATGGCTCCGTTCGCAAGGGGTGCGCAGGCTGGCCGCCTGCGGCCATAGTCAGGGAGCCATACTGACGCTGGCGCATGCGGCCTGGAGTTCCGCTCTTGCCGCAGCCCTGCCCATTGCGGGCTGCTATCCCCAGCAGTCTGACGCCATTCTGCTCACCCGCTTTGCCCGCTGGCAGGCACAGCGTCCGCGCCTCCAGTCTTTCATCGACGCGGCAGCCCGCCGTCTGCCGCGTCTGCCTGTTCCCCTGTGGGCCTATCTGTCTCTGCCGCGCATTCTGGCCGGAGGCCGCGGCTTTCGGCAGCGCACCGCCCGTCAGCGCTGGAGCTACCCGCTGGTCTTCCTGCGCAGCCTCTTTGCGGCGCAGGTGCCGGAACAGGCCCGCTGTCCTGTGCATATGCTGGCGGCCGCCAACGACGCTCTGTTTACCCCGGATATCATCCGCCATGCCTATGAACTCCTGCAGGCGCCGCGCAAGAGTCTTTTCTGGCTGCCCGGCGGCGGGCATCTCATGGTCTTTGTGCCGCGTATGGCCCGTATCGCTGCCCGGCATGTGGCAGCCTGCTGCGCCGGGGCCGGTCTGCGCCTCGGCTCTGTTCGCGCAACCGGCCAGGGCCGTAAACACTAGAGCAATTTCAGTTTGAAATGCTTTGCATTTTAAACCATACGGCCTGTCGTTTCGCGGAAAAAGCGCAGTTTTTCCGCTCAATTCGGGCCGGGCGGCGCTGTGCCGCCGCCTCGCGTTTCACTTTTTTCAAAGTTGAAACGCTCTCTGTACCCCGGTGCGTTTGTCTGCCGGAACTTCAACCACAACAGGAAATTTCATGGATTACGCCTATGTTCTCGCGGGACTCGGCAACCCCGGCTCCCAATACGACGGCACCCGCCACAACTGCGGCTTTCTTCTGGTTGACGCCCTCTGCCGCAAGGCCGAAGCTGAAGGCCACCTGCAGACCATGAACGGCAGCAAGTTCTCCTGCGAGCTGCTGCGCGTGGATCTGCCGGAACTGCGCGGCCCGTGGCTGGTGGCCAAGCCCCAGACCTTCATGAATCTGAGCGGCCAGAGCGTGCAGCCGCTGCTGGCCTGGCATAAAATCCCGCCGAACCGGCTTGTGGTGGCTCACGACGAACTGGATATTCCCGCCGGGCATCTGCGCTTCAAGTTCGGCGGCGGCAACGCCGGGCACAATGGTCTGAAATCCATCAGCCAGCTCCTCGGTACGCCGGATTTCTACCGCCTGCGCATCGGCATCGGCCGCCCTCAGCACAAGGGCGACGTGACCAACTGGGTGCTGGGCCGCCCCTCCGGCGACGATGCCGCCGCCATCGACAAGGGCCTTGCCAACGCTCTGGACGTTCTCTTCACCTTTGCCGCACACGGCCTTGAACGCGCCGCCCGCGCCGCGCAGCAAAGCGCCGCCTAGCTGTTATTTGGGAGGAAGGGTCCCTCATCTCTGCTGTCGATGCCCGTAGTTTCCTGCCTCGCAACGGGCACGGCCTGCGGCCGCCTTCGGTCGCTGCCGGCGCGAAAGGGCCCAGCCTTTCCGAAGGAAAGGCGTTCTTGTAGTCCTTCCCCCAAGCCCCCATCCCTTCCCCAGCGCGCTTTGCCCAAAAAGTGCAGAAGCATATAACAAGTATTTACTTATTTGAAATACTTGTAGAATTCGTGTCACCCCTGTTTTGCCATATAGCCCGGAGGCCCGCCCGTTCAGCAGTCAGACGGGCCTTTTTCTTTAGGGCCTGTTAACACTGTTCGTAAGTTGTTTGT
>DXFI01000018.1 GCA_019114565.1 Candidatus Desulfovibrio intestinigallinarum | reverse complement strand
CTGGGGATGGGATGGGGGGCTTGGGGGGAAGGGATTACGGAAACGCCTTTCCTCTGGAAAGGCTGGGCCTCTCGCGCCGGCAGCGACCGAATGGCGGCCGCAGGCCGTGCCCGTTGCGACGAAGGAAGCTACGGGCATCGACAGCAGAGATGAGGGGTTTCCCTTCCCCCCAATAACAACTTACGCATAGCGTCCGCTCTAGTCCGCCTCCAGCAGGCGGGGTAAAAAGGCGTACAGCTCGGACAAAAGATATAAGGAGCCGCAAATCAGAACGGGAGCCCGATCCGGCGCTGCGCCTGCGGGAGGCGGCACGGCGGCGGCCAGTCGCAACGCGGAGGGCACGTCGTCCGTGACGCGCGCCGCGCCGGGCGTATGCGCGTTGAGGAAGGCGGCTACTTCTCCGGCATCGGCGGCGCGCTCGTTATGCAGCCCCGGCACAAGGAAGGGCGCGTCCGGGACCTGCCGATGCAGCAGGGCCGCGGCGGGCTGCCATTCCTTATCCCCCAGACAGGAATACAGCACGGCGCGCGGCGTCAGGCCGCGACCCTGAAGATGTCGTATCAGCGACTGCATGCCGTGGGCATTGTGCGCGCCGTCGAGCAACAACGGCGGCAGCGGCGCGGCCTCCCCGGGCAGCCGCACGCCCTCAGCCGGCTGGAGCCGTCCCGGAATAAAGGCCGAGGCAAGTCCGCGCGCCTGCGCGGCGGCATCGTCTGGCGACGAGCCGAGACGCGACGCCAGAAACTTCCAGACAGCCAGCGCAAGCCCGGCATTGCCGCGCTGATGCGCGCCCGCAAGGCCCAGCGGCAGGGAATCGTCCAGCGGCGCGACAAAGGACAGCGGCGCGCCCTGCCGGGCGGCGGCCGCGCGGAGCTCCTCCGCTGCGTCGGGGAACTGGGGCGCGCTGAATACGGGCGCGGCCGAGCGGATGGCCGCGGCCTTGTCCGCCGCAATATGGCGCAGCGTCGGCCCCAGAATGGCCGCATGGTCCTTGGCTATGGGAACATAGGCCAGCACATCGGCCGCAAGGGCTGTCGTGGCGTCGTAGCGTCCGCCCAGACCGGCCTCCATGACGGCCAGAGAAACGCCTTCCCGCGCAAAGAGCAGCACGGCCAGCACGGTCAGAAATTCAAAATAGGTCAGCTCCGGCCCGCAGCGGACAACTTCATTAGCCGCGTCAACCCAGGTCGCGCACGGCAGCGGACGCCCGTTGATGCGTATGCGTTCGTCCGGCAGCACGAAATGAGGGGAGGTGTAAAGGCCGACCTTGTGCCCGTGCGCCCGGGCAAGGGAGGCAAGAAAGGTGGATGTGGAGCCCTTGCCGTTGGTTCCCAGCACCTGCGCCACCAGAAAGGGCGGACGCGACAGGCCGAGAGCGCGCAACGCATCAACCATGCGATGCAGGGACAAATCCATATGAAAGAAGCCGCGCCCGTCAAGATGGCGCAGAATATCGGCACACGAAGAAAAGGAAATGCTGTTCATGAACGCAGTGTAACAGAACCCCCGGACATTGCCAGAGGGCCGCACGGGACCGGACGCGGCGGGTATGCTTGCGCCCGGCACGCTTGTTTTCTATGGTAACTCCCCCTTGTATACAGGAGTCCTTCATATGCTGCGCTTGTCTGATCTGCCGTTCCGCCGTCAGGAGCTGGCCCTTGTCGCCATCACCATGTTCTGGGGCGGCACTTTTCCCATCATTCATTATGCGCTGACGATCTGCGGACCGTTCTTCTTTGTGGGCTGCCGTTTCATTCTGGCCGCCCTGCTTCTGGGCTTCTGCTTTCGCAAAGCCTTGCGGGAGGCCGCGCCGCATGACGTTTTTGCCGGATGCGTCATCGGCGTTGTGGCCTTTCTCGGCTATTTTCTGCAAACCTACGGCCTGCAGACCATCAGCAGCAGCCGTTCCGCCTTTCTGACGGCGCTGTATGTGCCGCTGGTGCCGATCATGCAATGGCTTTTTCTGCGCCGCCCCCCGACGTTCATGAACTGGATCGGCGTGCTCTGCGCCTTTGCCGGCCTGCTGCTCATGGCCGGGCCGGGCAATGCCGGCGGCAGCTTCGGCAGGGGCGAAGCGGCGACGCTGTGCGGCGCCGTCGTCTTTGCCGGGGAAATCATCGCCATCGGCTTTTTTGCCGGGCGCGTTCAGTTGCAGTGCGTCACCTTCGTGCAGCTTCTGACCGCGGGCGTCCTCTCGCTGCTGCTCATGCTCGTGACGGGCGAGCCCGCGCCCGCCGACCATCTTGATCTGGCACTGGCGCTCGCGGCCGGGCTGGGTCTTGCCACAGCCGTCATACAGCTGACCATGAACTGGGCGCAGCGCTCCGTCTCCCCTACCCGCGCCACCCTCATCTATGCCAGCGAGCCTGTCTGGGGAGGTTTTTTCGGCCGTCTCACGGGCGACCGCCTGCCCCTCCCGGCCCTGATAGGCGCGGCCTGTATTGTGACGGGGGTTCTGGTCAGCGAATGGAAACGAAAAAAATAATGCCCTCAAAAAATTTTTTGCAGATTCTGTTGACAAGAGAGGGGCATTTGCGTAGAAGTCTTTTCACGCGATGCGTTGCGGGTCATTAGCTCAATTGGTAGAGCAGCTGACTCTTAATCAGTTGGTTCGGGGTTCGAGTCCCTGATGGCCCACCAGAAGAAAACGAGCCTCCGTGGAAACACGGAGGCTTTTTTCATTTCCAGCGCAGCCGCCTCTTGCCAGCGCCGCTTTCATGCCTATTTACCGGCCATGAAATACACGACTCTTTTTTGCGGGGTCCTGGCTGCCGCCCTTCTCTGCCCGCAAGGAGCAAGAGCCATGCAAGAGACCTCCCCCATGCCGCCGCTCACGGCCCGCGAAGCGGACGTGATCGAGCGCAAGGCTACGGAAGCCCCCTTCAGCGGGGAATATGTTCACACCTACGCCGCCGGAACCTATGTCTGCCGCCGCTGCGGTCTGCCTCTGTACCGTTCCGGCGACAAGTTCGATTCCGGGTGCGGCTGGCCCGCTTTTGACGATGCCGTGCCCGGCGCGGTCAAACGCCTGCCCGATGCCGACGGACAGCGCACGGAAATTCTGTGCGCCCACTGCGGCGCGCATCTGGGGCATGTTTTTGAAGGCGAGGGCTTTACGCCCAAGAATACCCGTCACTGCGTCAACTCGCTGTCCATGCGTTTCTTTCCCGCAGGCAGCGACAAGGAAAAGGCCGCCTGGCAGCGCCTGAAGGACACGGCCGCAACGGCTCCCGGCCTTCAGACCGCCATTGTTGCCGGCGGCTGCTTCTGGGGTATTGAGCACGGCCTGCGCGCCCTGCCCGGCGTCGTCGACGCGGTTTCGGGCTATACCGGCGGGCATGTGCCCAATCCCAGCTATGAACAGGTCTGCACCGGAACCACAGGTCATGCCGAAGCCGTGCGCGTGGTCTTCGATCCCTCGCGCATCAGCTATGAGCAGATCCTGAAACGCTTCTTTGAGCTGCACGATCCCACCCAGTACAAGCGGCAGGGCCCGGATATCGGCGAGCAGTACCGTTCCGCCGTCTTCTATGCCGACGAGAAGCAAAAGGCCGTTGCCGAGGCGCTTGTCGCCCGCCTCCGGGAACTGGGCTACAACGTCGTTACCGAGCTGACGCCCGCGGCAACCTTCTATACTGCCGAGGACTATCACCAGCGCTTTACCGAGCGCACAGGGCGCGGCGCCTGCCATGCCCCGCGCAAGCGCTTTGACGTTCGCGCCGACGGCACGCCGGTCACGCGCTAAAATGTGATATTGGGGGGAAGGGAAACCCCTCATCTCTGCTGTCGATGCCCGTAGCTTCCTTCGTCGCAACGGGCACGGCCTGCGCCGCCATCCGGTCGCTGCTCGCGCGAGAGGGCCCAGCCTTTCCGGAGGAAAGGCGTTCTTGTAGTCCTTCCCCCCAGGCCCCCCATCCCTTCCCCAGCGCGCTTTTTCGGGAAAATGAAACAATGCGGGGACGCAGAGCCTTCCCCGCGTCAACCGTCCCCCGGAAGCCCCAGCAACAGAAAATGAGAATTTGCTCCATAGCAAAAGGCCCGCTCAAAGAGCGGGCCTTTCTGCTTGCTTATGAAATGGCCAGCGGAAACTTAAAACATTGCGCCCGAGTGGGGCGCGACCAGGGCGGATCGATCAAGGGCGCGAACGTCTTTAGTTTCAATCCACGCGCCCGCGCGGGGCGCGACGGCCTGATCGCTGACGGCTGTATCGCAGCATGGCAGTTTCAATCCACGCGCCCGCGCGGGGCGCGACTCTGGCAATGGTAAGCATAACGCGCCCCCATATTTTGTTTCAATCCACGCGCCCGCGCGGGGCGCGACGAGGCACAACGGGTTACGCTTTTGAGCGAATGG
>DXFI01000148.1 GCA_019114565.1 Candidatus Desulfovibrio intestinigallinarum | reverse complement strand
ACCCCCCATCCCTCCCCCGAAAACTTTTATGCTGGCCCCTCGACAATGCGGGGCTTCGAGCGCATTCCATCTGCCGCACGTCCCCCGGTTGCCTGAACAGCAGAAACAGCCCGCAGCGGGGCTGTTTCTGTCTGCATGAACGAGGCGGGGCACAGTATCGCCCTTCCAAAGTGAGCGGAAAATCTGCGTTTTTTCCACGGAAACGACAGGCCGTATGGTCTGAAATGCGAAGCATTTCAAACTAAAAATGCTCTAAAAAGAAGAGAGGCGTTCCCTGAGGGAACGCCTCTCTTTTCAAGCTATGCGGAGAGATTGCCTAGCCGACGAAGGGGTTGGCGAAGAGCAGGATGAAGCTCACGACCAGGGCGTAAATGGCCAGGGATTCGATGAAGGCGAAGGCCAGAATCATGGTACCGGTCACCTTGCCGCTCACGTCGGGGTTGCGGGCGATGCCTTCGCAGGCGCCCTTCAGACCGAGACCCATGCCGATACCGCAGCCGAAAGCGGCGATGCCGATGCCCAGGGCGGCGGCGAGGCAGGTATAGCCGAGGGAAGCGGAGTCCAGGGTAGCGGCGGACGCCATGCTGGCCATACCAAGAAGCATCACGGTGTTCAGGGCGATCATCAGAAATTTACGCATGAGAAACTCCTTCTCGTTTATTGTTGGGCCGGAAACCGGCCATTCCCCCAAAGGATGTCCCCCTTCGACCCGGGAAGAGCCGGGCCGGGGGCGGGCGCGTCAGACGCGCCGGTCTGCTAATGCTCCGGTGCTTCGAGAGCGCCCTTGATGTAGAACATCGTCAGCATGAAGAAGACGAAGGCCTGCATGGTCTTGCCGAGCAGGAACAGGGCGTAGATCGGGATGGTGCCGAGAATGGGCGCCATGACGAAGAAGAGCACCATAACGATTTCTTCACCGCGGATGTTACCGAAAAGACGGAGAGAGAGAGAAACCGGACGCGAGAGGTGCGAAACGATTTCCAGCGGGAACATGAGCGGGATCAGCGCCTTGGAAGGACCGGTGAAGTGATGGATGTAGTGATGCTTCCAGCGGGCCAGACCAACGGCGTTGTAGAACAGCAGCACGAAGACGGCCATGCAGACAGTAGTATTGAGGTTGGCCGTCGGCGCATCAAAGCCCGGCACAAGACCCATGAGGTTCATGCCGAAGATATAGATGAAGATACCGGTCAGCAGCCCCACATACTTGCGGCCTGCTTCGCCCATGGTCGTGCAGATGAAGTTCTCTATGGTATCGATGAGCGTTTCAAAGAAATTCTGCATGCCCGAGGGCACCATTTTCAAGCGGCGGCGGACGATGAGAGAAACCACCACCAGCAGGGCGATGCACACCCACGAGTAGAATACATGCTTGAATTCCAGCGTCTGTCCATTGATGACGATTTCATCCATATTGCAGAATGTGGACAGCAATACCGGATGCGGCAATCCACCAGCCATGAGTCAAGCCTCCCTCGGTTAAATCCCCAGTACACCTACAGCATGGGTGAAACTGAGCTCCCCCAAACGCTGCCCTCTGTCCGCGACGGGTCGGAACCCGCTGTCGGTCAGCGGCGTGTCGCCGACCGCGAGGTCGCGGCGAACGTCGCCAGTGCGACGGCAAAACCGGCCGTCAGTCCTCCGACAAGGGCGAATGGCGGCGCCGCGCACTCCACGAGGGCCACATAAACCGCCACCGCAAGCACCAGCATCCGCGCGCCGAAGCGCAGCAGCACCACGCGCAGAAATGCGGTGCTGTATTCGCCTAGGGGGCGGCGCAGAAAAAAGCGGGCAAGCCCCCAAAAAATCCAGGCCGACATGGCTGCTCCGACGCCTGTCCACAGGGGCCAGGGACGCCAGTTCCATGCTGCGGCGCCGACTGCCAGCAGCAGAAGCGCGATCAGCAGCACATTACGAACGACTGGCGTGATCACCGGATGCGCTATGCCCCGCCGTTGCAACCATGCATCGCAGGCATTAGGCATCCTTGTGTTCTCCGTCGGTTTTTTCGACCTTAATCGCGCCGGCTCGCCGGGCGTCTTCCGCAGCCATCTTTTGCAGCAGACGGCGGGAATCCCGATACACATTAAGGAAACCCGCGCCGATGCCCACAAAAAGAAAAATAACTTTCATCCACGGGCCGGTGCCCAGCCAGCTGTCCAGGCCGAAGCCGATGGCGACCCCCACAAGAGGACCGCTGACAAGGTGCAGACCGATGGTCCCGGTAGATGCCGCCGCTTCCATGCCGTGTCGTTGTTGATCGAGAATATCCTTGAAGGACATGCAGGCTCCTTGCGGCTGCGGAACGCGTAGTCTTGTCGCCGTCGCCATCATGGCGATAACGTGTGCAGATTATCACAGCAGGGATGTTCCGTCAACGCATTTGCGCTAAAAGCGTTGACTCGCCCGCACAGGACCGCCGGTCGTCGATGCAGTATCGTTTTTCTTTAGACCCGGCGCTGCCAGAGGCTGACGCACTCCAGGTGCGGCGTATGCGGAAAAAGATCGACCGGCTGAAATACTTCGGGCGTCCAGCAGCGGCTCAGCTGCGCGGCGTCCCGCGCCAGCGTCGCCGGATTGCAGGATATATAGATGAGGCGGGAGGCCTTCTGCTGCTCCAGCGTCGCGATGACCTGCGCGTCCATACCGGCGCGGGGCGGGTCTGCAAGGATGACCTCGTGATCCGCGGACAGCTTTCGGACAAGCCGGGCCGCGTCGCCCGCCAGATAGCGGGCCTGCCGGGAGAGCGCGCGGGCATTGCGGGCGGCCAGTTCCGTTGCCCGGGCGTCGTATTCAATGCCGTCAAGATGCGCGTCGGTATCCACGCACAGCAGACCGGGGGCACCCGCGCCGCAGTACAGATCCAGCAGCGAGCCCGGCGAGGGCGCTGCCGGCGGCGTCAGGGCCTCCTCTGCGTCTGCGGGCAGCGTGCCGCGCACGGCGTGGACGGCCAGACCGGCCAGCAGCTGGGCTGCGGCCGTGTTGACCTGAAAAAAGGAGGCAATGTCCAGTTCCAGGCACTGCCCCAGCAGGGGCAGGCGCAGGAGGGGGGAATCGTTTTTTTCCGGCAGATTGCTCAGGGTGAGAATACGGCGTTCGCCCCGGACCTGTCCGTCGTGGGCGGCGCGTTCTTCATGGACGATATGCGTCAGGCAGTCGGCGTCCCGGAGCAGTGTTTCGGCAATCCGGCGCACGCTGCGGCGCTGTGCCGGATCTCCCGGGGATGTCAGCAGCAGAAGCGCAGCGCGCCAGCGCGTTTCGTCGGCATAGGCGGCCGCGTCGTCCGCGCGCGGAGCCTGCGGCTCCGTCCAGTGCAGGCGCAGCACGGCATTACGCCAGAATCCGGCATGAGGCCGGCGGCTGCCGCGGCGGCCGGGCGGGGTGCAGGCCGGAAGTCCGGAATCGGCCGCCAGCGTCTCAATCTGTTCCACCAGCCGGAGCACGACGGACGGCATCAGCGCGCACTCCGGCACGCGCACAACGCCGTGTCCGCTGCGGCGACGCTGCCCCAGCAGCAGACGCCCTCCGGCATCCGTGCCGAAGGCAAATTCCATCTTGTTGCGAAAGCCGCGCGTCAGCGGCGATGCCAGAGGCGCGGCCACGAGCGAGCCGTCCAGACCGCCGATGCGGCGCAGCGTCTGGCGCAGCAGCTCTTCCCTGGCCCGGAGCTGGGCCGCATAGGGCATGCGCTGCAGAGGACAGCCGCCGCAGGCGTCGGCATGGGGACACAGCGGGGGAACGGCGTCAGGGGCAGGGCGCAGAACTTCGACACAGTCGGCTTCCACATGGCGGGATTTGCGACGCAGCACCCGGGCCCGTACCTGCTGTCCCGGCAGGGCTCCGGAGACGAAGACCACCGGGCCGTCCTGTCCCTGCGGCCGGGCGACGCCGCGCCCGTCATGGCTCAACGACAGGATGTCGCAGGAAAAAGTTTCTTGCGGGGCATTGTGCATTTTGCCATCCTTCCTTATAGTGGGCGCGCGCTGTCGCAATGCGCAGGAATTTGCAACATAACAGGGAAGAGGGCTCATTGCCAAGGCCGGAAGGGCCGCCGGTTCCGGCAGGAACGGGCGGAACCGCGAAAAACTTTCATGTGACACTTGACATTTTTCCGAGTCTGGGGCAAATAGACCTCTCTCTTTTCGGAGGTTACACCATGTACGCGATTATCGAAACGGGCGGCAAACAGTACCGCGTTGAAGAAGGTTCCAAAGTTGTTGTGGAAAAGCTCGCGGCTGCTGCCGGCAGCGAAGTGAAGCTGGATAAGGTTCTGATGATCGGTGGCGCCGATTGCAAGATCGGTGCTCCTTACGTCGCCGGAGCCGCCGTGACCGCCGAAGTGGTGGAGCACAGCCGCGGAGCCAAGGTGATGGTCTTCAAGCGCTGGCGGCGCAACGATTCGCGCAAGCTGCGCGGTCATCGTCAGGACTACACGACCATCCGCGTCAAAAGCATCAACGGCTAGTTTTCCGGGTGCGGCGTTCAGCGTCGTACCGGACTAAGCCCTTGCAAGGAGTATATCATGGCTCATAAGAAAGCAGGCGGTTCTTCGCGCAACGGCCGCGACAGCGCGGGCCAGCGACGCGGCGTCAAGCGCTTCGGCGGGCAGGCCGTTCTGGCCGGCAACATTCTGGTGCGTCAGTTGGGTACCCGTGTGTACCCCGGCGAAAATGTGGGTATGGGCAGGGATTACACCCTGTTCGCCAAGATCGACGGCGTTGTGCGTTTTGAAAAGTTCATTCGCAAGCGTCGCGTTCTTACCCGCGTGCATGTGGAAGCCCCTGCCGCCTAAGGCTCGGGAATCCGCATAAGTTTTGAAGAGGGAAGGAGTCGTAAGACTTCTTCCCCTTTCGTGTTGTCTGGGCGGCGCTCTGCCTTCCCAGTAACCTGCCTCGGGAGCAACTATGCGATTTGTCGATGAAGCAAAAATTCTGGTCAAGGCGGGCAAGGGCGGGCATGGCTGCGTGTCCTTCCGTCGTGAAAAGTTTGTGCCGCGCGGCGGACCGGACGGCGGCAACGGCGGCGACGGCGGTTCCGTGATTCTGCGGGCCGAACCGCGTCTTCTTTCCCTTTACGATTTCCGGCTCAAGCGCGTTTACGAAGCCCGCAACGGACAGCCCGGCCAGGGCAGCCAGTGCGACGGCCGCAAGGGCGAGGACCTTGTTCTCAATCTGCCCGTGGGAACGCTGGTCTACGGACGCGGCCCCGAAGGGGAATACCTTCTTGCCGACCTGAGCGAGCCCGGCGCGGAAGCCGTGGCCGCGCGCGGCGGCAGAGGCGGCAAGGGCAATGAACATTTCAAGTCCGCGACCATGCGCGCCCCGAGATTCGCCCAGAGCGGCGAACCCGGCGAAGAGGCCGAACTGCGTCTGGAACTGAAGATTCTGGCGGATGCCGGGCTGCTGGGGTTGCCCAATGCCGGCAAGTCCACCTTTATTTCTCAGGTCTCGGCGGCCCGTCCCAAGATTGCGGCTTACCCCTTCACGACGCTGACGCCGAACCTCGGCGTGATGATCGACGAGTACGATCCGGATCGGCGCATGGTCATTGCCGATATTCCGGGCCTTATCGAAGGCGCCCACGAAGGGCAGGGGCTTGGCATCCGTTTCCTCAAGCATGTGGAGCGGACCCGCTTCCTTGTCCATATCCTCAGTATAGAGGATATCGGCGAAGACGATCCCTGGGCCGGTTTTGATCTCATCAATGCGGAACTGCACAGCTTCAGCGAGGAGCTGGTGGCACGTCGGCAGCTCGAGGTCGTCAATAAGATTGATCTGGTTGACGAAGAGCGTCTTGCGGCGCTCAAGGCGCGTGCCGAAGCCGACGGGCGCGAGATCTTCTTCATTTCGGCCCGGGACGGTATCGGTATCGAACCGCTGGTGGCTGCCATGTGGCGACTGCGCGACGAGGTTGCGCCGCATGAACCGCTCCATCATTTCGAGGAAATCGAAAGTCTGGACGAAGAAGAGTTTCCGGATATCGAAGTCATCTATACCCGCGAGTAAGGAGCGGACAGCATGTCGCAGACGGAAGACTGGCGCGAAGAGCGGCAGCGGTGCCTGCATCGGGCGCGCCTTGTGGTGGTAAAGGTCGGCAGTGCCGTATTGTCCGATGCGGACGGGCTATCGGATACCGTTATGGCCGACCTTGCCCGGCAGCTTGCAACCCTGCGCGGCAGTGACGGCGCTCGTAAGGTTGTCCTGGTTTCGTCCGGCGCCGTCGCCGCGGGGCGGCGCGCGCTGGCCCGGCACGGGCGCAGCTGCGATACGCAGGGGCTGGCTGCCCGTCAGGCCGCGGCGGCTCTGGGGCAGGGGCAGCTTATGCGCCTCTGGGACAAGGTGCTGCGACCCTACGGCATCCCGGTCGCGCAGGTTCTGCTGACGCGTGACGATCTGCGGGCCCGCACCCGCTTTCTCAATGCGCGCAACACCTTTGCCGAGCTGCTTTCCTGGGACGCCCTGCCCATCGTCAATGAGAATGACACGGTTTCCGTGCGCGAACTCAAGTTCGGCGACAATGACTGTCTCGCCAGTCTTCTGGTCAATCTCGTGGGGGCGGATCTCTATATTAATCTGACGTCCGCGCCCGGCGTCTACGCTTCCAATCCCGATACCGATGCCGACGCGCAGATTCTTTCCTGCATTGACGACGTGTCGCGGCTGGACCTCGGGCGTCTGTGCGGCGGCAAGACATCAGTGGGCACGGGCGGCATGTATTCCAAACTGCTGGCGGCGCGGCGCGCCTCGCAGCTGGGAGTCCCCACGCTGATCCTGCCGGGCCGGCAGGAGAACATTATCGGGCGCGCGCTGGCAGGTGAGGATGTCGGAACATGGGTACGTCCTGCGGAACATGCCATTTCCCGCCGCAAGTTCTGGCTGGCCTATCAGTCTGATCCGGCGGGAACGCTCTGGGTGGACGAAGGGGCGGCCGACGCTCTCTTGGAGAAGGGCAGCAGCCTTTTGCCCGGGGGCGTGCGCCGCGTGGACGGCACGTTCCAGAAAGGCGCTCTCGTGCGTGTGGCCCGGCTGGGGTGCGACGGCCCGCAGGCCTCGCTGGGCGTAGGACTGACCAACTATGCCGCCGGGGAGCTGCGCAAAATCATGGGCCTGCGCCGCCATGAGGTTGCCGCCATTCTTGGCGATGCTCATTATCCCGAAGTCATCCACCGCGATAACCTTTTACTGGATGCGGCCATTTAGGCTCAGAATTCATTACGTTTTCTGAGGGGGAAGAAACCCCTTTGCTCTGCTGTCGATGCCCGTAGCTTCCTTCGTCGCACGGGCACGGCCTGCGGCCGCTCGTCGGGTCGCTGCTCGCGGCAAAAAGGGCCCAGCCCTTCCGTAGCGAAGCGAGGAAGGGCGTTCCCGTAACTTCCCCCTCAGACTCCCCCATCTTCCCCAAAACCCGCACACTGTATCTTTTTATGTTTTCTGGGAGCCTGAGCGTTTCAACTTTGAAAAAGGTGAAACACGAGGCGGCGACACAGCGCCGCCCGGCCAAAAGTGGGCGGAAAAACTGCGCTTTTTCCGTGAAACGAGAGGCCGTATGGTTTGAAATGCACAGCATTTCAAACTGAAAATGCTCTAAGAGATTGAGCTAAAGCGTCCTGGCTGACGACAGTTTGGGACGACATCCTTTGAGAGCACTCGCTTCGGGGAAGGGAAACGCGGTTCTTTTCCCCGAAAACGTTTTACAGGTATTTTCATTTCTCTTGTCTGAAAACTGTTCAAGCTCTGGACAGGTGTAAAAAATCTATCCAGATGACGCATGCGATAGCTGGATAAAAACTGACCACCCTGCTGCCCGGCTGTGTGGGCATGGTCGGATGCGCGGCGTCTTTTAGTCGACTTGAATATTTAACATGATGTTTTTTATGATATTTTTAAATGAGGCTTCTTTTTATTCTTTCTGGCACGCCTTCTGCAATATCTCAGGCGAAACCGAAAGGAGCCCCTCATGAAATTAGCCAGTCTTGTACTTTCCTTCCTTGCCGTTACCTTCCTGCTGGGTGGCGGTATGGCCCACGCCTGGTCGCCGGTGCCGACGGCGACGTTCGAACTGCAACATCGCGGGCATGGCGGCGGGTACGGTGGTGGCTATGGTGGCGGCTGCGGAGGCTGCTACTAGCACAGGTTGAGTGAAGGCCGGAGCGGCATCCCTGACGGGTTCGTCGCCCTCTGCGAACCCCGTTGCCGCTCCGCCTTTCAGACAGCTCCTTCTCTCCCTCCTCTCTCCCTTTCTCTCCCCCGAAGGCCCGTCTGCTCTGCCCGCAGCGGGCCTTTTCGCGTCGTGACAGGAGCCGGGCAAATGCGTATGCTGCCGCTATGCCCACCCCCATCAAGAAATCTGCACCTTCCCACTTGACGAGTTCTCAGCTGGAAGCCCTGACGGTGCGCTGGGAAGAATGGGAATCACAGGCAGCGAGCCCCGGTCGTAAGATTGCCCGGGCGCGTCTGCATCTTGTTTTTTTGCTGGTACGTTATGCGGGGTTGCGCCTTGGCGAAGCGCTGGATTTGCCGGTCAGCGCAATCGACTGCGCAACGGGGATGGTGCGCGTGGAAGGTTCCGCCCCGCGTTCCGTGCTTCTGCCGCTGGTGGCCATGCGCGCCATCCGGCGCATTGCGAGCCTGCCGGAAGCGGCGCAACCGGATTTCCTGCATCTTGATCAGGGCTTTGTGCGCAAGCAATTTTATTCCGTGGCCGCGCCGCTTTCTTTGCCGCCGGCACTGGTGGGGCCGCGTGCGCTGCGGTATTCGCGCGGTCTGGAGCTGTTGCGGCAGCATGTGCCCTTACCGCTGGTTCAGAAGTTTCTGGGGCAGCAGAATGCCGCGCAGCTGGAAGCCTTTCTGCGGTTTTCCGACGGGGAGGCCGGTCGCGTGCTGCGTGCGCAGCATTCCATGCCGGATAATGAAAATATCATCGTCGGCATTGTTTCCCGTCTGGCCGTAGGCTTACGGATGGTTGAGGTTGAGGTGATTTCCTTTTCGGGCTTGCGTCTGGTCTCTCTCTGTCCCCCGCCTCTGGCTGCGCGTCTGGAACTTCATGAAAATCAGGTTGTGAGCGTGCAGATTCTGCCGGAAGGCATTTCTCTGGCTGCCGGCCCGGAACGCCCGCAGGTCAGCATGGCCAATATTCTTGCGGCCACCGTGCAGGCTGTGCACCGCGATACCTGCGAAACCTTTGTTCTGCTGAATCTGTCTGACGGCACGCCCCTGCATGCAGTTCCCGAAAGTCTGGCGCTGGGTAAATGGCATCTTCAGGAAGGCAGGCAGGTTTTTGCCCTTGTACCTGCCCGGCAGGTAACCTTATTGCCGGAATAACGATTTTTTCCCGCAGCCTTTCTGATGAGCTGCACTGTCCGGCAGCGGACAGGAGGCACGAAAGCGCGGCGGCGTAGCGGAGATTATCTTGGAAATTGGCGTGATAGGTTTGGGGAAATTTGGTTTGCGCATGGCGACGACACTTGTTTCGCTCGGGCATACCGTTGTCGGACTGGACCTTTCCGAGGCGCGTGTGCAGGTTGCTGAAGAGTTGCTGCATTCAGTGTACAAGGCCGATGCCACCAGCGTCAGTGTGCTGCGCTCCCTGCATTTTCAGGAGCTGGACTGGGTCGTCATCTGCGTGGGCGAGGGGTTCGAGCAATCGTTGATTATTACCCTCAACGTGCAGGAACTCGGCGGACCGAAAATCTGGGTCAAGGCGTCCAACGAGGAGCACCGTAAAATTTTGCACCGGCTGCATGTGGACAGAGCCATTGTGCCGGAAACGGAAGCCGCCGTCATGGCTGCTCATCAGCTGACCAATCCCGGCATGCTTGACCTGATACCCAAATACGGCGGCATCGCCATTCAGGAACTGACCGTGCATAACTGGCACGGCAAATCTCTGGTCGAACTGGACCTCATCCGGCAGTTCGGAGTTGTCGTCATGGGTATTCGTTCCGCCGGCAAGCGCGAGTTCGCTTTTGTACCGCCCGCGCATACCGTCCTGCATACCGGCGATACCCTCGTCGTCGCCGGTCGCGCTGCAACTATGAAAAATATTGAGCCGTAAAGGATTGTTGGGGGAGGGGAACCCCTCTGCTAGATAGTGTCGTCAAATTATGTTTGCCCACAAAGATATGCATCTAATTTGAACGGCGGCAAGAAAAGAGGCGCATCTTTTGGCATACCGTGTAGCAACTCCCCGCCAGCGCTTGAGATGCAGAAAAGCAT
>DXFI01000147.1 GCA_019114565.1 Candidatus Desulfovibrio intestinigallinarum | reverse complement strand
AGCGCCCGCATCCTGGGCGATCTTCGCCTGTTCGGGCGTGGTCACGTCCATGATCACGCCGCCTTTCAACATTTCAGCCAGACCGGTTTTCAGGCGAAGGGTGCCTTGTTCCATCGTATAACCTCCATGACACCGCAGCTGCACGGTATCGCTAAAGAACGTTGCCCGACACGCCCCGGAAATTCCCCCGGGGCGCGTCGCAGGCTGGTTATATGCAATTCCTGCGCCCCTGACAATCCCGGCAGGCCGGGCTTTGGCGGGGGAACGGGCGGCGCGGGCCTTGGCTCCTTTTCAGTTTGAAACACTGTGTCGCTGTCTCGCGTGCCTCTTTTTTCAAAGGCAACACGCTCCAGGGTCAGAACTCATTATCAAGAATTGTTCTTCTGTGGATTAATATACAAAAAATAAGACATAACTTTATGTTATGAAAACATCTGTCTTTGCCTGCCAGTATGCTGCGTGCGGGTTTTGGGGAAGATGGGGGAGTTTGAGGGGGAAGGAACCCCTTTTTGCCGCAAGCAGCGACCCGACGGGCGGCCGCAGGCCGTGCCCGTTGCGACGAAGGAAGCTACGGGCATCGACAGCAGAGCAAAGGGGTTCCTTCCCCCTCAAAAAAACATAATGAGTCCTGAGCCTAGTCATCCAGAGTCGGATCGGCGGACATGCCTCTGCCGTGAGCGCGCAGGATTTCCAGCGCTTCGTCCTTAGTGGGAATGCGTCCCTTGCAGCGGGGGTTCTGGAGACGGTTTTCGGGGCAGTAGCCCAGCTGAACGCAGCTGGGACCGGCTCCGACAAAGAGGTCGGGAGCGGCTTCGCGGCACAGCCGGAGCATGGTGCGGGCCAGATGGCGGATTTCATGCTGGGCGTTGCGGCAGCAGCGGATGGAGAACCAGTCGTGCAGGGCGTGGGCGTTCATGCCGATGATGGCCTTGAATTCCGTGGCCTGCGGCTTGAGGTAGCGCAGGTCTTCTTCCGGCAGCCCCTGATCCACGCCCGCTTCGTACCACTGGCGGGAAATATCGGCCAGATCATGCCCGGTCAGCGTGACGGTATGGCCGTCGGGCAGGGTGACGGGGGCCGCAAAGTTGCGCGCATTTTCGGGGTAGACCACGGAGAAGGCCCGCTTGCCGTTGAGCTCCGCCCGCCCGGATTTAATAAGGTAGGAGGCTAGGCGCTTGCGCACGAGCTGGGTTTCCGTCACGCGCGAATAGCCTTCCACGGCAAAGAGAAAAAAGTCGAACTCCAGCGCGGCTCTGTGTCCGCTGGAAAGAATGTTGCGCACGATTTCGCGCGAGTAGGGGGAAGCCGCAATATCTTCGAGGCTGCGCTCGCTGCGGACAAAGCGGGCCGCCACATCAGTATATATCTTGCCGCCGCCCGCCAGCAGCAGCACTTTGCCTTCGCCTGTGATTCGTTCCTGCAACATGCTGTCTCCTTATGATAGAGCGCTTTATCCTTAAGTGAGCGGAAAACACGCTTTTTCCGGAAGCGACAGCCGTATGGTTGTTTGAAACGCAAAGCGTGTCAAACTGAAAATGCTCCAGAGCCTGCCAACATCTCTAAAGCCTGCCAAAAGTCGCGCCCAAAGATCGAGCGTCTGTCCGCCCTTGTGGTACGAGGGCGGGCGGGCTATGGTTGTGCGACGAACTCACTCCAGACAAAGAGGTTTGTCATGACGACGATTATTGATGGAAAGGCCACGGCGCAGGCCGTGCGCGCCGAACTCAAGGAAGAAATCGCCGCCCGCTGCAAGGACGGTCTGCGCGCCCCCGGACTTGCCGTCATTCTGGTAGGGGAGGACCCCGCATCGCAGGTCTATGTCCGCAATAAGGAACGGGCCTGCCAGGATACGGGCATTCTCTCGCTGCCCTATCGCCTGCCCGCCGATACCTCGCAGGAGGCGCTGCTTGCTCTGATTGCCGAGCTGAATGCCCGCCCCGATGTGGACGGCATTCTGCTGCAGCTGCCTCTGCCCGCCGGGCTGGACGCCTCCCGCTGCCTGCTGGCCATCGATCCCGCCAAAGACGTGGACGGCTTCCATCCCGAGAACGTGGGGCGGCTCTCCCTCGGGCTGCCGGGTATGGTTTCCTGCACGCCTGCGGGCGTTATCGAGCTGCTGCGCCGCTACAACCTGCCCACGCGCGGTAAAAAGGCCGTGGTCGTGGGGCGTTCCGATATCGTGGGCAAGCCGCTGGCCCTGCTGCTGGCCCGTTCCGGCGAATTTGGCGACGCCACGGTGACGCTGTGCCATTCGCGGACGGCCAATCTTGCCGAGGAATGCCGCAGCGCCGATTTCCTGTTCCTTGCCGTGGGGCGTCCGCGCATGGTGACGGGCGATATGGTCAAAAAGGGCGCCGTCGTCATTGACGTGGGCATCAACCGCACGGACAGCGGGCTGTGCGGCGACGCCGACTATGACAGCGTTTTTCCGCAGGCGTCCGCCATTACCCCCGTTCCCGGCGGCGTGGGACCAATGACCATCGCCATGCTCCTCAAAAATACCGTGGATGCGTGGAAGGCCCGGACGTAAGGGCTTGCAGGGGGAAGGGAAGCCCTCCTTTCCCCCTGAGGCGTCGTGTCCGGGTGGGGCGTCACGGCGGTCGTCCACGGAAAGACGGGAGTGCGCGGGCAGGGGGCGAAACCCGCGAAATGCGGGAACCCCGCGAGGGTGAAACGCCGCTTTTTCCTGCAGGAATCGTGCAATCCGGTGCGCTTGCCAGAATCGCGGCGATGGCGTATGTGCGAATCATTCCCCCTTCAACCAATGAGGAATATCATGTACCGCAACGCAAAAAATGTCGGTCATTATATGATAGGTCTGGGCGCGCTTGCCCAGCTGGGCGATCTGCTGGCTCCCCGGCGCGTTCAGGGCGGCCCGGCCATTTTCTTCCTGGATCACTTCTTCAAGGATCATGACCTTGCTTCCCGCCTGCCGGTGGAAGACAAGGACCTCGTCGTGTATGTGGACACGACCGAAGAACCTACGACGGACAGCGTGGACGGCTACACCGCACAGGTGAAAACCTTCCTTGACGGCAAGCTGCCCTGCGCCCTGCTGGCTTTCGGCGGCGGCTCCACCATGGACACCTGCAAATGCGTGGGCAACCTCCTGACCAATCCCGGCAAGGCCGAGGATTATCAGGGCTGGGAGCTGGTGCAGAATCCCGCCCCTTACAAGTTCGCGGTGCCGACGCTGGCGGGCACGGGCTCCGAAACGTCGCGTACGGGCATCATCTGCAACGAGGCCAAGAACCTCAAGCTGGGCATGAACAGCGACTACACCATGTTCGATCAGGTCCTGCTTGACCCGGCCCTGACGGCCAGCGTTCCCCGCGAGACCTATTTCTTCACGGGTATCGACACCTACATGCATTGCTTTGAGAGCCTGTCCGGCTCCTATCGCAACGTGGTGGTGGACGCGCTGGCCTCCAAGGCCATCGATCTCTGCCGCGACGTGTTCCTGAACGGGGACATGATGAGCGACGAAAACCGGGAAAAGATGATGATCGCCTCGTATCTCGGCGGTATGGCCGCCGGTTTTGTGGGCGTGGTGCATCCCATTTCCGCCGGTCTGAGCATGGTGCTGCACATGCACCACAACATCGCCAACTGCTACGCTCTGTCCGTGCAGGAAGACATCTATCCCGACGAATACCGCGAAATGCACAAGATGATGGAAAAACAGGGGATTTCCCTGAAGCCCGGCATCTGCCAGGGCCTGACGGACGCCCAGTATACCGCCCTGTACGAGGCCAGCATCGTGCATGAAAAACCGCTTTCCAATCGCCTTGGCCCGGATTTCAAGAAGATTCTGACCAAGGAAAATGTCATCGAGCGCTTCAAGCGCATGTAATTTGCCGGGCGGCGGCCTGTCTTCGGGCATGCCGCCGCCTTGTCCGCAAGGAGAACGCATGGACATCAAAGTCAATTTCAGCGGTCGTGCCATTCGCTATACCGAAGAGGAAATTGCCGTGGTCGTGGAGGCCATGCGCAACGCCGATCCGCTTACCCAAAGCCGTTACATGCAGGAATTTGAAAGCAAGTTCGCCCGCTATCAGGGCGTGGCGCAGGGTTCCTGCTTTACGGCCATGAACGGCGCGTCCGCGCTGGAAATGTCCGCGCAGCTCTGCCTGCTCAAGCCCGGCGACGAAGTGGTCATGCCGTCGCATACCTTTACGGCCTCCGCTTACCCCTATGTCAAAAAGGGGGCCGTCATGGCCTGGGCCGATATTGACCTGCATACCCGCGTCGTCACGGCCGAAACCATCGAGCGCGCCATAACCCCCCGCACAAAGGCCGTGGTCGTGGTGCATCTGTACGGCTATGTTGCCGACATGCCCGCCATTGCCGCCCTTTGTAAGGATAAGGGCATCCTGTGCATCGAAGACGCGGCGCAGTCCATCGGTTCGGAACTGGACGGCCGCAAGGCGGGCAGCTTCGGCGATATGGCGACCTTCAGTTTCCATTCGCACAAGAATCTGACCACGCTGGGCGAAGGCGGCATGCTGTACCTGCGCGATCCGGAAATGCAGGCCATCCTGCCCGCGCTGCGCCATAACGGTCACTGCGCCTATACCTTCGAGCGTCCCGATTACTGGAAACCCGCCATGGGCAATGTGGACATCCCCATGCTGCACGGCGAGATGCTCATGCCCAACAACTATTCCCTCGGTGAAGTGGAATGTGCGCTGGGCGCAAAGCTGCTGGACCGCATCGATCAGATCAATGCCGAAAAGCGGCAGCGCGCGCTGCGGTTCATTGACGCGCTGGCCGATTTTCCGGAACTGGAATTCCACCGCGAAGCTTCCCCCCGTCACAACTACCACCTGCTGGCGGCCCGCTTCACGACCGGCCCCGAACAGCGCGACAAGTTCATGCGCGCCATGCACGACGAAAAGGGCGTGAAATGCGTCGTCCAGTATATCCCGCTGGATCGCTACGATTTCTACAAGCGCCTCGGTATGGGCAACGCCCATTGCCCCAATGCCGACACCTTCTTCGACAGCATGGTTTCCTTCCCCTTCCAGCACTGGCTGAGCGAAGACGAATTTACGTACATGCTCGAAGCTACACGCGACGTGCTGAAGAAGATTCGCTAGGGTCAGGAGCTTTTCGTTTTTTTGAGGGGGAAGAAACCCCTTTTGCTCGCGGCAAAAAGGGGTTTCTTCCCCCTCAAACTCCCCCATCTTCCCCAAAACCCGCCATCTATGCACATGTAAAGGAGGACAAAGGTCCTCTTTACTGGATCTCCTTGATTTTTCGTGTGTTATTTGTGGAAGCCGCAGAAACACAGCCTTTGTGCCGTTTCCGGCGTCTGCTCTTCGTAGCAGGTTTTGCCGGGAGAAGAGAGTTCATCTTCTGTACGAAAGTCGGAGCGGACAGGCTACTGTTTGCGTTCTGTCCACTCTCCGAGAAGGAGCCGCGGCATATCCGGGGGACGGCGGGCGTTGCAGGGCGGTTGCGGCGCTATGACGCCGGGATAACCAGACAAGCGGTTTTTGAAGGGAGAGGGGGAGTTTGAGGGGGAGAGGGAAACTTTTTTCCGCAAGGAAAAGTTTCCCCCTCCCCCTCAAAGATAAGCCTATTGCAAAGGAGCCCGTGTGAAGGAGCGTTGCATCATCATACCCGCGTTGAAGAAGAACGCCGTTATTCCGGATCAGCTGGTCAAGCGGCTGGCGGGGGTGACGCTCATGGAGCGCGCCCTGCATACGGCGCGGGGCGTGGCTGCCGCCGACGATATTATCGTTCTGACGGACAGTCAGGAGATTACGCTTATTTGTGAGCGGGCGGGCGTCAGGGTGCGCTGCAATCCCGCCTTCCGCTTCACTACCCTGAATATTGTGGCGGAAATGCGGGACCTGCTGGAAGAGCTGGCGCAGGAATACGAACACTGCCTGATTCTGCGCGCCTCCTGCCCGCTGATGACGTGGGTGGATGTGGAGGACGCCTGGAAACGCTACCGGGAAGCCGACGCGGACAGCCTGGTGACGGTGAAGAGCGTGCGTCAGCGCATCTGGAACGTGCAGGGCGACACTCTGGAAAATCTCCTGCGCGATGACGGGGAGCAGGCGCTTGTGCTGGAAAGCCGGGCGCTGATCATCCTGCGATCGGCGGCTTTTCTGCGGGCGGTGCATGCGGGACGCACGGCGGTCATGGGCAAGACCATCCCCTATTTTCTCAATGATCGCGCCATAGAAATTCAGGGCTATCAGGACTGGTGGATTTGCGAGCGCCTGCTGCTGCGGCGTCACGTCGTCTTTGTGGTGGCGGGATACCCCGCCATCGGCATGGGGCACGTTTTCCGGGCGCTCATGCTGGCCCATGAAATCACCGATCACAAGATTACCTTTGTCTGCACGCGCGAGAGCGAGCTGGCTGTGGAAAGCATAGCCCGCCGGGACTACCGCATGGTGCGGCAGGGAGGAGAGGACTTGGCGGACACGGTGCTGCGCCTGCGGCCGGATCTGGTCATCAACGACATGCTCAATACGGAACCGGCATATATGGAACGCCTGCGGGAATCCGGCTGCCGGATTGTCAATTTCGAGGATGACGGCCCGGGCGCAAAGCTGGCGCATCTTGTAATCAATGCGCTGTACGAGCATGGCGATCCCGATGATCCCCGCGTCTGCTGCGGGCCGGACTATTTCTGTCTGCGCGATGAATTTGCCGGAGCGCGTCGCTGCACGCTGCAGCCGGAAGTGAAAACGCTGCTGATTACCTTCGGCGGTACGGATACTGCTGACTGTACTCTGCGGGTGCTGAATATTGTGGAACCCCTGTGCCGGGAGCGCGGTATCACCATCCGTGTGGTGGCCGGGCCGGGCTACGCGCACAAGGAAAACATGGAGCGCCATATTGCGGCTCTGGGCAATCCACTGGTAGAGTTTACCTGGGCGACCAATGTCATGAGCCGCATGATGGAAGGCGCGGACATGGCCATATGCGCTGCCGGACGCACGGTCTACGAACTGGCGCATATGCGGGTCCCCGCCATTGTGATTGCCCAGCATGATCGCGAGGCCAGCCATACCTTTGCCCGGGAGAACAACGGTTTTCTCTTCCTTGGCGTGGCCGCGCGGATTAGCGATACCGCCATTGACGAGGCGTTTCGCTCTCTGCTGGACGGCCCCCTGCGCGCGACACTCTTCGCCCGGCAGGCGGCTCTTGATTTTACCCGTAACAAGGCCCGCGTTGTCCGGCTCATGCTGGATCTGCTGGGTGACATAAAGGACTGAACCATGCCCGAACATGCGCTCGGCAAAACGGTAGCCATCGTGCAGGCCCGACTGGGCTCCAGTCGTCTGCCCATGAAAAGCCTGCTCTGTCTGCACGGCTATCCCATCATTGACTGGGTGACGCAGCGTCTTTCCACGGCCCGGCTGCTGGATAAAATCATTGTGGCCACGCCGGACACCCCTATGGACGCGGTGCTGCGTGAACATCTGCGCAGCCGGAATATTGCCGCCATGAGCGGATCGGAGAACGACGTTCTGTCCCGCTTCTGTGATGCGGCCCGCCTGACGCAGGCGGACACGGTGGTGCGCGTCTGCGCCGACAATCCGCTGATCTGGGGAGAGGCCATTGATCGCCTGCTGCTGTTCTATTCGGTGACGCGCTGCGATTATGCCTATAACCACATCCCCCGCAATAATCTCTGGCCTGACGGTCTTGGCGCGGAGGTGTTGTCCGCAGATTTGCTGTTCGATCTGGAGCGGAAGGCGAACACGCCAGGCCAGCGGGAACACTGCCTCAATTATATCTGGGATAACGCCGAACAGTTCCGCATTGCCACGTTCGATCCGGAAGAACCCGCGTTGCGCCGCCCGGACATCAAGCTGGATGTCGACACGCCGCAGGATTTCGCCCGGCTGGCTCTGGCCCCCCTGCGCATCGACATGCGCGCGGATGAGGTGGTGCAGATCATGGGACGCCCCGCCGAAGAACAGACGGTATAACTCCGTAAGCCTGCACAATATTTTTGGAGGAAGGCCCTCCCCGGCATGGCAGCCGGGAAGGGCCTTCTCTTAGGTGCGTTGCTGTTGTTTCGGGGGGAAGGAAACCCCCTTGGCTAGCGCGCAAGGGGTGTTTCCTTCCCCCAACGCGCTTTTTTAGAGTGTTTCAAGTTTTAAAAAGGTAAAACGCGAGGTGGCGGCACAGCGCCGCCCGGCCCAAAGTGAGCGGAAAAACCGCGTTTTTTCCGCGAAACGACAGGCCGTATGGTTTGAAATGCAAAACATTTCAAACTGAAAATGCTCTAACAGGTAAGGTTGGAGACGCCTGTCGATGGAAAACGGCAGTGTCTCCGTTGCATCAGATAATCCTGAATAAAACGCGCTGGGGAGGGGAGG
>DXFI01000146.1 GCA_019114565.1 Candidatus Desulfovibrio intestinigallinarum | reverse complement strand
AAAGCAATGAGAATTATGCCGCCGCTTCGCGTGCGGCCAGGGCAGCGCCGCCCCACAGGCCGCTGTAGGGCGTGTCGAAGCGGGACACGGGCACATGCTCCAGTATCTGCAATTCCGGCGCGAGCAGAAAGGCCTCCCGGAAGGCCGGGTGTTCGGTGACTGCCGGATTGCGCAGCACCATGCCGCCCGTCAGGAACAGGCCGCCCCGGCAGAGCGTGGCCAGCGCCCACTGACCGCAGACGCGCCCCAGAAGGCGCGCGTACCAGCGAAGCCCCTCTTCGTCGGCGCACAGGCGGGCCGCCGCCTCGGCTTCCGGCAGGCGTTCGCCGCTGAGAAAGGCATGCAGCAGCGCCACGCCCCGGCCCGTCACAACCTCGTCGGCGCAGAGGGCGCGCCGGTGCAGCGCCTCCCGGGCAAAGTCCGCAAATTCCAGTTCTTCCCGGCCTTCAAAGGGAAAGGGCGCGTGCCCGAATTCCGACGCCAGCGCCTGACGGCAGGAGCGTCCCGCCGCATCCCGTCCCGGCACAAGCCACGCCGTGCCCAGACCCGTTCCCGCGCCCAGCACCGCCACCGGCCCGGCTTCCGGCCCGTCCGCATCGGCGGGCGCGGGGGCTTCCGGCCCGAACAGGCGCACGGCCCGCGCCCCCACGGGCGTCAGGCAGGCAAAAGCCTCCGTGATAAAGTCGTTGACCACCGCGCAGCGCCGCACGCCGAACCGTCCCGGCGCAGTGCGCGGGTCCACCGTCAGCGCCGCATTGCTCAGCCGCGCGACGCCCTCCGGCCCCACCGGCCCGGCAACGCCCATGACCAGCGCCCGCGCCGACGACAGCGGCGCGTCCAGCGCTTCTTCCCAGGCCCGCAGCAGCGTGTCCGTGTCCGGCAGTTCCGCCGTGGCCCGTACCTTCACGGCTTCCAGCACCAGCCCCGAAGCTTCCTCCCGAAAACGCGCCAGACGGCATTGCGTGCCGCCGATGTCCATCACTGCAAGCATGGTTCTGTTGTTCCTTTCGGCTGATTGTGCTGGTTGCCGGTTGTGGGCTGCTGTTATGAGCCGGGGGAGGGGATCCCCCTCTGCGCCGGCGGAGGGGGTCCCCAGCAGGTAAAAATTATTTTTGCAGCCAGGCGTCGAGGCGCTGCCGGAGTTCGTCGGGGGCGTAGCGGGGGCTGCCGTACAGGCCAGCGGCTTCGCGCTGCCGGGCGGCTTCGGCAAGGATGATGGCGGCGGCGACGGAGACGTTGAAGCTCTGGATCATGCCGTACATGGGAATATAGAGCTCGCCGTCGGCCTCCTGCGCGAGTTCGTCGGCAACGCCGCTGTGCTCGTTGCCCATGATGATGGCCGTAGGTCTGGTGAAGTCCCAGTGGCGGAGCGGTTTTGCCGTCGGCGTGCAGTCCGTGGCAAGAATCTGCATGTTCCGGGCGCGCAGCGCGGCGAAGAGTTCGGCCTTGTCCTTGTGGCGGACGGTTTCAACCCACTTGCGGGCCGAGGCGGATGTCTTGCGGCCCAGCGTGGGGAAGGGTGTGTCTGTATAATAAAGATGCACCTGTTCCACGCCGAAGGCATCACAGGAACGATAGATGGCGGAAACATTGTGCGGATCGTGAATATTGGCGAGCACAAGGGTCAGATCGGGCTGGCGATGGGACAGTACTTCGGCAAGGCGCGCCCGGCGGCGCTCGGTGGGTTCTTTCATGGCGGATTCCTCGTGATGATTTCCCGGGACGGCAGCCCCGGCAGCGGCGCGGGCGGAACTGCGCACAGGCACGGTGTTTCCTGTCATTGCAGAAAAGCCGCCGCAAGGCAAGCGCGCCTTGCGGCAGGGCTTGTGCGGGAATGTACAAGTACAGGGGCGAAGCGGGCGGCCTCTCTGGGGGCGCGTCTTCCGTACGTTGCCAAGAACGGCTCTTTGCCTTAGACTGGGGGGAGTATTCGGACACTATACAGACTAGAGGAGTCTTTCTATGCAACGTTGCTGGTCAATGGTCTTTGCCCTGCTGATGGTGCTGGGACTGCCCGCGCTGGCGCTGGCCGCCGGGGGGGATCACCCCACCATCCCCGGGCCCGAACTGTCCGCCATCTGGGTCATCCCCTTTGCCTGTATGCTGCTGTCCATCGCCATCATGCCGCTGGCGGCCCCGCATTTCTGGGAGCATCATTTCGGGAAAATCGCCGTTTTCTGGGGTCTGGCCTTCCTCGTGCCCTGCGCCCTTGTCTACGGCTTCAGCACGGCCCTGTATGAAATGCTGCATTCCATTCTGGGCGAATACGTTCCCTTCATCATTCTGCTGTTCTCGCTCTTTACCGTGGCGGGCGGCGTGCGCCTGACGGGCTCGCTCGTGGGCCGTCCCGGCGTGAACACCGGCATTCTGGCCGTGGGCACCGTTCTTGCCAGCTGGATGGGGACCACCGGCGCGGCCATGCTGCTCATCCGCCCCCTGCTGCGCGCCAATGCCCACCGCAAGTATCGCGCCCATTCCGTGGTGTTCTTCATCTTCCTTGTGGCCAATATCGGCGGCTCCCTGACGCCTCTGGGCGACCCGCCGCTCTTCCTCGGCTTCCTCAAGGGCGTCAGCTTCTTCTGGACCACGCAGCATCTCTTCCTCAAGACCCTGCTCATGTCGCTGGCCCTGCTCGGCATCTACTTTGCCCTTGATTCCTGGCTGTTCGCCAAGGAAGGCAAGCCCCAGCCGCCGCACGATCCCAATGCCGGGGAAGAAAAGCTCGGCTTTGACGGCAAGATCAACTTCCTCTTCCTTGCCTGCGTGGTCGTGACCGTTCTGTCCTCCGGCCTGATGCAGCTCGGCACGGCCTTTACCGTGTACGGCGTGCCCATCGAAGGCCAGAACCTCCTGCGCGACATCCTCCTGCTTGTCATCGCCGGTCTGTCCCTCAAGTTCACCAGCAAGCGCTGCCGCGAACTCAACGGCTTCTCCTGGGCTCCCATTGAAGAAGTTGCCAAGCTCTTCCTCGGCATCTTCATCAGCATGATCCCCGCCATCGCCATTCTGCGCGCCGGTACCGACGGCGCTCTCGCCGGTCTGATTCACCTCGTGTTCGACGAAAGCGGCGCGCCCTCCAACGCCATGTTCTTCTGGCTGACGGGTATGCTCTCCAGCTTCCTCGACAACGCGCCGACCTACCTCGTCTTCTTCAATACGGCGGGCGGTGACGCGCAGGTGCTGATGAATGAAATGGCCAATACTCTGATCGCCATTTCCGCCGGCGCCGTGTTCATGGGCGCCAATACCTATATCGGTAACGCGCCCAACTTCATGGTGCGTTCCATCGCCGAAGATCAGGGCGTCAAGATGCCCAGCTTCTTCGGCTACATGGCCTGGTCCTGCGGTATCCTCGTGCCGCTGTTCCTCATCCTGACTCTCATCTTCTTCTAAGCCTGTTTTTATAACCGGCTGTAGTCTTCGGGGGAAGGAAACCCTTCGCGCTGGCGAAAGGGGTTTCCTTCCCCCCTTTTTTTCTTTTTTCTTTCTTCCTTGTATGGCGGCTGCTGCCCGGCACGGGCGGCGGGTCGCCTGCCCGGCGCGGGACATGGGGGGAGAGGGGCGGTCTTTTTATTCTGTCCTTCTCTTTCTTGTCTTGCGGCTGCTGCCCGGCATGGGCGGCAGGTCGCCTGCCCGGCGCGGGGCATGGGGTGAGAGGGGAAAATTCCCCTCTACACCCCCTGCACCCCCGTACTCCCCTTTTTACGGTAACGCGAAAGGCGTCTCTTTTATGAGGCTGTACCCCGTCCGCCGCGTGTCGCGTGGGGCGTCGGCGCGAACCTTCCCCGGCCCTATGGGCCGGGGTGATGTCCGCGCCTGCTGCGGCGCTCCGTTCGCCCTGCGGGCGTCCGGGATCGCCTTCGCGCCCGCGCCATCGCTGCATCAGGACAGGGGGCGGAGGGGGGAGCCGTATCAGACAACGCGGGGCGGTGGACCAGCGGCAGAAATGAGGCCGGACGGCTGTTTCAGAGCGTTTCAGCTTTGAAAAAGTTAAAACGCGAGGCGGCGGGAAAGGGGCACAGGCCCGCGGGCAAGGCAAGCATCAGGCGGCGATAGAGTTTTTCAACTTTGGAAAAGGTGAAATGCGAGGCGACGGTAGAACTGGAGCTGAATCTTTGCGCCACCGGGGGACGTGTGCGGGAAGGAAAGCGATTATGTTTC
>DXFI01000145.1 GCA_019114565.1 Candidatus Desulfovibrio intestinigallinarum | reverse complement strand
GGGAAGAAGTTTTTCAATGTTTGCCCATGCCCTGTCGGAAATATCATGTCTTCGATGTGCCGCCATATGCTCTCTCCTCATTGTACGTGAAGAGATTATAACATGTTTTTAATTTGACGACACTATCTAGTTGATAAACAGATCTTCGTAGGTACGCTTGTCACGCATGGCCCGCGCCGAGCCGCGCAAAACCGTCGTAAGAGGATCGTCATCCACTCTCACCGGAATATGCGCGGCAGCGGCAAGATACTGATCCAGCCCGCGCAGCAATCCGCCGCCTCCGGCCAGCAGCATGCCGCGTTCATAGATATCGGCGGCCAGTTCCGGCGGCGTCATTTCCAGCGCCCGCAAGACGGCCCCGGCGATGGCCTGAAGAGGGTCCCGCAGGGCCTCGCGCACATGCGCCTCGCTTACGCTGACGGTCTTCGGCGTTCCCAGCACGGCATCCTTGCCCATGACTTCAGCGGTACGACCATCGTCCACAGGCACGGCCGTACCCAGTTCAATCTTGAGACGCTCCGCGGAATTTTCGCCAATCACGATGCCGAAGACATCCCGCATGTAGCGACGCACGGCATCGTTCATGACATCGCCCGCAATACGCAGCGACCGGGTGACGGACATGGCCGAAAGGGAAATAACGGCGACCTCGCTGGTGCCGCCGCCGATGTCCAGAACCATGGAAGCCACAGCCTCCTGCACGGGCAGGTCCGCACCGAGGGCCGCCGCCATGGGTTCTTCCACAAGGCGCACCTCTCCGGCCCCCGCCAGCAGAGCCGCATCAATGACGGCCTTCTTTTCCACCTGTGTGATGCCGGAAGGAATACTGATGACCATGGACGGCCGGAACAGCCGCGAGCGCCCGATGGCCTTGCTGACGAAATAGGCGATCATCTCGCGCGTCACGTCAAAATCGGCAATGACACCATCCTTCATGGGGCGCACGGCCCGGATTTTCTGAGGCGTACGTCCCAGATAGGCCTTGGCCTGCGCGCCGACAGCCAGTACGGCGCCGCTGGCGGCATCCAGCGCCACCACAGAAGGTTCGTTGACGAGCAGATCCTCTCGCGCGGAGGACAGCAGCGTATTTGCCGTCCCCAGATCCATGGCGAGATCATGCGCA
Source organism: Candidatus Desulfovibrio intestinigallinarum (assembly GCA_019114565.1). Classification (GTDB taxonomy): domain Bacteria; phylum Desulfobacterota; class Desulfovibrionia; order Desulfovibrionales; family Desulfovibrionaceae; genus Desulfovibrio; species Desulfovibrio intestinigallinarum. Next base: position 7,635 of record DXFI01000145.1, on the reverse strand, counting down.
AAAAAACGACGCAGGAAACCGAACATCCGCTTGAACTCCGCCTATTCTTCGTCCTCGTTTTTCTCCGTCTCGAAGGTCGGCGCGCCGTTGCGGTGCAGATGCGCCTGCGGCAGAAGATGATTCAGGCGCGTCTGGAGGTAGAGATTTTCCAGATGCATGGCCAGATGGTCCACGCACTGCAATAAGAAGCTCCGCATGACCTCGTCTATTTCCAGAGGTTCCATATGCGCCAGACAGATGACGGCGCGCGTGCTGCGGCTGATGGTCACGGGCAGGCAGACCGCGGCCTGAAAATCGGGCATTTCCACCTGCTTGCCGAAAAGCATGGTGGACGGCGACGTTTCTATGGTTCCGGCAAAAACCGGCTGTTCATTGCGAAATACCCAGCCCGTCAGGCCGCAGCCCATCGGCAGCACAATGGGCTGGCCGCTGTCCATGAGAATACGCCGCGTTTCGCATTCCACGCGATACGTCTCCCCGCTGCCGTCAGTGGACGCAAAGGCGCAGTAGTCAAAGCCCGAAGCATCGGCCAGAGTCCGGACGAAGTTGAGAATATACTGCGGCCAGCGCTTGTACTTGTTGCGCAGATCGCGCAGCACGTTGAATTCCACAAAATAGCGGGGAATGTTGCCGGTAATGAGACTGGCGCTCTTTTCCTTCTGCATCCCGGAAATAAGATCGGCAAAGAGATGCAGCATCTTCTGATCCTTTTCCGAAAAGGAATACTCGCGCTTGCTGTCCACACACAGGACGCCGCCCGTGGCAATGGGAAAGGCCATGAAGGCCTTGATGCCCACCTCGTCCTCGCGGCGGTAATAGCCCAGAGAGTTCTTTTCCCTGTCGAAACTGGTCAGACGCAGAGGCTCGTGACTGCGCAGCAGCCAGCCGACAAGGCCCTTGTCCGGCCGGAAATCCTCGTCGGTGATGATTTCATCGCCCAGACTGAAGGACGCCGCCAGCCGGAACCCGTCTCCATCCTCGGCGGGGAGAAACAGAACGGCGGAATAGGCATCGAAAACGCTGCACACGATACACAAGATATGAGATTCTACAGTGGAACCGACCATGGCGCTCGCAGAAGGGTTGAAGGGTTGGCGGCGCGGATATCCGTGCGTCCTTTCCTTGCTTACCAGAGGCGGAGAAGCGCCGCAACCATGCCGGGCGGACACGAGCCCCGGAGTACTGGAAAAAATTTAGAAAAGTGCTTATTCTGAACAACGGCACGGAAGGAAAGGAAAATCCGCATAGTCCGACGGTCGGGAAGGAACAGGGACGTCATGATCAAATGGGAAGAAATCTTCAGCAAGAACGGGCTGCCGTGGAGTGATGCCTACACATTTTCCGAGCCTGTGGATATTCCCAATCTTGCGACCCTGAAACGCTTTCTCGATGCGGTACATATCCGTCTCTGCCTTGTCAAGCCGTATCAGGAAAACAAGAGCTACCCTCTTGTGGAAGCCCGCGAGCTGCTCCCCTCCTTCGACAACGACATGTTCGAATACAAGGATCTGCCCGGCTTTGCCCTGGTGGCCCTGGAGCGGCCTCTGGAGTATTTTTCCGAAATCTTTCAGTACGACAAGCTGCATACCGTCATCAGCGAGGGCGACGGCGCCTGCTGCCCGCTGGAACATACGGTGCTGGCGCTCAACCTGCAGACCATGGCCGCGCGTCTGCCGCGGCAGCATCAGGAAATCTTCCGCCAGCAGTTTGCCCGCACCGACACCGTCCTGCTCGACAACTACCCCCAGCTCATGCCCTATCTGCTGGCCATGGATCGCGCGCACGTTCTGGCCCTCGGCGCGGACAGGCAGTTCCATCTTGCGGGCGTCTTTGCCTCCTTTCCTTCCGATATCGACAGCGAGCTGAAGCGATTCGGCATGCGCATCGGCAAATTCGCTTACGGCGACAGCGAAATGTACGAACGCAACCGCATGTTCGTCTATCAGTATCTGATGGAGCTCTACGGCTTTCCCATTGTCTCCGAACGCCGCACCTCAAGCGCCCTCTTCGCCCGCAAGCTGCACAAGATGGGCGAGCATTTTCTGCTGCGCGTGCAGGGCCAGACGGACCGCACCATTACGACCTACCTTTCCTGCGGCGAAAACCGGCGCTATCCCGCGCTGGAAAAAATTGCGCTGGTGGCCGTGGACGAGGATCAGCACGAAGTCATCGAAGAACTGGACAGAAAGGGCTTCTTTCTCGACAAGCCGCGCCGCGTTGTCATCATCCGCGTCACCTACCGTCAGCATCGCTTCGACTCCAGCAACGTCCGTCAGGATCGCGCCCTGTCCGTCGCCTCGCAGGAAGTGCTGCACCCGCTTACCGGCGAGGCCCTGCCCGGGCTGAACATCATCAAGGACACCACCAATATGTTCCTGCGCCTCAACGACATTGTGCGCGGGGAATATACGGGGCGCATCGTCTACAAGCGCACCGAAGTCATAGAAAATACCGACACGGATGAAAAACGCCTGAAGTTCCTTTATTTCTGGCTCACCAAGCATCAGCGCCGCATGATCGGCTACAGCGACGAATTCTTCTGCAACGTCAGCAAGGTGCTTACAGGCTATCTGTATTCGCCGGACAACGACGACGCCTTCGACGCCCTGCGCGAACTGCACCGAGAAGTCTGCGCCAAGTTCAGCTATATCCAGCAGGCCCGCCGCGTGCGCATTCTTGAGGATCTCAGCGTCCGTCAGCTCAAGGGCGAACGCATCGGCTACCGGCAGATGCTGCGCGCGGCGCTGGATCTGCTCAACGAGCTGAAGTTTGAAATCGTCAATTTCTTTCCCGAGCTGGTGGACGATATCGTGGAAAATGTGGAAAAGATTCTCTCGGATCGCTACCTGTGCCGCACCTATATTGACGTCCCCGAAGAGGCGCTGACAAAGGCCGGTCTGGAAATACGCAAGAACTACGGCAGGCTGGTTGCCCTGCAGGACGGATTCAAGGCTGTACGCAAGGCCCGCGCCAAAGAAAAGGAGAATGCCTGATCATGGGCGAACACCGCTTTTATCTACCCCCGGATCGCTGGGCATCGCCCTCCGGCATCGTTGTTGACGAACAGGAAGCCCGCCACATGACGCAGGCCCTGCGTCTGCGCGCCGGCGAGGAGGTCGTGCTGCTGGACGGCCAGGGACGCATCGGCCGCTGCCGCATCCGGCAGGCAGACAAGAAACAGGTTCTGCTGGACCTGCTGCACGAGGAAACAGTGCCGCGTCCGACCTCGCTGCCCGTCATGGCTCTGGCCTTCAGCAAGGCCGTGCGGCGCGGCTTTTTTGCCGAAAAGGCCGCGGAACTGGGCGCGCATGCCGTCTGGCTCTGGCAGGGAGACTTCAGCCAGGGCAAACTCCCGCCGCAGGCAGCCGAAACATGGCGTGCCCAGATGATCGCCGGCATCAAGCAGTCCGGTAATCCGTGGCTGCCCGAAGTACAGGTTTTTACAGGCGGCGTGGACGAGCTGATCCGGCAGGCCGCGCAGGCCGACAACCGTATTCTGCCCTGGGAGCTGGAAGAAACGACGTCCATCATCTCCCCCTCGCGTCTGGGCCTGCCCGGCACAACGGTCTATGCCATCGGCCCCGAAGGCGGCTTTTCGCCCCGTGAACTGACGGCTCTCGATGCCGCAGGCTTTGCCCGCATCAGCCTCGGAGCCCGCATCCTGCGTTGCGAAACGGCAGCCACGCTCTGCCTCGGCCTGCACTGGTGGGCCTCGCAACTGCCCGATCATGCAGCCTAGCCTCTGCTCCCTCCTGCCCATGGCCGTCTCGCAACCGTTACCCGAACGCCTCCGCCCCGACGATGTGGCCGACTTTCTCGGTCAGGGACATCTGACGGATCGTATCCGCTCCTTCATGCAGGCGCCGCGTCTGCCCAGCCTGCTTTTTTTCGGCCCTCCAGGTTGCGGCAAATCCACGCTGGCCCTGCTGCTGGCGCGTGCTTCGGGGAAAAAATACGTCCGGCTCAGCGCGCCGGAAGCAGGCCTGCAGCATTTGCGCCGCTCGCTGACGGGCGTGGAAGTGCTGGTGCTGGACGAACTCCACCGCTTCAGCAAGGCGCAGCAGGACTTTTTCCTGCCGCTGGTGGAATCGGGCGAACTGATCCTGCTGGCCACGACCACGGAGAATCCGTCCTTCAGCGTCACCCGGCAGCTGCTCTCACGCCTGCATGTGCTGCGCCTGCGCCCTCTGGGGCATGCCGAACTTGTGGCTCTGGCAAAGCGCGGCGCAGCCACCCTGCAGCTTTCTCTGTCCGAGGCCGCGCTTGACATTCTGGCGCAGGCTGCGCACGGTGACGCGCGTACGCTGCTCAATCTTGTGGAATACGTGGCCGCCCTGCCGGAAGATCGCAAGACGGCGGAAGGCATCAAGGCCACGCTGCCCGAAATGCTGGCCCGGCACGACAAGGACGGCGACAGTCACTACGAGCTGGCATCAGCCCTGATCAAGTCCATTCGCGGCAGCGACCCCGACGCGGCGCTCTACTATCTTGCCTGCCTGCTGGAAGGCGGCGAAGATCCGCGCTTTGTCTGCCGTCGTCTGATACTTTCGGCCTCGGAGGATATCGGACTGGCCGATCCCCGGGCCCTGCAGCTGGCCGTTGCCTGCCAGCAGGCCGTGGAATTCGTGGGCATGCCCGAGGGTTTCATTCCTCTGGCAGAAACCACGACCTATCTTGCGCTGGCCCGCAAGAGCAACAGCAGCTATGCCGCCTATCTTGCCGCCGCCAAGGAAGTAAAGACCAACGGCCCGCAGGCGGTTCCGCTGCATCTGCGCAATGCCACCACCCAGATGCAGAAGGAATGGGGTTACGGCAAGGATTACAAATACCCGCACAACTACCCGGAAGCGTGGATCCGGCAGGACTATCTTCCCGCTGAACTGGCAGGCCGCCGCTTCTATATGCCGCGCGACAACGGCGAAGAGCCCCGCCTCAGCCAGTGGTGGCGCAAGATACACAACATCAAAAAGACGGACGATTGGTCATGACACCATTTATTGAAGGTACTTTTTCAAACAAATTCAAAGGACTTGACAGATACGAAACATCCGCGCGCCCGCTCGGCCGCCTGAGCCGCAACCTGCCGTCCACCATATTTTACAGCCGTCTGCTCCTGGGGCCCCTGCAATGGCTCTGCCGCCGTGCCGCAAAAGGGCAATGCGATGATGCCGCATGGGTGCATGCCAGCGTCGCCGTCACAGAAATTCTCGAAGGTATCGGGAGCCGCGTCTTTATCGAGGGGCTGCGCCACGCCACGGAATTCGAGGGACCCTGCGTCTATGTGGCCAATCACATGAGCACCCTGGAAACCTTCATGCTTCCCGGCATTCTGCGCCCCATTCGTCCCGTGACCTTCGTCGTCAAGAAGAGCCTGACAACCATGCCCTTTTTCGGCCCGGTCATGCGCTCGCGCGATCCCATTGTCGTGGGACGCACCAATCCGCGCGAAGATCTTACCGCCGTACTGGACGGCGGCGTGGAGCGCCTTGCCCGCGGCATTTCCATCATCGTATTCCCGCAAAGCACCCGCAGCCTTGTCTTTGACGAACAGCATTTCAATACCATCGGCGTCAAACTGGCCCGCAAGGCGGATGTTCCCGTCGTGCCGCTGGCCCTCAAGACCGACGCCTGGGGACAGGGAAAAAAGATAAAGGAATTCGGAAAAATCAAACCGCTTCCTGTCCATTACCATTTTGGCAATGCCCTGCGTATTCGCGGCAACGGCAAGGAAGAACATCAGCACATCTGCGAGTTCATCCGCAGCAATCTTGAGCACTGGCAAAAGGAAGACGGCATCAATCAGCCTGATTCGGAATAAACGTCCTGAACGGGCTGCGCAGTGCCCTGCTCCCGGAGCGACGAAAGGCAGGTCCGCCCCGAGGAAAGCCGCTGTCCCGGATTCCGGGCAATCCCTGCGCACGGCAGGCAGCCTTCCGCAACTGCACAGAGAAACGCCTGAGCCGGCCGCAGTCGTTTTACGCGCGGCCGGCTCTATTCCTTAACTTAATTTCAGCCGATAGTACTCCAGAGCATTTTCAGGCTGCCGCCTCGTGTTTTGCCATTTTCACTGCAAAATACTCTTACCTGAAAAGGTCGGGCCGCCTTTCGGGCTTGTCCGAAATGCTGCAACGCTGTATGCTTGCTCTTCCCCGCAACATGCAGCGCCGGATGCCGTGCTGAATGACACGCCATGCCGCCTGCAGCGCCGGGGAAGATTCCTCAAGGAGACTCCATGACGAACACCGCGTTCGATTGCCGCATGTGCGGACATTGCTGCGAAGGCAAGGGAGGCATTGTCGTCTCCCCTTCCGATCTGCAACGCCTGTGCGACTTCCTCCGCATGCCGGCCGATGCCGTTATCGCCGCCTACGGCGAACAGGCCGGCGACAAACTGAAAATCCGCTGCGGCGAGGACGGCTACTGTATCTTTTTCCGGCAGGGCAAGGGCTGCATCGTCCATGAGGGAAAGCCCTCCATCTGCAAGGCCTGGCCTTTCTTCCGCGGCAATATCGAGGACCCCGAAAGTCTGGCGCTGGCAAAGGATTTCTGCCCCGGCATCAATCCCGACATCAGTCACGAAGACTTTGCGCGGGAAGGCATGGCCTATCTGGAGAAGGAGCGCCTTCTGGCCAGCGATACCCGCACCGAAGCCAACGCCCTTATTCTTTCCCACAGGCAATAAGCTATGCAACGTCCCTCCCGGAAGCTCTCGCTCAAAGAGTGCTACGAGATTCTCAAGATCGACAAGCATGCCGATCTTGAGACGCTGAAAAGCGCGTATCGAAAGCGGGCCTTTGAGCTCCACCCGGACCTGCATCCCGATAATCCCGATGCGGGACGGCAGTTCCAGCGCCTCAACGAGGCCTATGTCGCCCTGTCTGCCGTTCTGAAACCCGCGGCGGAAAAGGCCGCGCAGGGCAAGGACGCCGGAGCCGAACCAAAGGCAAACAAGGCGCAGGAAGAAAAGACGCAGGAATCGGCCCGGCAGGACGATGCCTCGCAGAAGGCGGCCGCGGATGACGCCGCCGATAAAAGCGATAAAAGCGACAAGACGGACAAGACCACGCACGCCTATGCGGAAGAGGAAGTGCTGCGGGATCTGCTCAACGATCCCTTTGCCCGCCGCGTCTTTGAAGATATCTACAGCGAACTGCACCGGCAGGACGCCGAACGCGCCGCCGCGGAAGCGGCCGCCGCGCGCAAGGAAGAAGAAGCCGCAGGCGCCGAACCGCGCGGCATGCGCCGGGACCCTCCGTCCGCCAAAGAACGCCGCGTTGATGTTTCCTGGATGAAAAAAGGCCCGAGCAAGGGCCTCGGGCTGCTGTTCAAGAACGGCGTGACCGGCTGGCTCCGGCATCAGATCGACGAGGAGCAGTCCTTCAGCCTGCCCACGAGCATGCTCCTCCCCGGTTCGCGTATCCGCCTGCGTATCCGACAGGGCATTTCCGGAGAGCTCGTGACCGTGGAAATAAAGCTGCCCCACGACTTCATTCCCGGCAAGCCCGTGCGCCTGCGCGGCCTCGGTAAGCGCATCGGCCCCTGGCAGGGCGACCTCTATCTGACGCTGACTCCCCAATAGCAGTATATTGGGGGGAAGGGAAACCCCTCTGCTAGCGCGAGAGGGGTTTCCCTTCC
>DXFI01000144.1 GCA_019114565.1 Candidatus Desulfovibrio intestinigallinarum | reverse complement strand
CCCCTCCCAAACGCGCTTTATTCTGGTCAATGTAACAGCCCGGAGATGCAGAGGCTTTCCTGTGTTCGCCGTCCCCCGGTGACGCGAAGTGGGGAGAATGTTTGAGCTGAAAAAGCAAAACGCGCTGGGGAGGTGGTGAAAAATCTTTCCGAGCCACATCCCAGCGCGGTATTCAGGAAGAAGAGTGTGCCGTTTTCTGTTCCTCGTCCCCTGATGACGAGGAAACAGGGAATGGGCATCAACTCTGAGGGAAGGAGTTCAGTCGAGCCTCCCCCGTCTGGCGCAAAGATTACCTACAAGGGATTCTGATCGGGCCGGGGAGCTACGCGGGGGCCGCGTCCATCCGGGCCGGTGCCGTCTCCATAGCGGGCCTCCGCCGCGCCGGGAAAAGCGTGCATCAGGGCAAAAGTGGCGGTAGAAATGCCAAGGGCTGCAAAAAACTGTCTGCGATTCATAAAACGCTCCTGTCATACGAACAAATTTCTTGTGCAATGCCCACGTTCATTGCGCTGCCTGCATATCTGCCGGAGTGATCGCTGCGCAATGTACCTCGCTCCAGAGGCGGCAATGAACTTGCGCTAAATAATGCAGACACTATGCCAATATAGAGCATTTTCAGTTTGAAACGCTGTGCGTTTCAAACCATACGGCCTGTCGTTTCGCGGAAAAAACGCGGTTTTTCCGCTCACTTTGGGCCGGGCGGCGCTGTGCCGCCGCCTCGCGTTTCACCTTTTTCAAAGGTGAAACGCTCTAGAATCAGCCTTGCTCTTTCCGCTCTCCGGCATTCCCACTGATGAAAAATTGGACAGGTTGGAGTCCGCAGGGTGTCAGGCTGGTCAAATACTATACAGTTTCATTTAGAGCATTTCAGCTTTGACAAAGTTGAAACGCTCTAAAACGCGCTGGGGAAGGGGGGCTTGGGGGAGGGGGAACCCCTCTCGCGTTAGCAGAGGGGTTCCCCCTCCCCCAACTCAAAAAAACATCTCCCGACACCCGGCTCTAGTTGGCTTCCACGATCATGGTTGCGCCGACGCGGAGGGCGCTTTCATCGACGTTGTTCCAGCGTTTGAGGTCATCGACGGACACGTCGTAGCGGCGGGCGATATTCCAGAGATTATCGCCGGGGCGGACGGTATAGGTGGCGCGTTTGCTGCTCCGGCCGGACCGGGAAGCGCCGAGACGCCCGGAAGGATTCTTGCGTTCCGCGACAGCCACGGTTCCGGGGATGCGGAGACTCTGCCCGGCGCGCAGGGAATTGGGATTGCTGATGTCGTTTGCTTCCTGAATGGCGGCGACGCTGACGCCGTATTTGCGGGCCACGCCGTAGAGGGTTTCGTTGGGCTGAAGCGTATGCATCTTACCGGAAGAAGCCACGGCAGCGGGCGCGGGACGGCGTTCGCGTGTGGCATTGCTCTTGCCGGAGCCGCCGCCCTGACGATTGACGGCAGAGGCGGACATATTGACGCTGCGAGGCACGAGAATGGTATCGCCGGCATAGATGGCATCCGTACCGGGGTTGACGGATTTCAGCTGAGCAATGGAAACGCCGCTGCGTTTACTGATTTTTGCCCAGCTGTCCGAGGAGGTCTGCACCTTCTTGGGCTGCCACTGGGCAAAGGCCGTGCTGCCGGAACCGCGCAGGAAGGCTGTGGCCTGATGCTCCACACGCTGCGGCACATAGACGAAGGTGGACCGCTCGGTGGAGGTAATGGGCCGCCGGTGATGCCGGTTCAGGGCCACGAAGTCTTCCCAGCTGATGCCGCAGGCACGGCTCAGCCCCATGAGATCGGTGCCGGGACGCGCCGTGAAACGCAGCACGAGCGGCGCGCTTTCGGGCCGGATGGGCTCAAAGCCCAGCTGCGGCAGATTACGCATAATCTTGGTAATGGCAATGAAACGAGGCACATACTGCTTTGTCTCGTCGCGCAGCTGGGCCTTTTCATCCAGCATCTCGTTGCGCTGGCAGACGCCGTAAAAATTGCGGGTCCCCGTGCCTTCCATAGCGCGACGCATCTTGCCTTCTCCGGCGTTATAGGCGGCAATGGCCGTGGGCCAGTCGCGAAAATCTCCGTACAGTTTCTGCAGGTAGTCGGCCGCCGCTTCTGTTGCCCGATAGGGGTCCAGACGCTCGTCCATCCACCAGTCCTGATTCAGCCCGTATTTCATGCCGGTATAAGGCATGAACTGCCAGGCCCCGGCAGCACCGGCACGCGACACGGCATCCGGCCGGTAGCCGCTTTCCACAATGGCAAGATAGGCCAGATCCTCCGGCATGCCGCGCGTGCGGAACACCTTGCGGGAATAGGCAAGATAGTTTTCCGCCCGTTTGGAAACGATCTTCATGGTCGGCCGGCCCTTGTTGAGAAAGTGCTTGTACTGAAGCGTCACTTCCTGCATGGCGTCCGCGGGTATGTTCCGGTCTATGGGACCGGAGCTTTGCAGGGCGGCCTGCTCCGCGGGCGATAGCGGTGTGGCTGCTTCTTCCGCCGGAACGCGCAGCGAAAGAGATTCTTCCGTTCCCCCCCCTTGCCGGGCACTGCAACCCGCCAGCAGCGCATATGCCAGCAACAGACACAGGCCCTGCTTCCAGAGACGCTGAGCCCCGCTCCGGGTGGCCTCTTTGTGCATAAAGTCTCCCTTGTCGCCCCCTCGGACGACGCAGGACGTCCTGCCGCCGCAGGACGCCTTGCCGTTATGGTGGAAGTTCGACCGGGGCTTTAGAGCATTTTCAGTTTGAAATGCTTTGCATTTCAAACCATACGGCCTGTCGTTTCGCGGAAAAAGCGCGGTTTTTCCGCTCACTTTTGGCCGGGCGGCGCTGTGCCGCCGCCTCGCGTTTCACCTTTTTCAAAGTTGAAACGCTCTAGCCCCCGGCGTCGCCGGACACAGCCTGCCGGGCCGCGAGCCGTACGAATACGCCGATTGAGGAAAAACGCGGTGCGTAGTACCGTCCGAAAAAATCAGACGCCGCCCTGTGCGGCGCTGCTATCGCAAGGAGTACGCATGCCGTCCGACGTTTCTCCCACTCCCCTTTTGCCCGGCATCAAACCGGTGCTTGAACTGCTGCACGACGACCCGCAGCGACTGGATCACGTCTACTGCAAAAAAGGTCTGCGCAGCCGGGAAATTCTGGAAATACAGCAACGCTGCCGCCATGCGGGAATCCGCTATACGCTGGTGGAACAGCAGGCGCTCGACAGGCTCTGTCGTGAAGAAGGCGCTGTTGATACGGCGCATCAGGGCGTCATTGCCCGCCTGTGCGCCGCCAGTTTTCAGCCTCTGGAACAGCTGCTGGCCGACGCCATGCACGCCCCGCTGCCGCTGCTGGTGGCGCTGGATCAGGTTCAGGACCCCGGCAATGTGGGCACGCTCTGCCGTACGCTGTACGCGCTGGGCGGCGCGGGCATCATCCTGCCCCTGCATAACAGCGCCTACCTTGGCCCTGCGGCCCGGCGCTCCGCCGCCGGAGCGCTGGAACGCCTGCCTCTGGCCCGCGTCACCAATCTGGCCCGGGCGCTTGACGAGGCCGAAGAAGCGGGCTTTGCCATTTACGGCGCCGGTCTGCGGCATGATTCCATAAATGCCTTTGACCAGGCTCCGGCGCTGCCTGCCGTCCTTGTTCTGGGTAATGAGGAAAAGGGCCTGCGTCCCGGCGTGGCCAAACGGTGCTCCCAGATGCTGCACATCCCCTTTGCCCGCCCCTTTGACTCGCTGAACGTGGCGCAGGCAGGCGGCATTCTTGCCGCGCTTGCCGCCCGTGCCTACAGGAAATCCTAGGGTATTTTCAGTCTGAAAGGCTGTGCATTCCAAACTACACGGCCTGTCTTTCCGCTTGCCTCTGACCGACGGCGCCGGGCGCTTCGCATTTCACCTTTTGCAACGGCGAAACGTTCCGGAAGCACGGAGCACCGTCCGCCTGGCGAAAAACAAGAGGGGGAAACCCGGCGGCGTCTCCATCGGGGAGAAGTCCCCACTTCTCTCCGATGCGCGCCCGCAGTTCCTTCAGGAAAAGGTTGCGTGCGAGTCCGCCGCGCAAGGGTCCCTCTTCGCCGGACGGACTGCCGCCCGGCTCTTCCAGAGCCTCATCCGCTATGTGGAGAGGCCTTTGCGGGCAGCATCCGGGGATGCGCCCACCTTCGTCCGGTCATGCCCCGGGCTTCTTCCCGGCGGCGCAGCAATGCGGCCGGCGCAAGAAAGCAACCCTGAGCATGAGCTCGTCCGATGACGCCACAGACGCGCGGGCGCCCGCGTGTCTGTGGCGTTTGCGTATCCGCCCGGCCAGCGCTGTGCCGGACGTTCCGACGGCGCCTTGCGGCAGCCGTTTTCCCCCCTGTCCTCCCGCTGTTCCGGCGCAGGGCTCCGGCCCGCAGGCCGTAGAGTTCCGCAGCACGGACAACCCCTCTCTCCCGATGCGCATGCCGTATGCGCTGAGGGGTAACAACGGAAAAGACCGCAAGGTAAAACCTTGCGGGGGGCTCCTTGTTGACGAAGATGCGCAGAGCATACGCACTTTTTACATTTTGCAAAAGCCCCCGATTTTTTTACATAAAGTCTAAAATACATTTATCCATGTGATAAAAAAGAGAAAATCAGTATTTTTTGCTGAAAATACGGATTTTCTCTTTTTTCTGCCGCACTGCAAGAAAATGTATACTATTTATGTAGTAAAATTCTCTATTTCCTTTAATAAAATATTTTTACAGTATTTTTTCTTCTATCAGGAAGTTTTTCCAGTTAAAATAAATCTAGAAAATTTTGATATAAAATATAAAAAACAGACGTATTGACGCTTCTCATCCACTTTCGCCGGAGCATTTTGCCGGGCGGCGGGTCGCCTGCCCGGC
>DXFI01000143.1 GCA_019114565.1 Candidatus Desulfovibrio intestinigallinarum | reverse complement strand
GAAAAAGGTGAAACGCGAGGCGGCGGCACAGCGCCGCCCGGCCCAAAGTGAGCGGAAAAACCGCGCTTTTTCCGCGAAACGACAGGCCGTATGGTTTGAAATGCAGAGCATTTCAAACTGAAAATGCTCTAAGGGAAATTTACTCTTGCGGTACTGACCGGGCAGGAAGCGTTTGTGCGTTTCCTGCCCATTTTATTTTGGTGACGTTGAAACCGGTTCCGCCGGATTTGCCGTCAGACAGGATATGGCCAGCTGTCGGGCGCGTTCTTCGGACAGACCTTCAAGCGGCAGTTCGCAGATGCGATGCCAGTCCCTGCGGGCCTGTACGCTGACAGCCTGGCGCGAGTCCGCGTCCACGACCTGCCAGAAGGCGGAGGCGCAGGGGGACGCGGCAATTTCCCGCAGCAGATCGTAACGGGTGGCTGCCCGCAGTTCGCTATAGCGTCCGGCCTTCATGTGCAGGCGGGCCGTCATGCAGCCTGCCTGCCGCCATGCCGGCGGCAGGTGAAGCTGTGCGGCCCATACGGCGGCGAGGTGGACGCCCCGCAGCTCATGCCCGTAGTGATGGGGCCACAGCGCGGCGGGCGTCGTGAGCTTGCCGGCATCGTGGGTAAGAGCCATCCAGACGGCCGGCGGATTGCCTGCCACGGCATTCATGCAGCGGGCCAGATGATCCAGCACGGAACCGGCATGATACGGGAGCGGCCCCGCCGGAATGCGGGGCGCGTCCGCCAGAAAAGTGAGGCGAGGCCCCTGCCCCGCAAGCAGCAGACGGCGCAGCAGATCGCCGGGCTGCGCCGCGCACAGCAGGCGAAAGAACAGCGGATTCACGGTCGTTTTCAAAGCAGCAGGCTTTTCCAGTTCAGGACGGGGAAATGTGGCAAATCGTCCTGATGCAGGCCCAGCATGGTCAGTGTTATGTCCATAAGTTTACGGCAGGCTTCCACGCTGACAGGCGTGTAACCGTGCGCCAGCAGCGAACCGTTGCGGGCTTCCAGCGTTTTCAGCAGTACCGTTTCATGGCGGCTGTAGACCTGCCCCAGCGGATCGTCGAGGGCGGCCAGAAGCTGAAAGGATTTTTGCAGTCCGATGCGGATGATGCCGTCCGCTCCCTGCTGGGACAGCAGGGCCTGCCGCAATTCCTGCGGCACGTGTTCCGGAAGCTGCTCCGGCAGAAGGCGACTGTTGTCCAGTCCGTGGGCTGTCATGAGGCGGATTTTTGCGCTTTTTTCAATGGCGCTGTAAAGGCGGGCCACGGCGTCATCGTAGCGCCCTGCTCCGGCGCGGCGCGCGGCATTGGCCAGCAGATCGCACAGATACGCCCCGCCGCAGTCGGCGGGCGGTGTCTCTGTTGAGGATCGCAGGAAACGGGCGTCCTGTACGATCTGTTCCAGCCGGGTCTGCTGGTTCCGGAAGTCCGTCAGCAGGTCAAAAAGCGGCGTATGTCCGAGCGCAAAGGCCTCCAGCCTGCCGAGGGCCTGCCGCAGTTTGGAGAGAGCTTTGCCGTGATCGAAGGCATCCCACAGAGCGCAGCCCTCCATCAGTTCCGCAATACCGCCATAAAATTTTTCCTTGCCGGAAACTTTTACGGTAAGTTCCCGGGCTATAGTCAGGGCCGCGGTAAAGTCCCCGGCATTGAAGAAGCGGGCCAGAGAGCGGACTTCGCGCAGGGCCATGACTTCCCAGGGATTGTCCTGTTTCATGAAGGTTTCGTGCCCGGATTCCACCACGCCGAGGCCGTTCTTGCTGCGGGTGTCCCCGCCCACATAGGCAAAACGGCTGCGATACTCCATCATCACCAGCGTCAGGGCGGAGGACATGACCTTGGTGCCGCCGGTGATGTCCGCTATCAGCAGGCTGTCTTCCGGCAGGCCCATGCCGCGTAGGCCGTCGGCAATACCGGCGCGCATATCGCGGACGCAGGCCAGCAGATCCTGATAGTCGGACAGCGTGACGGTGTGACTGTCTTCGATGCCGTGCCAGTCCAGCGCGCTTTCTATGCCCTGTCGTATGGTCTTCCGGGACTCGGCGGACGCAATATAGATGATATGGCGCGGCCGCTGCTGATTGATGCTTTTGCGAATGGGTTCCGGGGAACCGCCCACGGAACAGACCAGCACAAAATCCTGAATTTCTTCCATGCGGTCTCCTGCGACGGGCCTACGAACGGGAAGCCCAGCGGGTAAAAACTTCGTCCAGTTGCAGCAGCTCCCTGCCGCTTGCCACCCGTATGCCGATATCCCGTGCCCGTTTCAGTTCGCGGTTTTCCAGCGGCAGCACCGAACAGATCATGGACTGCGCAAAGACGCCGCCCAGTCTGTCCTGCAGGGAGTCCGTCTTGTACAGCATGGAGCTTACTTTATTGCGATCTTCGTCGGTTTTTCTGTCGGTATGCATGCCTGCGGTCTTGCATTCCACAATGAACAGACGGTTACGAACGCAGAAGAGCGCGTCCAGTTCGTTGGGCACGCCTGCCTTTTCCACCTGTACCGACGCGCCCCAGGCCCGAATCCGGCCCTCACACTGCATCTTGTACAGAATCATCCGCACATACTCCTCAAACCAGAGGCCGTTGCACCATGTGCGCGCCTCTTCCGAGGGGAAGCACAGCCAGCCGTTGGCATAATGCAGCATGCCCGCCCGCCGGCAGATGTCCAGCAGGCGGCGCCATGTGCCGGTGGGCGTGGCCCTGTCTTCCGCCATGCGATCTGCCTGATGCGCGGCCATCCGGGCGCAGGCATTGAGGCTTTGCAGGGCCGGAGCTGCATCCGGGGCGGTGCAGAGCAATTTCAGCAGCTCGCGGAGCCGGTTGCGGCGTTCTCCCGGTACGGCGGTCTGGTCAAGACTTTTGACGTTATAGCCTCCGGCAGCCAGCAGGCCGCGAACATCCAGCACGTCCGGCAGCGGCAGATATTCCCACTGCCGCCCCGGCAGAACTATCGTATCCGCGCCCGTATCCACATAGAAGGTCGGCACCTCGCAGGCCCAGGCCCATTCCGCGGCGGCAAGCGCCATCAATTTGGTGCCGCCGGTGAGATTGAGGCCGAGACTCTCCCCCGCGCAGGACTCGCGCACGGCATCCAGCAGATCGAAAATACCCTGCTGGCCGCTGTCCCGCAGTTCATGCTCCCGATAGCGCCGCCCCCGGCTTTCCAGCGCCTCTCTGAGAATGCGCCCGTGCGCCTTCATTTCCGGCGTTACAATGCCATGAACACAGGCAGGTTCCGCGCCGGGCAGGCCTGCCGCCAGCACCGTTGGCAACAACTGACCGGAAACAAAGGAAATCTGATGCCTGCAACAGGGAAAGGGCATACGGGCCTCCTGTCTCTGTAGCGGATGGAACGGGAGCGATTTCTCTACGATAATATATTTACAAATTACTCTTGTCGCTAAGGAGCAACGTCTTAATCCCTTTAAGAATCAGGTCTATTTCTACCTCTTATACTTTCACGCCGTCCACTAGCCTGATTCAGTATTCTTAATCCCTTTGAGAATCAGGTCTATTTCTACACAAGGGCTGGAATGCTGAAACCTTGTCTTGTGTTCCCGAGTCTTAATCCCTTTGAGAATCAGGTCTATTTCTACAAACATTCCGGCGAGCACTATGTCTATGTCGGG
>DXFI01000142.1 GCA_019114565.1 Candidatus Desulfovibrio intestinigallinarum | reverse complement strand
AAAAGGGGTTCCTTCCCCCTCAAGACAAAACGTAATGAGCCCTGTGAGCCTAGCTCATGTGGGCGATAAAGCACTTGAGGTAGGCCGTTTCGGGCATGGCGCAATGGACGGGATGATCCTCCGGTTGTCCGCCGGCATACAGGATGCGGCCCTGCCGGTGATTTTTGGCGGCGGCCAGCGCCACCAGCCCGCGCAGAGTTTCGGCGGGCAGATGGTGAGAACAGGAGCAGGAAACGAAGACGCCGCCGGGCTCCAGCAGGCGCACGGCAAGGGCGTTTGCCTTGCGATAGGCGGCCTTGCCCTGTTCGGCGTCCTTGCGGCGCTTGATGAAGGCCGGAGGATCGAGACAGACCAGCCCGAAGCGGCGGCCTTCGTCGTACAGCTGTTCCATGCAGGCAAAGGCGTCGCCGCACAGACCCGTGACGGCGTCCGCATCGGCAAGGCGCGGCGCATTGCGGGCGGCATTGCGCACGGCATAGTCCACGGCCGTCTGCGAGGCGTCGATGAAGGTGACGGAAGATGCCCCGGCACGGGCGGCCGTACCGCCGAAGCCTCCGGCATAGGAAAAGATGTCGAGCACCTGCACGCCGTTCGCATAGCGCGCGGCTTCGGCCCTGTTGCGGCGCTGATCATAGAACCAGCCGGTTTTCTGCCCGGTACGACAGGGAGCAAGAAAGCGGCAGCCGTTTTCCGGTACGTCCAGTTCCTCCGGCACGTCGCCTTCCAGCTCGTTGTCGCGCGCAAGGCCTTCCAGACTGCGCGAGGCAAGGTCGTTGTCCCAGAGAATGGACGCGGGAGAGAGCAGGGAGCGCAGAACTTCCCGCAGCTGTTCCTTGCGCGCGTCCATGCCTGCTGTGCCGATCTGTACCGTAAGGTGATCGCCAAAGCGATCGACGACAAGACCGGGCAGCACGTCGCCCTCGCCGTGACAGAGGCGGTAATAGGGAGCGTCGAAGCAGCGTTCGCGCAGCGCCAGCGCCGTTTCCAGCCGCTCGCGCAGCAGCGCGCCGTCCAGCGCCTGCCCGGCCTTGCGGCTGTAAATACGGGCGCAGATCAGGGAGTGCGGATTGACAAAGGCGCAGCCCAGCGCCTGCCCGCGGGCATCGCGTACCAGCGCTTCCTCGCCCGGAGTAAAAGCGTTCAGCGGACTTTTGCTGACGTCCACCTCGTTGCCGAAGACCCAGAGATGACCGGCGCGTAAACGGCGATCCTCGCCCTTGCGGAGCCAGAGTTCTTTCATGAAATTTTCCTTACTGGTAGAGCATTTTCAGGTTGAAAAGCTTCGTATTTTCTCAAAGGTGAAGCGTTTTCGTGTTACTGCTTAAGTATGCGGAGGAGCTGATCCTTGACATTTTCCTTGCCGGGAACGGCGGAGGCCTGGAGCATGCGTCCGAGCGCAGCGGTATTCAGTATGTCGGCCATCCGCATCTTCATGCCGTCGCGCAAACGGAGTTCCAGCGTTCCGGGGGTGAGCAGGGTCGTACGCAGGGCTTCGACCAGTTGTCTGTTGTCCTCGCCGGGAAGCGCTGCGGGAATTTGAGCCTCCAGCATATCCACCGTCTGGGAGATGCTTTCCCTGTTGTCAATGCTCACGGCCAGCAGCAGGGCCATGCCGCCCTTGTCTTCATAACGCAGGCGGATCTTGTCGAGCTGCGTGTCGAGCAGAGACTGAAGATTGTCGTCTTCGAGAGAAGACCCGGCAAAATCGACATTATACTCCAGATCGAACTCAAGACGTCCTGCTCCGGCAATGTCGATGCTGCCCTTGTCGTGAGACAGATTTCCCCGCTGTACGTGTTCTCCCTCTGAATCAATACGCAGCTGTTGCAGACCAGAGGCGGAGTCTATCGGAATATCCAGCTGCTCGACACGGCTTATGGTATGCAGGGGATTATTGCTGCGCCAGTCGAGGGAGAGACGCCGACACGCGATTTTCGTATCGCCGTAAACGAATGTGCCGTTTTCCAGCGTCATGGTCCGGTAGAGAGGCTGATTCGCCGTGAGCAGGGTTTGTTTAATGTCTTCAGCGGAGATGGTTTGGTCTAACATCTTCCGGGCGAGGTTTGGCGGAATGGCAATATCCGTCAGCCGCAGCGAGCCGTTTATGTACTGATCCGCAATCATGAACTGCCTTGCCTCGACAAGAGCGATCCGGGAACCCGCGACAATATCCTCCAGCGTGAGGGATTCCACACTTATGAGGGGCGACATTGCCGAGCGCAGACGCAGTTGCGAGATCTCAATGCGCCCGGTTCCGGCTTTTTCCACAAAGTCCGACAGAGCGGGGGCGCTCCTGCTTTGCAGCAGTTCGGCAAACAGGGAGGCATCCAGACAGGCATCGGAGACGGTCAGCGTTTTCAGCGTGATTTCATCCGTTGCGGCCTCCCCTGAAGGCGCGAGTCCCAGCGTTATGTCCCGCGCGGCAGCGTCGCCCAGCGCAAGAGGACCGGATGTCGGCAGCAGGAACTGCAGAGAGGGAATGCTCCCTGCCAGCATCAGAGAAAAAGTGGGACGTAGAATCAGTTCGCGGTAACGCTGTTCACCCGCGGATCCGTTGAGGCGCAGGTTGGAGATGCTGATGGTGCGTTGCAGGAGCGAGACGCGCACGTCGTCGCACTGCGCCTCTATCCCCGCGGCGGATTTGTTGATGCTGTC
>DXFI01000141.1 GCA_019114565.1 Candidatus Desulfovibrio intestinigallinarum | reverse complement strand
GGGGAACCCCTCTCGCGCCAGCAGAGGGGGTCCCCTCCCCCAGAAAAACAATCTCCCTGAACAGACCTACGGTTCCTGCGCGGCGAATTCGTCGCACAGGCGACGGAAGAGTTCGTCCATATTTTCGATAGCGGTCAGACGCCAGCGGAATTCCTGTTTTTCCACACGGCCCAGCAGGCTGTAGGTCTGCTGATTCCCGCCGTCGAGGATGTCGAAGGCCACGAGCCACGCGCCGTTCTCGCCCCGGATGGCGGGCGAGACGTGAACGATCTGCTTGCGACCCATGGAGACATCGG
The DNA here is from genome assembly GCA_019114565.1 of Candidatus Desulfovibrio intestinigallinarum. Classification (GTDB taxonomy): domain Bacteria; phylum Desulfobacterota; class Desulfovibrionia; order Desulfovibrionales; family Desulfovibrionaceae; genus Desulfovibrio; species Desulfovibrio intestinigallinarum. The sequence continues at coordinate 11,397 of DXFI01000141.1, read as the reverse complement.
CAAACAGAGGGGCCAGCATGCCCTGAGATGTCGGCGCATTGGCAACTTTCTTACCGGCAAAGGCGCCCGAGGCGATACCGTTGCGCACGAAGGCCGCCGTTTCCCGGATGAGTAGCTGCCGGGCCGCCGCCACATTGGAAAGAGGCGAAAACATCAGCGACAGCACGGGCGGGATGTTTTCTCCCCCCTGCGACGCGGCGGCCGCCACCACGCCCACGGCGTGATCCAGCACCTTTTCCGTATCCACGGCCGCATCAAAGGCGTGAACATCGGCATTGTCGATGGCGTCGCGCACGGCCAGCAGACAGGCGCGGGCCTGCCCGGCCTCCGAAGCCGCCGCCATGCCGGGGACGACCGCAAGACAGAACGAAAAAAACAGTATGGGGAGACAGAAGGTTTTCAGACGTTGTTTCATTGCCGTTCCTCCTCAGCCGGGACGTTGCCCGGATTCAGCATGCCTGCGCCGTTCGGGGAAAAGAGCGGAACGCGCGTGCGCCCGTGAACGGGAATGCAGGAAACCGCATTGTCGCGGCAATACCTCCACAAGGATTCCATCGACGATCCGCTCCTGTCAATCCCGGGCCTGCCGAAGCGGCAGGCCGCATTTACCAAATTTTCGCGACTTGCTTATATTCTGCTATTTCAGAGAATTAAGGAAATTGTGAAAAAATGTAGTTATGATTTTACGGCGGGACCCCTTGACCTCGCGCCCCAAATGAGCGCATGCTTGAACCAACTCCCGAACAAGGTTCTTTCGTGCGGGAGAAGTCGCGCACCGCAGGAGAACGCATGAAAACCATTCCGGTGGCAGAGGCTGTGGGCACGGTACTGTGCCACGATATCACCCGCATTGAGCCGGGGGGCGAAAAAGGCCCGGTATTTCGCAAGGGCCATATTGTGCAGGAGGAGGATATCCCCGTACTGCTGAGCGTGGGCAAGGAACATCTCTATGTGATCACGCCCACGGAAGGCATGCTCCACGAAGACGACGCCGCCGCGCGTATCGCGCACGCTGTGGTCGGCGAAAATCTTTCTCTTACCGCACCGAAGGAAGGGCGCATCAACTTTCTGGCGCAATGCCAGGGGCTGCTGCGTGTGGACGTGCCCGCGCTGAGTCGCGTCAATGCCTTCCCCGATGTGGCGCTGGCCACCCTGCACACCATGCAGGAAGTGCAGAAAGGGCAGGCTGTGGGCGGCACACGCATCATTCCTCTGTTCATTGAGGAAGAGAAAATTGCCGCGCTGGAAAAGGAGGCTTCCGCTCCGGTCATTTCCGTACTGCCCTTCCGGCCGCTGAAGGTCGGCATCGTCACTACGGGCAGCGAAGTCTTTCACGGGCGCATCAAGGACGGCTTCGGGCCGGTGCTGCGCAAGAAGTTCTCGTCGCTGGGCTGCACGGTGACGGGACAGAAAATCGTGAATGACGATATCGAGATGATCAGCGCCGCCGTACGGCAGTTCATCGACGAGGGCGCGGGTATGGTGGCCTGTACGGGCGGCATGTCCGTGGACCCCGACGACAGAACCCCGGCGGCCATCCGGGCGGCGGGCGGCATCGTGGAAAGCTACGGCGCGCCCATGTTCCCCGGGGCCATGTTCCTGCTTGCCCATATCGGCAACGTGCCCGTGCTGGGGCTGCCCGGCTGCGTAATGTACCACAAGGCCAGCATTTTCGACATGATTGTGCCTCGTCTGCTGGCGGGCGTGCCCGTCAGCCGCGCGGATATTGCCGCGCTGGGGCACGGCGGCTATTGCAGCGGCTGCCCCGAATGCCGTTACCCCCTGTGCGGCTTCGGCAAATACTAACCCTCAACAGACACCCGCTTCCTTGACGGAGGTTGTCCCAGCCGGATTCTTTGACATCAAATCTTTCTCCTGCCTCGTCGCGCAAATAGAGGCTGAAGAAAGCTCACCCACCTTCGGACCGGACATCATGCGAGTTTCGGTCCCTTCACCCAGGAGGTTCGCATGTTCACCAAGACGCTTATGGTCAATGGCGTTGCCCGTCAGGTGCTCGTCAATGCCGACGACGTTCTCGCCAATGTGCTGCGTGATCAGCTCAAGCTCACCAGCGTGAAGCTCGGTTGCGAAAAAGGCCATTGCGGCGCCTGCTCCATCATCATGAACGGCAAGCTGGTCCGCAGCTGCGTCGTCAAGATGAAACGCGTTGAAGACAACGCCGAGATCATGACGCTGGAAGGGCTGGGTACGCCCGATCATCTGCATCCCCTGCAGGAAGCCTGGATTTTCCACGGCGCGGCCCAGTGCGGTTTCTGCACGCCCGGCTTCATCCTGTCCGCAAAGAGCCTGCTGGATCACAATCCCAGGCCGACCCGCGAAGAAGTGCGCGACTGGTTCCAGAAGAACCGCAACGTCTGCCGCTGCACCGGTTATATCCCGCTGGTGGACGCCGTCATGGACGCCGCCGCCGTCATGCGCGGCGACAAGGATATTGAGGAAATCCGCTACAAACTGCCTGCCGACGGCCGCGCCTTCGGCTCCCGTCTGCCTCGTCCCAGCGCCGTTGCCAAGGTGACCGGCACGGCCGAATACGGCGCGGACGCCGCCGTGCGCATGCCCGCGGGCACGCTGCACCTCGCTCTGGCGCAGGCCAAGGTATCCCACGCCCTCATCAAGGGCATCGACACGTCCGAAGCCGAAAAGATGCCCGGCGTCTATCGCGTGCTGACGCACAAGGACGTCAAGGGCAAGAACCGCATCACCGGCCTGATCACCTTCCCCGACAACAAGGGCGACGGCTGGGATCGTCCCATCCTCAACGATGAAAAGGTGTTCCAGTACGGGGACGCGCTGGCCATCGTCTGTGCCGATACCGAGTGCAACGCCCGCGCCGCTGCCGAGAAGGTGAAGTTCGATCTGGAGCCGCTGCCCGAATACATGAACGCCATGGACGCCATGGCTCCCGACGCCATCGAAATTCACCCCGGCACGCCCAACGTCTACTATGAACCCCACATCGAAAAGGGCGAAGACACCAAACCTTTCTTTGAAGACCCCAACAATGTGGTGGTGGAAGACAGCTTCTACACGCAGCGCCAGCCGCACCTGAACATCGAACCCGACGTGGGCTACGGCTATCTCAACGATCAGGGCCAGCTCGTCATTCATTCCAAGTCCATCGGCCTGCATCTGCACGGCCTCATGATTGCCCCCGGCCTCGGCCTTGAGTTCGGCAAGGACCTGATCATGGTCCAGAACACCACCGGCGGCACCTTCGGCTACAAGTTCAGCCCCACCATGGAAGCCCTGATCGGCGTGGCCGTTCTGGCTACCGGCCGCCCCTGCCACCTGCGCTACAACTATGAACAGCAGCAGCAGTACACCGGCAAGCGCTCGCCCTTCTGGACGACCGTGCGCATGGCCGCCGACAAGAAAACCGGCAAGATCAAGGCCATGGAAACCGACTGGACCTGCGACCACGGCCCCTACTCCGAATTCGGCGACCTGCTGACCCTGCGCGGCGCGCAGTTCATCGGCGCGGGCTACGGCATTCCGAACATCCGCGGCGACGGCCGCACCGTGGCCACCAACCACGCCTGGGGCGCGGCCTTCCGCGGCTACGGCGGCCCCGAATCGGAATTCCCCTCCGAAGTGCTGATGGACGAACTTGCCGAAAAGCTGGGCATGGACCCCTTCGATCTGCGCGAGATCAACTGCTACAAGGAAGGCGACACCACGCCGACCGGCCAGAAGCCCGAAGTCATGAACCTGCCGACCATGTTCAAGGCTCTGCGGCCCAAGTATGAAGCCGCCAAGGCCAAAGCCAAGGAGGAATCCACCGATACCGTCAAGCGCGGCGTCGGTCTGGCCCTCGCCGTCTACGGCGCGGGTCTGGACGGCCCGGACTCCTCCGAAGCATGGGCGGAACTCAATCCCGACGGCTCCGTGACCATCGGCAGCTCGTGGGAAGATCACGGTCAGGGCGCCGACTCCGGCGCGCAGTGCACGGCGCACGAAGCCCTGCGTCCGCTCGGCATTCCCGTGGAAAAAATCCATCTGGTGATGAACGACACCAGCAAGACCCCCAACTCCGGCCCGGCCGGCGGCTCCCGTTCGCAGGTCATGACCGGCAACGCCATCCGCGTTTCCTGCGAAATGCTCATTGAAGCCATGCGCAAGCCCGAAGGCGGCTTCTACACCTACGACGAAATGAAGGCCGAGGGCCGCGACGTGCGCCAGAACGGCAAGTGGACCGCTCCCGCCAGGGACTGCGGCAAGAACTGCCAGGGCGAACCCTTCTGCTGCTACATGTACGGCCTCTTCATGGCCGAAGTGGCCGTGGAAGTGGCCACCGGCAAGACGACCGTGGAAAAGATGACCATGGTTGCCGACATCGGCAAGGTGGTCAACCGCCTGCTCACCGACGGCCAGCTCTACGGCGGCATCGCCCAGGGCGTCGGCCTTGCCCTCAGCGAAGACTACGAGGACATCAAGAAGCACAGCACCATGGCCGGCGCCGGTATCCCCTACATCAAGGACATCCCGGACAATATCGAGCTCATCTACGTGGAAACGCCCCGTCCCGACGGCCCCTTCGGCGCGTCCGGCACCGGCGAAATCCCGTTGTGCGGCCCGCATCCGGCCATCATCAACGCCATCTACAACGCCTGCGGCGCCCGTGTGACGCATCTGCCCGCCTATCCTGAAAAGGTGCTGGCGGCCATGAAGAAGTAACTACGGCGATCCTGCATGCACGGCGCACCGCCGCACATGCACAGCACGACAACACAGGGGAGCATCCTCGGGATGCTCCCCCCTTTGCCGTTTTGTTCCTTCCTGTCCGTCATCGGAGGAAAAAGGCCGCTCTCCGCGCGCCATCTCTTCCTCCGGGGCAAACATCCTCTGCCGCTGAAGCGTTTTAGCTTTGCAAAAGGTCGAACGCGAGGCGGCGGCACAGCGCCGCCCGGCCAAAAGTGAGCGGAAAAACCGCGCTTTTTCCGGAAACGACAGGCCGTATGGTTTGAAACGCAACGCGTTTCAAACCGAAAAGACTCTAATGGAGACGCCGCCGTGGATCAGTCTGAACTCCATGCCGTAGAGGCCCACTGCACACAGGAGGCCATGCCGCGCTGCCGCGCCGCCTGCCCCCTGCAAATGGATGTGCGCGCCTTCATGGAACACCTTGCCTCAGGCAGGACGCGAGACGCCCGCAAGCTGCTGGAACGCCATCTGCCGCTGCCGGCCATTCTTATCGCCGTGTGCGATCATCCCTGCGAAAACGCCTGTTTGCGCCGCGATCTGGGCGGCGCGCTGGCCGTCGGCGCTCTGGAGCGCCATGTTCTTGCAACGACGCCCCCGCAGACACGCCTCATACCGCGCCCCCCGAGGCAGCAGCGGCTGGCCGTTCTCGGCGCGGGGCTGGCCGGACTTGTGGTTGCCTGGGAGCTTTCCCGCAAGGGCTTTCCCGTGGATGTACTGCACGAGGGCGACGCGCGCGACGCCCTGCGCCGCTCCTATCCCGATATCCCCGAAACAGCCCTTGACGCGGAATGGACCGACTTCGGCAAAACGCCCGTCACCTTCCTGCCGTCGCAATACGATGCAACGCTGCTCGGCCGTCTGCGGCAGGAATACGCCGCCGTCTTCGTGGACATGGACGCCGCGGCAGCGCTGCTGCCCCTGCAACGGGCTGATGTGGACGCCGCCACCCTGCATGTGGAAGGCAACGTCTGCTGCGGCGGCTGGACGGACGAAACACCCACGGGCGCGCGTCTTGCCTCGGCGTCCCGGCAGGCAGGCGAAGGCCGCACCGCGGCCATCACCCTCTTCCGCCTCATGACCGGCGCGTCGCTGGCCGCGTCGCGGGAACAGGAAAACGATCGCCGCGTACTGCATACGCCGCTGGACGGCGTAGCTTCCGTTGCCCGCGTCCTGCCCGCCGCTGCGACATACGACGCGGACGAGGCCGCCCGCGAAGCAGGGCGCTGTCTCCGCTGCGAATGCCTGCAATGCGTGCGCGAATGCGCCTTTCTGGAGCGGCACAGAGAATTTCCGCGCACCTATGCCCGAAAAATTTACAATAATGCCGCCATCGTCAAAGGAACGCACACGGCCAACGCTCTTGCGCTGGGCTGCGCGCTCTGCGGTCAGTGCACGGAAATCTGCCCCGAAGGCTTTTCCATGGCCGATCTCTGCCTGCATGCCCGGCAGGATATGGTCGAACGCGGCTATATGCCGCAATCAGCCCACGAATTCGCCCTTGAAGACATGGCGCAGGCTTCCGGGCCGGAAAGCGCCGTCAGCCGCCCCGATCCCGCAACCGGACGCTGCGCGCGCCTCTTCTTCCCCGGCTGTCAGCTTACGGCGGCGCGCGGCCCGCAGGTTCTGCGCGTCTGGCGCTTCCTGCGCGAACGCCTCGACGGCGGCACGGGCATCATGCTTTCCTGCTGCGGCGTTCCCGCCCTCTGGGCGGGCAATACGCCCCTTTTTGACGAACATGCCGCGCGGCTGCGCGCCGACTGGGAATCTCTCGGCAAGCCGGAGCTGATCGTGGCCTGCGCCTCCTGTCTGGACGCGCTGGCCCGCGCCCTGCCGGACGCCCGGCTCCGTTCCCTCTGGGAATATCTGGACGACCTGCTGCCCGAAGCCGCGCCCGTCGCCGACGCGCCCGTTGTCAGCATTCAGGACCCCTGCGGCGCACGGCATCAGGAAGGCTGGCGCGCCGCCGTGCGTTCTCTGGTTCGCAAGTGCGGCCTGCGCGGCGAAGATCCGCGCCGCAGCGGCACGGAAACAGCCTGCTGCGGCTATGGCGGCCTTGTCTGGAATGCCCAGCCGGACATGGCCGACGTCATGGCCGCGCGCCGGGCATCCGATTTGCCGCACACGGCGCTCTGTTCCTGCATCATGTGCCGGGATCGGCTGGCGCGTCAGGGCAAGGAAAGTCTGCATCTTCTGGACCTGCTGCCCATGACGGCCGAAACATCCGCCGCCGGGGCCGCCTCGCGCGCGCCCGTGGCCGGACTTTCGGCCCGCCGGGCCGGGCGCGTGGCGCTGCGCCGGGAGGTGCTGGCGGAATACGGCGAAACCCTGCCCCCGCCGGAAGCGGCCGCGCTCCCTCTGCTCATTGCCGACGACGTGCTTGCCCGCATGGAGGATCGCTTCATCCTGCGGCAGGACGTACAGGAAGCCGTCGAAGGCATCGAGCGTACCGGACAGAAGTTTCTGGAAAAGGAAAGCGGACATTTTGTCGGCTCCTGGCGGCCCCGGCACGTCACCTTCTGGGTGGAATACGCCATCTCGGACGAGGGCTGTGTCATTTACGACGCCTGGTGTCACCGGATGTGGCTTCCCGGGGCCATGCAGCCCGGCAAGGAGATCTGACCATGAGCATGGAACCCAATTACGGCCCCGATGCCGGAGACTGGTTTTGCGCCCGCTGCGGCGAAAGGCTGGAGCAACGCAAGGTGCAGGCCTTTTACATGAACAGCGCCTTTGACGTGCTGCTGCCCCGCTGCCCGTCCTGCGGTCTGACGCTGGTGCCCAAATCACTGGCTGAAGGCAAGATGGCGGAAGTGGAGGCCCTGCTGGAAGACAAATAGATGGAAGAGCCCCTTTACGCGCAGCCGGGGTTCCGGCAGGTCGCCGGGGATGCCTGGCGTCCCGGCGGTCTGTCCGTCACCCGGCGCGGTCTTGCCCTGTGCGCCTTCCCTGCGGGGGCGCGTCTGCTGGACATCGGCTGTGGCGCGGGGGCGACGCTGCGTCTTCTGCGCGCGCTCGGCTATCGTGCCGTCGGTTGCGACAGACAGCCGGACACAGCCGCGGCGGGTCTGCCGCTTTTGTGCTGCACGGCGCTCGCTCTGCCCCTGCGCAACGGCGTTCTCGACGGTCTGCTCTGCGAGTGCGTGCTGTCCCTTCTGCCGGACGGCAAAGCCGCGCTGCGGGAAATGGCCCGTGTGCTCCGGCCTGGGGGACGGCTGCTGCTAAGTGATCTCTTTCTGACAGAAGACGCGCCGTCTCCCCTGCCGGGGCCGGGGGCTCCCTCCTGTCTGCGCGGCGCGCGCCCTCTGCCCGCTCTGCTCCGGCTGTTCCGACAGGCGGGACTGCGCCTGCTGCACAGCGAGGATCACTCCGATCGCCTGCGCTCCCTTGCGGCCCGTCTCCTCTGGAACGGCGGCACGCGGACGGACCTGGCCGCGCTGGCCGGAATGTCCTGCAACTGCGCGCCCCGCCGCTACGGCTACGGGCTCTGGATTCTGGAAAAAGATTCTTAAAGATTCTTGAGGGGGAAGGGGAACCTTTTGGGGGGAAGGAAACGCCCCTTGCGCGCTGGCCGCGACCGAAGGCGACCGCAGGCCGTGCCCGTTAGGCGACGCAGGAGCCTTACGGGCATCGACAGCAGAGATAAGGGGGTTTCCTTCCCCCCAGAAGAACGATTTAGCGTCAAGAGGAAGAATGGGTTTCTCTTCCCCCCGAAAAAAATATTCTGAAGGTATCGAAAAAGGAAAAGCCATGAATCCTGTCTTGCTGGAAATACTGCCGCAAATCCGCGCGGGCATGTGTTGCAGTCAGCTGCTGGCCGCGCTGGCTTTGCAGGTGCGCGGCGAGGAAAATACAGACTGGCTGCGGGCCGCGCGCGGTCTGTGTCACGGCGTAGGCCAGTCCGGCGGGCCGTGCGGTCTGCTGGGCGGCGGGGCCATGATCCTTGCCTATTTGTCCGGACAGGACAACGAACCGCATCCCATGCTGGAAGCCATGTGCAACGACTACGCCGAATGGTTTTATGGCGCGTGCGCCGATTTCGGCGGCTATGGCTGCGAGCAGATCAGCGCGGGGCTTATGCGGCAGGCCGGAGCCGTGTCCGACGACGGCAGGCCCGACATGCAGGTCTGCGGCGAACTGCTGGCGCGCTGCTGGGGAACGATTCTCGAAATTCTGGAAAACTACAACGTGGACGTGGCAGGTTGATCATGGACGGCCATATAGCTCTGCATCAGACGCAAAGCGTCTGCCCGGAATGTCTGCGCCGCATCGACGCCACCTATCGCCTTGCGCCCGACGGATGCATTTTTCTGCACAAGCACTGCCCGCAGCATGGCGATTTTTGCACGCCGGTCTGGCGTCAGGGGCAGGGGCTGCCGGATTTTCTGGACTGGGTGACGGAGCGCATCCCCGCGCCGCCCCGGCAGCCCGGACACGTCGCGGACAAGGGCTGTCCTTACGATTGCGGCCTCTGCCCGGATCATGCCCAGCATACCTGCACCGGCCTTATTGAAGTAACGCAGCGCTGCAACATGGCCTGTCCCGTCTGCTATGCCGCGGCAGCGGGAAGCCCTTCCGGCGATCTGACCGCCGATGAAGTACTGGAGCGTCTGCGCGGCCTGCGGGCTGTTTCCGGCGCGTGCAACGTTCAGCTTTCCGGCGGCGAACCGACGTTGTACGACTTCCTGCCGGAGAGCATCGCCGCGGCGCGGGAGCTGGGCTTTGGGCTGTTGCAGGTCAACAGCAACGGTCTGCGGCTGGCCACGGAAAAGGGCTATGCCCGACGCCTCCGGGAAGCCGGGCTGGATTCCGTCTATCTGCAATGGGACGGGCTGGATGACGCCGTTTTCCGAACGCTGCGCGGACGCGACTGTCTGGACTTCAAACGGGAAGCCCTGCGCCGCTGCGGCGAGGCCGGACTGGGCGTCGTGCTGGTCTGCACGCTGGTTCGCGGCGTCAACGACGACATAATCGGCGACTTGCTCCGCTGGGCCGTACAGCAGGGTCCCGTCGTGCGCGGTCTGCATTTTCAGCCTGCGGCCTCCTTCGGGCGCACGCCGTGGGCACTGGATGCAAGCCCCCGGCTGACGCTGCCCGATCTCATGCTGGCGCTGGAGCGGCAGAGCGGCGGCATGGTCAGGGCCCGGCATCTGCACGCTCCGTCCTGCGAGCATTCCCTGTGCTCGTTCAGCGCCGTCTATGCGCGGGAAGGACAGGGGCTTTCCGCCGAACCGGCGGGTGCGGCCTGCTGCGGTGGCAGCGGCTCGCGACTGGACAATGCCGAAGGCGCGCGCCGTTCGCGGGCCTTTGTGGCCGGGCACTGGGGCTCGCCGCACCCGGAACCCACCGCCGCCGACGCCTTTTCCCGCTTTCTGAACACCTCTGGAGCGGATCGGCGCTTCACCGTCTCGGCCATGGCCTTTCAGGACGCCCTGAGCTTTGACGTGGAGCGGGTGCGCGGCTGTTGCATCCACATTGTCACCGGGCCGGGCACGCTCGTTCCTTTCTGCGCCTACAATCTGACATCCTGCAACGGCCAGCCGCTCTACAGGGGGCGCGTATGACAAGCCCCTGTGTGCTGGATGCCTGGATTTCCCGCGAATGCGACGGCCCGGAGGCTCTGCCCCTGCCGGATCGCGTGCGCGCAACCCAGCTGCGCCTGCTGCGGCAAACGCTGGCCTGGACGGCAACGCGCAGCCGCTTCTACAAACGAACGCTGGCAGGACAGAATTTGCAGCTCCGTTCCCTTGCGGATCTGGCCCGCCTGCCCTTTACCACCGTGGAAGACCTGCGCCGCTGGCAGAATTTTCTCTGTATCTCGCAAGGCGATGTGCAGCGTATTGTGACTCTGCAAACCTCCGGCAGCACGGGCCTGCCCAAGCGTCTTGCCTTTTCCGAGCACGATTTAAAACGCACGGCCCTCTTCTTTGCCGTGGGCATGCGGCAGCTGATAGAACCGGGGCAATCGCTGCTGGTGCTGCTGCCCGGCGCGGATCGTCCCGACGGCGTGACGGATCTGCTCCGGCAGGCCCTCTCTCCCGCAGGCATTCGCGTCGAAGGCGGCAATCCCGCCGCCACGCCGGACAGCCTGCGCGACGACTTCGCGCGCGTCCGGCCCGATACCGTCATCGGCGGCCCGGAACAGCTGGAAGCCCTGCTGCATGCCGCCGCACAGGATGCCACGCTGCATGCCGCCGCCTGTCGTCTGCGCGGCGCGCTGTCCAGCGGCGGCGTCTTTCGCCCGGAACTACAGGGGAGCATCAGCACGTCCTTTTCCTGCCTGACGCTTGATCACTACGGCCTGACGGAATCCGGTTTTGGCGGCGGCGTGCAGTGTCCCGCCCGGGAAGGCCATCATCTGCGGGAGCTGGACTGCCTCATAGAGATTATAGATCCCGTCACCGGAGCCCCCCTGCCGGAAGGACAGGTGGGCGAGCTGGTTCTGACAACCCTGCAAAGGGAAGCCATGCCCCTTGTCCGCTATCGTACCGGCGACGCCGCCTCGCTCCTGCCCGGGCCCTGCGCCTGCGGCAGCCCGCTGCATCGCCTCGGCCCCGTTCTGGGCCGCTACGTCCGCGAAGGCGACACCATTGTGCTGCGCGCCGTCCCCAAGGGGGTGGGCGGTACTGTTGAGGGGGGAAGGGGGACCCTTTAGCTGGCGCGTAAAGGGTCCCCCTT
>DXFI01000140.1 GCA_019114565.1 Candidatus Desulfovibrio intestinigallinarum | reverse complement strand
ACCCCTTTTTGCCGCGAGCAAAAGGGGTTCCTTCCCCCTCAAGAAAACCAGTTCTAGTCGTCGCTGTCGCTCAGCGCGTAGTATTCGGCCAGCATGGGGCCGAAGAATTCCGCGCCGTCGCCCAGTTCTTCCTCGATGCGAAGGAGCTGGTTGTACTTGGCCATGCGTTCGGAGCGGCAGAGGGAACCGGTCTTAATCTGGCCGGCGTTGACGCCCACGGCGAGATCGGCAATGAAGCTGTCCTCGGTTTCGCCGGAACGATGGGAAATGACGGTGGTGTAGGCGGCTTCCTTGGCCATTTCGATGGTGTCGAGGGTTTCCGTCACCGTGCCGATCTGGTTGAGCTTGATCAGGATGGAGTTACCCACGCCCTCGTTGATGCCTTCAGCCAGAATGGAGGGATTGGTCACGAACACATCGTCGCCCACCAGCTGAATGTCGCCGAGGGAGGAGGTCAGCATCTTCCAGCCGTCCCAGTCGCCTTCGGCCATGCCGTCTTCGATGGAGATCAGCGGATACTTTCTGGTGAATTCTTCCAGCCAGGCGGTCATTTCAGCGCTGCTGAAGGTACGGTTTTCGCCCTTGAGCACGTATTTGCCGTCCTGATAGAATTCGGAGGCGGCGGCGTCGATGGCCAGCACGATTTCGCTGCCGGGATTGTAGCCCGCTTCCTCGATGGCCTTGATGATGTAGGCAAAGGCCTCGTCATGGCTCTTGAGGTTGGGGGCAAAGCCGCCTTCGTCGCCCACGCTGGTCACATGCCCGTCGGCCTGAAGGATTTTCTTCAGGGCATGGAAGACTTCCGCGCCCATGCGCAGGGCGTCGCGGAAGCTCTGGGCCCGGACGGGCATAATCATGAATTCCTGAATATCCAGGTTGTTGGGAGCATGCGCGCCGCCGTTGATGATGTTCATCATGGGAGCGGGCAGCACCTTGGCATTGACGCCGCCAAGATAGTTGTACAGGGGCAGGCCCACATACTGGGCGGCCACACGGGCGCAGGCCATGGACACGCCCAGCATGGCATTGGCGCCAAGACGGGACTTGTTGTCCGTGCCGTCAAGATCGATCAGGGTATTGTCGATCTGCACCTGATGCAGGACATCCAGACCCAGCAGGGCGTCGGCAATTTCCGTATTGACGTTTTCCACGGCCTTGGTCACGCCCTTGCCGCCGAAACGCTTCTTGTCGCCGTCGCGCATTTCGAGAGCTTCGCGGCTGCCGGTGGAAGCGCCGGAAGGCACGGCCGCGCGGGCGCTCTGTCCGGATTCGAGGGTGACTTCCACCTCGACGGTAGGATTGCCGCGCGAGTCGAGAATTTCACGACCGTAAACCGACGCAATGCTGCTGCTCATGATGTTCTCCTTGTGTTTGCGGCGCCGGGAGAGCGCCGGGGCCGTTACCGGCCGATGCTTTCAAAATGCAGTCGCCGCAGCCCTTCCAGCAGCAGCGAGGGGAAAACTTCCGTAAAAATAGAGGTGACGCGCGCCATGCCCTGCGCAAAGCCGCCCGTGGCATAAATGGCCGTTTCGCCGGGCAGCTGCCGGGCCAGACGGGCGCACAGGCTTTCCACCATGCCCACAAAGCCGAAGTAGAGGCCGTGCTGAATGCTTGTGCTGGTGCTGCGGGCAATGACGGGTTCTGTTGCATCCAGTTCCAGATCCACCCGCGGGAGCTGGGCTGTCTGGCGGGCAAGGGCGGACAGCGCCGTCTGCGGGCCGGGGAAAATGAGCCCCCCGCGGTAGGCGTTGCCTTCCACGCAGTCAAAGGTAACGGCCGTGCCGAAATCAACAACAATGAACGATGCCGGATCAGGATACAGACGCCGGGCCGCGTACGCGCCCACCAGCCGGTCGGCGCCCACTTCGGTGGGGATATCGTAGTGATTTTCCAGCGGCACGGGGATGTCGGCGGGCACAAAGGCCACGGGGCAGCCGATATAACGGGCCACGCAGGCGCGGACTGTGGCGTTGATATTGGGTACTACCGAGGAAATGACGCAATGCGTGATGCCCTCGGCGGAAACGCCCGCATGGGAAAGCAGCGTCAGAAGACTGAGCCCGAGGCTGTCGGAGGTCTGTCCCGTGTCCGTGCGCAGAGTATAGGAGGTGCAGACGCGGGACGCATCCGCCAGACCCACCTTGATGGAGGTATTGCCGATGTCGAAAAGCAGAAGTTCGGCCTGCATTGTTCTTCCCGCACATGCCGCCCGGCGGACGGCCGGCGGTTGCATTGTGGACGGCCGGAAGCTGCTTTTCCGCGACACAACCGGCACATTGAGACGGGGAGAGTATGCCAGACGCACGCAGCGGACGCAAGCCCCGCCGGGCCCGCGCAGACGGGGAACGGCGGGATCTCGCGATAGCATCAGGAGTTCTGGCCCGGACGCCTGTGCAGCAGCAGCCAGCCCTGATTCTCCCAGACAATCTCGCCCAGAGGCAGCAGCGCATCCCTGTCCTGAGGCCGATCCGTCAGCAGCCAGGGAGATTCCGACGCCTGCCAGGCGGCAATATAGCCCTGCTCCCCGGCCGCGTGGTAGCGGTTGAAGCGCAGCCAGACGCGCGCGGCTTCGATATTTTTGTTGTAGAAGGGATGAGAACCGTCCTTGAAGGTGTGATCCAGCGGCCGCAGGGCAAGATGCCGCACGCCCATGTCGCCGCTGCTGCTGTAGACGCGCTCGCCTGCCGGGACGATCCGGGCGACGGCATCCAGCGCGTCACGATGCAGACGACTGTGCGCCCGCCACTGCTGCGCGCGCTGCTCATAGGGCAGCGGCAGCCCCGTCCACTGCGCAACGGCATGCTGCGCGCCCACGTTCTGCCTGTCGGGATTACCGAGGAAGAGTCCGCAGGCCAGCGCGGCGACCGCCGCCACGCGCAGCAGCCGGGGAATGCGCGGCCACAGCGGGGCCAGCAGGGCGACAATCAGCAGCCAGGACAGAGGAATGAGATAACGCAGCCCGCGGATCAGCTCATGCCCCATGGGCAGGCGGCCGTACTGGGCCGCAAAGCGGCTTTCCGCCCAGCTGAACAGGACGACAAAGGCCAGCCCGATCAGCATGCCGGGGTAGAGACGCAGCAGCAGGCGGACACGTTCCGATCCGGCCCGCCAGGCCACAAAGGCCCCGCAGACGGCCAGCAGGAAGATCGGCGGCTGAAAGGCATAACGGAACAGATAGCCGGGAATGGCCTCCACGGTCTGCGTGTAGTCGCGGCTCCAGCGCAGGCGGAACAGCTCCTGAAAGGTTGCCATATCCGCGGATGTGAAATCCTGCGGCTGCCCCAGCGAGGCCCGCAGGAAAAGCACCACGGGGATGAAGTAGCAGACAAGGCAGAGCAGCAGGTTAAGCACATGCCCCTTGAAGTTCAGAGTATCCGGCCTCATCAGGGCATAGGCGCAAAAGAGCATGCCGCCGAAGGCCAGGCCGTTGAGGCCGTGCATCCAGACGCTGAGGCCGACGCAGAACATGGCCAGCGGACGCAGACAGGCCCGGGCCGCCCCGGCCAGTCCCGCCAGCAGCAACAGCGGCCACAGGGCGGCATAGAGCGTGCGCGGAATGGGATCGGAATGCGTCAGGCCCCAGAAGGTCCCCCAGCCCACCCAGATGGTGACGCTGAACAGCATGGCCAGCAGCGCGGCCAGCCCGGGGCTGGAGAACAGCCAGCGGCCCAGGGCGTAGGCGGAACAGAGCCCCAGAAAGATGCTCAGCGCGCCTGCGCGGAACAGGCCTACGGCATAGGCGTTGTCCGGAGTCAGCAGGTCGGCAAAAAACTGGAAGAGATTCCAGAAGGAATTGGCCGGGGTCAGCGTGCGAAGAATGGGATCATTGACGAAATATTCAGGATGAGCCAGACCGGCCATGGAAAAGGCATAGGTGCTGAGATCGCTGTCCATGTCCGCGCCGCCGGAGGCCATGTCCGGCACGCCGCAGGCAACGGCGACGGCATAGAGCGCGGCCAGCAGAATAAAGAGCAGATCCGCCGCCCGGAAACCGGCAGGCGCGGGAAGCGACGGCATGACAAGATTTTTCGGGGAATGCGACATCGGGACTCCTTGGCGCTGTCCGGCGGAAAGCCGGAGTCGCCGGGGAAGAAGGCGGAACGAGGAGCCCGGAGAAAAGGGGATATTCTTTTCCCCGGTATGACGGCATGCGCCGGCGTCGAACTGCTCTAGCGCAAAAGACCGCACCTCTTCAAGCGAATTCCTGTGTCCGACGGACTTGCAACATCCTTGACCACGCGTGTACAGTGCCGCATGCGCAGCGTATTTTCAGCAGGACGGAAACCATGACGACACAGCCGCAATCCGAGGCTCCCTTTTTCTTCTTTCACCTGCCCCGCACGGCAGGCACGACCCTGAATGCCATTCTCAAGGACAACTTCGCCCCCGAAGAAGTTCTGAGCGTCTACCGGCGCGAGGATTACGCCGCCTGCCGCGAGCTGGAGGTGGAGCGTCTGAATCGCCTGCGCCTCATTCAGGGGCATCTCATGCCGCAATCCCTCTACCCGCCCACGCTGTACGGGCGTCCTGTGCGCATTTTTACCTTTCTGCGGGAGCCCGTATCCCGGCTGATTTCAGAATATCGCTTTCTGCGGACCTGGCCCCGCAATCATATGTATGCCTATCTGAACGAAAACAATATTTCGTTCGAACACTATCTTACGGGCAAGGAGCATCAGCTCTGCCTGCGCGGCAGCAATTTCATGACCCATGCGCTGGCCGGGAAATTCAAGAACATCGACGACGCCGAAGCTCTGGAACGGGCAAAGGATCGTCTGGAAAACGCCTTCTGCTGCTTCGGCATACAGGAGCGTTTTGACGAAAGCCTGCTCCTGCTGGCAAAGACGCTGGGGCTGACCCGTCTGTTCTACGAACGCCGGAACGTCCTGCGCAAGGATGCCTCCCTGCCGCCCCTGACGGACAGGGATAAGGAACTGGCCGCGGAACTGAATCAGGCGGACGCCGCCCTGTACGCCTTTGCCGTGGATCTGCTGGAACGGCGCATTGCCGAGGAAGGCCCGGCCTTTGCCCAGCGGGTGGAGACGTTCCGGGTCGTCAACGGCAAGTTCCAGAATGTCTGCGAACTCATGGCGCGCAAACTGCAGATCAAGGAAGATGGGGCCATCATCCGGCCTAAATCCTAGGGAGTGCCAACACTTCCGCAACCTATTTGGGGGAAGGGAAACCCCTCTGCTCGCGCGAGAGGACTACGAGAACGTCCTTTCTCGCTTCGCTGCGAAAAGGCTGGGCCCTTCCCCCCAAGCCTCCATCCCTTCCCCAGCGCGCTTTTTCATTTGAAAAAGGCACTTCACGAGGCGGCGCAGTGCCGCCCGACCCGCAGAGAGCGGAAAAAACGCATTTTCCGCGAAACGGCAGGTCGTATGGTTTGAAACACACAGCGTTTCAAGTCGAAAAAAGCTCTATTCGGACGCGGAATCACAAGGAGACGCTATGGAAACATCGGAACGCCGCACGCCGCGCATGCGCGCGCTGAAAGCTCGTCTCAGACCGTTGCTGGCCGGGGAGGACTGGCAGGATCATCTGACGGAAATAGAGGACTACGGCCTGTCCGCCGTGGGGCCGCTCATCGCCTGCCTGCCGCTGGAGCCCCTGACGCGCCACCGCGCCGCCGTGGCTCTGGGCCGCGTCGTCAACCGCATTGCCGAAGCGCGCCCCGAAGACATGCGCAACATCATGCGCCGTCTCATGTGGCACATGAACGAAGAATCCGGGAACATCGGCTGGGGCATCCCCGAAGCCTTCGGCGAAATTGCCGCCGCCTGTCCGCAGGCAGGGCGGGAGTTTCACCGCGTCCTGATTTCCTACATCATCGAACTGGAAAAGGACGACAACTTCTGCGATCAGGACGTGCTGCGCCGCTCCTGCTACTGGGCCATCGGCCGTCTTGCCCAGAGCCGCCCCGATCTGGCCGCTCCCGCCCGCCCCTGGCTGCGCAAGGGCGCGGCTCTCGACAGAGATACCGTCTGCCGCGGCATGGCCGCCTGGGCGCTGTCCTGCCTCGGCCCGACGCTGGACGACATGCCCGTGCTGCGCACCCTTGCCGCAAGCGGCGATCAGACGCCCTGCACCATCTTTGACGGGCAGACCGTGCACGATCTGCCCCTTGCCGACGTGGCCGCCCGTGCCCTGAGCGCCCCCGCGCAGCTGAGCTGATCCATGCAGGCATCCACCCCCACGCTGGCGCGTCGCTATGCCTACAAGCTCCTGGCCAACGTGGCCTCCGTGCCGGTCTATCTCGTCATGGAGGCCATCCTGCCGCGTGCCCTGGGGCCGCAGATGTACGGCAATTACAGCTTTGCCACCAATCTCTTTCAGCAGCTGTCCGGCTTCCTCGACATGGGCACGTCCACCTGCTTCTACAACGCCCTTTCGCGGCGGCAGGGAGAGGGCGGACTCATAGCCTTTTACGTGCGTATGGGCCTGCTGGTGCTCTGCATCAGTCTTGCCGCCGCGGCGCTCATGCTGGTGCCGTCCGTCGGCAATCTGCTTATGCCCGATGTGCCGGGCTGGCTCGCGCCGCTGGCCGCCCTCTGGGCCTTTCTGACCTGGTGGGGGCGCGTTTTGCGCTCCACCAACGACGCCCTCGGCGAAACCGTCCCTTCCGAGCTGGTACGCACCGCGCTTTCTCTTGTTGCCGTCGTGGCGCTGGGCGCGCTCTTCTGGTGGGATGCCCTTACCATCCACACGCTCTTTGCCCAGCAGTATGTCATGCTGGGTTCCACGGCCTTCGGCTACTGGCTCGTGACGCGCACGGCCTGGCGGCGGCGCTTCGGCGCGCCCGTGCCTCTCTCGCTGGAGGCGCATACCCGGCGCGCCTATACGCGGGAGTTCTTTGACTACAGCCACCCGCTCTTTGTGCAGGCGCTGCTTTCCTTTGCCATGCTCTCCGCGGAGCGCTGGCTGCTGCAATGGTTCGACGGCAGCGCCGAACAGGGCTTTTTCGCCCTGTCGCAAAAAGTCAGCATGGCCTGCTTCCTCTTTGTCTCCGCCATGACGCCGCTGGTCATGCGCGAGCTTTCCATTGCCTGGGGGCGCAAGGATGCCGCGGCCATGGGACGCCTGATCAACCGCTTCGCGCCCCTGCTCTATGTCGTGGCGGCCTACTTTTCCTGTTTCACCCTGATCGAAGGCGCGGCCCTCGTGCGCATTTTCGGCGGCGAGGAATTTGCCGCCGCCATCATCCCCGTGCAGATCATGGCTCTCTATCCTCTGCATCAGGCCTACGGCCAACTGGCGGGCTCCGTCTTTCACGCCACCGGCCGGACCCGCGTTCTGCGCAACATGGCCGCGGCGGAATGCGTCTACGGCCTTGCAACCGCCTGGCTGCTGCTGGCTCCCGAGAATCTCTACGGCTTCCACCTCGGCGCCGTCGGGCTGGCCTGCAAGACGGTCTTCGTCCAGATGCTGACCGTCAATATCTATCTCTGGCTGGCTTCCCGCTTTGTGCCGCTCCACTTCTGGCGCAATCTGGCTCATCAGATATGGAGCCTTGCAGCCCTGCTGGCCCTGGCCTGGGGCTGCCGCGAAGCCAGTCTCCTTGCCGGTCTGGGCAATATGGAGAGCATCCCGCGCTTCTTCCTGTCCGGCATCCTCTATACCTGCTGCGTAACCCTGTTTGCGGCCGTGCTGCCCGCCTTCCTCGGCCTCTCCCGGCAGGAAGTCCGGGAGCTGCTGATCCGCTTCCGCCGCCGCAGAGGCTGATTTACCGGCAGAGTGTTTTGTGGTGGGGGGAGAGGGAACCCCTCATCTCTACTGTCGATGCCCGTAGCTTCCTTCGTCGCAACGGGCACGGCCTGCGGCCGCCATTCGGTCGCCGCTAGCGCGGGAGGTGTTCCCTCTCCCCCCAAGCCCCCCACTCCTTCCCCAGCGCGCTTTATTCAGGAGGATGGGACGTTGCGGCTATGCGGTCGCAGTCCGTCAATTGCCGTCCCCCGGCGGCATGAAACGAAACTGGCTGATATGTCACGCCTAAAGCATGTTCAATTTGAAGCGCTTTGCGTTTCAAACCATACGGCCCGAAGCGAACAGAAAGAGCACGGTTTTTCCGCTCGCTTCGGGCCGGACGGCGCTGTGCTGCCGTCTCGCGTTTCACCTTTTCCAAAGCTGAAACGCTCTAAAAATGAGCCAGTGAATATATCATGTAATAAACAACAGGGAGCAAAGGACGAACGACCTTTGCTCCCTGTTGTTGTCGCGCATTTCGCCATCAGACGCGGGACTTTTTGCAACGTTCAGAGGAACACCC
>DXFI01000017.1 GCA_019114565.1 Candidatus Desulfovibrio intestinigallinarum | reverse complement strand
AACCCCCTCTCGCGCCAGCAGAGGGGGTTCCCCCTCCCCCAGCACACAAAAATCCTTTACAGCATCTCCAGAATCAGTTTCCGGTATTCTCGCCAAAGGGCATCAGGCCCTGCGGCGTTTCCGCCCAGAGGCGGACAGGGGGCAGGGCGTCGGTCAGCGGAGAGCGCGGGAGCAGGGGGAAGGCATAGAAAAGTTCCGTGCCCTGTTCGGGGTTTGGGATACGCCATTGTTCGGGGCGCACATTCAGGCGCACGCCTGCCATATCCGCCAGCCAGTCAGGCAGCGCAACCTGACGGCGGGCCAGATCCGCGGCTTCCATAGCCCACCAGCGTTGCAGTGGCAGGGGAGGCAGACGTCGCATATCCACGGGGCTCTGCCGCCAGATGCACCACGTTTCAGGCAGAGGAGCCGAACAGCGCAGCACGAGCCAGACTTCCGCAAAGGTGGCATTCTCCCCCTGCGTTCCGGCCAGCCAGGCCGAGCGGATACCGAGTTCCTCCAGCTGCGGCGACAGAGAAAGAGAACGGGCAGAGGGGTGCAGCGCAGCCGTGCCCGCAGCCGCGGCATCCCCCGAGGCACTGCGCACACTGCCGAGACCATAGAGCCAGGCGACCCGCAGGTTGGGCCAGACTTCGGGGTCCTGCGGCAAGGCCTCTTCCTCATGCACGGGGAACACGCCGTAATCCAGCCGGCGCACCGCCATGCCGGGCAAGCGGGTATCAAGGCTGTCACGCCTCCTGTCGGGACGGGCAATGTCGCCAAGCAGCCCGAAACGGAAGGCGGGATCATCCGCCGTCAGCGCGCGCCCTTTGGCCTCCAGAGAGGCATACCGCAGAGCAAGACGATCAGCGATATCCGTAAAGGCCCCGTTGCAGGCATTTACAGCCGTCAACCGCCAGTTGCCACCGCCACAGAGCAGCAGTGCGGCGGGCAGCAGAATCAGCCAGAGACGCATATCCCGCGCATGCGCCATGCCCTGCAGACGCCGGACAAGCCAGCCGACAAAGGGATACAGAGCAACACCCAGCGCAAACGCACCGTAGGGAGCCATGCTGGCCGCATATCGGGGAGCTGAGCTGACGGGAGCGGATGTCCCTGCCTGAAGAAGGGTGATACACAGCGTAAACAATATATAGGCCAGCGGAGCCGCCAGACAAAGCCAGGGGTAGGGCGAAGGAATCTTTTCCCGTTCTTCCCGGGCCGGACGAGGCAGCAGCAGCGTCAGCGCCACCACGGCAAGCAGCCAGGAGAGGGAAAGACACCAGAAGGCATGATGCAGCCAGTCGGCAGGCAGAGAGGTCAGATTCTGCCACAATACCGCAGCATCCACATGGCGCACGGCACGATGCACGACATTGCCCGGCGCAAAAAACGAAAGAACAAGCGCCACAAGCACCCATGCGACCACACGCGTAAAGTCCCGTGCCAGCGGATGGCGGCAGCGCCAGGCCAGCAGTGCAGCCACGGCGGCGGCCAGACAGACGGCCAGGGCGGCCTGCTCATACACGCCCACGGCAAGGATGCCCGCAAAAACGGCGGAACGCCGGGGAGCGGCGGCCCAGACAGTGGGAGCGGCACAGCGACGCCAGAAACCGCGCAAACCGTGCTGCGTGCGCAGAGCTCCGTGCCGGACACCGGAACGCGGCACGGCGTCCACAGGATGCGCTCGCCAGAGACGGCACAGCAATGCCATGAACAGCAGCCCGGAAGCGCTTTGCAAGCCGATGGAAAGGGCTGCGGTCTGCATATAGAAAAGATTCAGAGCCTGATGACAGGTCAGCAGGCAGAACAGGGCAAAAAGTCCCCAGAGCGCGGACCATGAGCGGGAACCGCCCAGAGCGCGCGCCAGCACATAGCCCGCCAGTACGTACAGGGCCAGCACCGCGGCGCACACCAGAGCCGCGAGAAGAGGCCAGACACCCGCTTTCCCCAGCAGGACCGCCAGAAAGTGATAGGTGTAGCGCCCGCTCTGGAAGAGCCATTCTCTGACAGACTCAAAGATACCGCCCGGCACGTCCAGCAGGAACATGGCCCGGGTCGCATAGTCAAAATCGTCACCGCGCGGATACAGGAAGCCCAGAGCCCAGAAAAAGGGGAGCAGAGCGCAGACAAGGAGGACGAACCAGGCTTTTGCAACTTTAGGAGAAGAGGGGGTTTGCATGCGGCGTTCCCGTACCGGAGGGGGGACTGTTCCGGCGAAAGGCAGTTAACAGAACTCGTTTCACACGAAACAAAAGGCCGTGCATTTCTGCACGGCCTTTTGTTGTCAGTTATTTACGCTTCCACGACACGAACATCGCCCCGGGCATCATTGGCCCGACGCCGGAAGGATTGCCGCCGGTCTTCGCCGTCAAACTGTCCGGCCAGCCATTCCACCACATGCAGAACCGGACGCTTTCCTTCATTCATATTAAGGAGGCAGCGGCCGATGCCGAGCTTGCAGGAGGGACAGCCCACCAGCACGGGCCCGTCATATGCGCCGCCTTCCGGAGCGAGGCGAGCGAACATGTCCGCAAGATTCTGCTGCTTGCGCTGACGCAGCATGTTGTAGATGCTCGGAGACGTCATGGCTCCCATACCGGATTCGCCGCAGCAGCCCTGAGAAAGCGTGACTGCCGCTCCGCTGAATTCAGACAGGGCAGCGGCGATCTGGGGACGGGCCTTGATGGGATGCACGTCCGCCCATTCGCAATGGCAGGCACTGTGATAGACCACAGGCGTTCCTGCGGCCAGAGGGGCTGCCCGCATGGCTTTGATCTCGTCCGAGCTGAGGAGCGGCAGCACCAGCTGCGTCACGTCCTTCTGCGTCAGTTCCGGGAACTGCTCCTGCAACTTCATGCGCGACAGACCGTCCCGACAGGAGCCGCAGGCGGACACCAGATGACGCACATCGAAGCCCTGACGCGTCAGTGCCCGGATCATGGACGCCAGGTACTGGCGGTTCTGGGCCATATTATCCTCGAACTGCGTATCCAGACCGGCAGCCAGCAGTGGATAACCGCAGCAGAGGTGACGAGGCGGCACGGCAACGGCAAAGCCGGCCTTGAGCATCAGCATGATGGAAGAGAGGGCAATCCGATCAAAGAACAACGCACCGCCGCAGCCGGGGAAGTAAAGCACGCAGGGCATGCCCTGCGCGGGCTGCGCCGGAGCAAAGACATTGCCGCGATGCAGCTTCAGGGCTTCATAGAGGTTGGTGTAACCGGTCTTGGGGCCGGGCCCCGTAAAGAGCGGGCTCTGCAGACGCTTCTTCCAGAATCCGGGCAGGAAGCCCAGGAAGCGGTTCTGCATCTTCTGGCCCACAGAAGCCATTTTCGCCGCCGTGGGCACGCGACGTTCCACATCGCGCACGAGCCATTCCAGGGCCCGTTCCTTGATGGGATGCCCGCCCGCGCCTTCGTGCTCCAGCAGAGCGCGCAGCTGCAACGCCACTTCGCCCGAAGGAATCTTGACGGGGCAGTTTGCCATGCAGCGGCCGCAGCCCGTGCAGTGTTCCACCAGATCGCGCAGACGACGCAGAAGGACGTCATCAATGCGCCCCTTGTTGACCTGCGAGTAGTACACGGCCTCGATGAGCATACCCAGCGCCATATTCTTATTGCGCGGATGATACTGCATGGAGCGTTCAGGGTAGCACATGGCGCAGACCTGACGGCATTTGCCGCAGCGGGTGCAGATCTGCACGGTGGACAGCAGACTGATGAGCTTGTCCTTGTCGGGCAGGCCCGACTGGCTGATATCCTGAATCAGGCGATTGAAGGAGAAGGTAAAGGGCCGGACAGGCAGTTCCCTGTAGACCAGCTTGGCGGGATTCATGACGTCGCGGGGGTCCACGCGCTCCTTGAAAGCCCGCAGAGCATCCATCTTTTCCTTGCTGAAGAAGGAAATCTTGGTGATGCCGATACCGTGTTCGCCGGAAACTTCCCCGCCCATGGCCTGACACTCAGCCATGACGCGAGCGGCGGTTTCCTCGGCCTCCTCCAGCATGTGGGCGTCATTGGAATTGACGGGAATATTGACGTGACAGTTGCCGTCGCCCGCATGCATGTGGCTGGCCACAACAATACGGCTGCTTTCCATGTAATCGCGGATAACGGCAATGCGTCTGGCAAGGAAGGGATACTTTGCCGTCAGCGCCTCGAAGAAATGCCCGGCGCGTTCCCAGAGTTCCGTGTCCGAAAGTTCCTCCGGCCCGCCTTCGCCGGCCGCCAGCTTGGAGGTAAAGGAAAATTCTCTGTTGAACTCCTTATCTTCCATGGGGAAGCCCTGAAGGCGTCCCACTTCCTGCAGGGCGTGGCGGTAGGCCTGCGCCGTACATTCCAGATTGAGCTTTTCAAGGAACAGGGCGAAGTCGGGAATCCGATCCATGGGAATGACCACGTCCTCGTTCATCTTGAAGCCGGAGGTGCGCTTGGCGATGGCCGACAGACGATGCCGGTCCTCCCAGAAGCGTTCCCCCTCCTTCTCGTCGGCGGCAACGATGATATCCACATTGTCCTGACGTTCCACCACGTCCACGATATGGCCCACGCACTGATCCAGCAGATAGGGATCGTCGCCGTCCACCTGCAGGATGATGACGGAAATGGGCGTGCCCTCGTACTTGTCGGACTTGCGCTTGTAGTCGATGGCCTGCACGTACTTGGCATTGAATTCTTCCAGCGCCGAAAGGTGAGCGTAGTCTCCTTCCTCCCGGATGCGGTTGCGCAGCTCCACCAGTTCCCGCACCACCACGGCGGCGGGATGCATGGAGCGCCCGAAGAATTCGAGAACCATCACCCGCTTGAACTTGGGCTTGGGATGCAGAATGAAGCAGGCCTCGGTCACGATGCCGTCCACGCCTTCCTTCTGCATGCCGGGCAGCCCGCCAAGCGCCTTGTTGGTCACGTCCTTGCCCAGACCGGGAAGGCGGATCTCGTCCCCGCGCAGATGCACCACGTTGCGCACGCCGCCGCTGATGTCCTTGACGACGAACACGGCCGTCTCGTCAGGCAGAATCTTGTGCCGCGGGTGCTCTTCGCGCTCCACGGTAATAATCTCGCCGGTAGGCGTCACCATGCGCCACCACAGCAGATTGTCCAGCGTGGTGCCGTATTCAAAGGCCATGGGGCCGCCGGCATTCTCGCTGATGTTGCCGCCGATGCTCGACGCCTGCTTGGACGCGGGGTCCACGGAGAACAGAGCCCCGGCCTTGCTCACGGCATTGGTGACGTCCTGGGTAATGGCCCCGGCCTGACAGGTGACCGTCATGGCGTCCAGATCAATGGGCCCGATGCGAGTCAGGCGGGTCAGGCTCACAACCACGGCGCGCTTGCGCGCGGGAACGGCCCCCCCCGTCATGCCCGATCCGCCGCCGCGCGGGATCAGGGCAAACTTCATTTCATTGGCCAGTTTGACAATCCGGGACACCTGCTCCGCGGAATCCGGCTCCACCACCAGCAGGGGGAGTTCCATCCGCAGGTCGGTGGCGTCCGTCGCCATGGCGATGAGGGCAACCGGCGAATCCAGCACGCATTCCGGACTCATGAATTCGCGCAGGCGCTCCACAAGCTTCTGCCGGAAGGCGCTTTCTGCCTGATAGGCGGACCAGAACATGGTGATGCCTTCGCCTATGGCGTTGGCATAGTAATGCGCCAGAGACAAAGACTCCCGCTCAAAGCGGGAATGCACGCTGGCGCGTACCGTTTCGGCATCCACAAAGGGATTGTAGGCCACAAGAAAGAGTTCTTCTGCTATGGCAATGGCCAGCAGGCGCACCGATTCGGGCCATTCCGCAAAATCGTCGATATTGATGCGCAGGATGCGGTTGACCACATAATCGGGAGCAATGGATATGTGCGGACCCTTGTGGGGCATGACGTCACCTCGTTACGGGAGCGGGACTCCCGGGAATTCGCGCTGTTCTCGTCTGCGCACTCCGGGACGTGGGAGAGCGCGTCCTTTCCTTCCCGGCAAAAGCGCACCCTCTGGACGGAGCGCCCGTCGGAAAGCTGCTGCACGTTCCGGTAGCCTATGGAATAAACTGTTATCCTATCGCCAACCCTGACATAATGCAAGTTCATGCATGCAGTGCCCAAAAGCCGTTTTGACTTTTGACGGCGCGCGGCTATGCTGGGCTGCGCTTCCAGAGCATTTTCAGTTTGAAACGCTGTGCGTTTCAAACCATACGGCCTGTCGTTTCGCGGAAAAAACGCGATTTTTCCGCTCACTTTGGGCCGGGCGGCGCTGTGCCGCCGTCTGGCGTTCACCTTTTTCAAAGCTGAAACGCTCCAGGAGCAAAACAACTTCGGAGATACCCATGCCACAACTCATAGACCGCATGCAGCCGCTGACGGATGCCTTCGACTGGCTCCATCAGTTCTGGGAAAGCCCCACTTCTCAGAAGCGAATGGCCTTTCTTACGCTCATCATCTACCTTGTCGGAATGATCGGCATCGAAATGAACCGGCAGGGCTGGCTTCCCGAGCCCTGGGCTCATCTGGCCCCCACCAACCATTTCGACGCTATTCAGCTGGCCTTCACGCTCATCCTGATCATGGAGGTCATCAGCCTCATCTTCTCCATCTCGAGTTCCTTTTCCCGCGCCGTAGGCAAGCAGTTCGAAATTCTCGCGCTCATCCTCCTGCGCAACGCCTTCAAGGAACTCTCCCACCTGCCCGAGCCCATCAGCATCGGAACAGCCATCGAGCCCGTCGTGCATATTGCCACCTCGGCATCCGGGGCGCTGATCATCTTTGTCGCCCTGGGCATCTACAACCGCATCGGCGGCAGCCTGCGCTTCCTGCAGGCTCCGGAACTGCGCATGCGCTTTGTCATGAGCAAGAAGCTGCTGGCCCTGCTGCTCTTCTGCGTCTTTGTGGGCATCGGCATCCGCGACGCCTATCTCCACTTCATGCTGGGGCAGACGCCGCGCTTCTTTGAAACCATCTACACGGTGCTGGTCTTTGCCGACATCGCGCTGGTGCTCATCTCCCAGCGTTACATGCCCAGCTTCCACGCCGTGTTCCGCAACTCGGGCTTCGTTATCGGCACCCTGCTCATGCGCCTTTCCCTCTCGGCCACCGCCCCCTGGGATACCGCCATCAGCATCTTCGCCGCCGTCTACGTGCTGGCCCTGACCTGGACGACCTCGCACTTCGCTCCCGACAAGCCCTCGTCCTAGGCTCAGGACTCATTACGTTTTGCTTTGAGGGGGAAGGAACCCCTTTTGCTCGCGGCAAAAAGGGGTTCCTTCCCCCTCACACTCCCCCATCTTCCCCAAACCCCGCGCGCGGAGTCTGACGGATAACGATGGACATTTTTTGTATCATGTAATGATATTTTATTTTTCCATATCATTACATGGATGAATATCCCGGAAAATCAACATCTGATAATGAGTCTTGACTCTGAGAAACTGATGCCTGTTCCGGGAGGCGGGGCTTGTTTTCCGTCTCTGTTACCACTCCCCGCGAGGCCCGGCCTTGCGGGGAGTGGTCTTTTCCTCTCGCGTGTTCTGGCACACGGTGTGCGGCCTTTCGCGGCGCGATTCCTGATTTCTGTTGTTGCTATCTTTTTAAAAATCGTGTTACGTATGCCCTGCATATGCACTGCCGGGCCCGTGGCCCGTCACGATTCACCCGCAACCGTTGGAGCGTCTCAAACTGAAAATGCTCCAGGAGAACAGGATTATGTGGAAAACGTGCTGCGCGGGGCTGGCCCTGCTGCTCTGCTTCGCCACGCAGGCCGAGGCGCATTTTGGTATGGTCATTCCTTCTGCGTCCACCGTCATGGAAAAAAAGGATGCCGCCCTGAAGCTGGAAGTTTCCTTCTCGCACCCTATGGAAATGCAGGGAATGGATATGGCTGCGCCCAGGGCTTTCAGCGTCACCGTGGATGGCAGAAAGGAGAATCTTGCAAAGCTGCTCACGCCGACAAAGGTCATGGGCCATCAGGCATGGCAGGCCGCCTATACGCTGAAGAAGCCCGGCGTCTATCAGTTTGCGCTGGAGCCGACGCCCTATTTTGAGCCTGCCGAGGACTGTTTCATCATCCACTATACCAAGACGATTGTGGCGGCCTTCGGTGAAGAGGAAGGCTGGGATGAGCCTTTGGGCCTGAAGACGGAAATCGAGCCGCTGACGCGCCCCTTCGGCAACTATGCCGGAAACATCTTTCAGGGCCGCGTGCTGCTGGACGGCAAGCCTGTTCCCGGCGCGATCGTCGAAGTGGAATGCTACAACAAGGGGCAGCGCCATACGCCGCCCAATGCCTATTTTGTAACGCAGACGGTCAAGGCCGACGAAAACGGCGTGTTCTCCTACAGCGTGCCGTGGGCCGGGTGGTGGGGCTTTGCGGCCCTGAACACCGCCGCCGAAAAGATGGACTATAAGGGCAGCCCCAAGGATGTGGAACTCGGCGCCGTCCTCTGGATGGAGTTTGTCGCCCCGCGCGGCAAGTAGAGTAAGATGCGGGGCCCGGTCGCACCGGCCGGGCCCCGTGCTGTTGCGTATTTAGAACGTTTTAGCTTTGAAAAAGGTAAAATGCGAGGCGGCGGTACAATGTCGCCCGGCCCAAAGCGGGCGGAAAAACAGCGTTTTTCCGCGAAACGACAGACTGTATAGTTTGGAATGCACAGCGTTTCAAACTGAAATTGCTCTAGTGGCAGGACTCATTATCAGGAGCTATATTCCTGCTGGATAATATATAAAAACAAAACATCTAAATGTTATGAAAAACGCCCATCTTTACCTGCCAGCATAGTATGTGCGGGTTTTGGGGAAGATGGGGGAGTTTGAGGGGGAAGAAACACCTTTTTGCCGCAAGCAAAAGGGGGTTCTTCCCCCTCAAGACAAAAACATATTTTGATACGGGGATATCAATGCATATTGCGGAAGGCGTTCTTTCTCCCGCCGTTCTTGGAGCGGGAGCCGTGCTGGCCGTTGCCGGTACGGCGCTGGGCCTGCGCAGGCTGGAATATGACCGGCTTATTGGCGTAGGCATTCTTTCGGCGGCCTTTTTTGTGGGATCGCTCATCCATGTCCCCATCGGGCTTGCCAGCGCGCATCTTGTGCTTAACGGACTGGTGGGCGTTCTGCTGGGCTGGGCGGCCTTTCCTTCCATTCTTGCAGCGCTGCTGCTGCAGGCGCTGCTGTTTCAGTTCGGCGGCCTTACGGTGCTGGGCGTCAATACCTTTACCATGGGCTTTGCCGGGGTCCTTTCCTGGTATGCGTATCGCGGCATCCGGCGGATCGTTCCCGGAACGACCGGTCTGCGCGTGGCGGCCTTCTGCGGCGGCGCGCTCGGCGTGGCGCTGGCGGCCGTGCTGACGGCGCTGGCGCTGGCCTTTACGGATGAGGGCTTCCAGACGGCGGCGGTGCTGCTGCTGGGGGCGCATGCTCCGATCATGGTGGTGGAAGGGCTGATTACTATGTTTACCGTATCCTTTATTGCGCGCGTCCGCCCGGAAATGCTGCATATGACGCACGCGGATACGTCCCGGAGTTGCTGACGATGACGACCGCTTCTTTTTCGTCCCGGCGAGCCTGTCGCGCCGTTGCGCTGGCCGTTGCCCTGCTGCTGTTCTGCGCCGATGCGGCCCTGGCGCATCGCGTCAATATCTTTGCCTGGCTGGAAGGGAATTCCGTGGCGGTGGAATGCAGTTTCCGCCGTAACGCTCCGGTCAAGGGCGGCATCATTACGGTTTTTGATGATACCGGCGCGGAAGTGCTGCGGGGTACGACCGATGCCGACGGCAGATTTTCCTTTCCCGTGCCGCAGGTTGTCCGCAAGGGGCATGGCCTGCGTATCCGTATCAATGCCGGAGAAGGGCATCAGAACGAATGGCGCATGGATGCCGCCGAATTTGCGGGCCTTGCTCCCGCTGCCGTAACCGCGCCGACGACTGCCGCGGCTCCCGCTCCGGTGAGGACGGAGGCGCAGCCGGAACTGCGTGTTTCCCTGACGCGGGAGGAACTGACCGCCATTATCGACGGCGCGCTGGAGCGCCAGCTTGCCCCTCTGCGCCGGGAGCTGGCTGCGCGCAGCGAGGAGGGGCCGCGTTTACAGGATGTTGTCGGCGGTCTGGGCTGGATTATGGGGCTGGTGGGCATGGGGCTGTACTTTGCGCGCCGTCGTCCGTAACATGCGCGCATGTTTGATCAGCCCTTTGCACGTCCTTCTTTTCTCCGGTATCGGGACCCGCGTCTGCGCCTGCTGCTGGCGGCGGCGCTGGCCGTCGCTCTGGCGCCGTTGCAGCATCTGACCTCCGCCGCGCTGGGGCTGGGGCTGGGCTGTGCGCTGCTGGCGCTTGCCCGTCCGCCCCTCCGGCCGCTGCTGCGGCGTCTGGCCGTGGTCAATGTCTTTATTCTCTTTCTTTGGCTGGTGACGCCCTGGACCACGCCGGGAGCGCCCCTCTGGCAGTGGCATTTCCTGTGTGTCACGGCCGAGGGCGTGCATCTCTCTCTGCTGGTGACCCTCAAGTCCAATGCCGTTGTCTGCGCCTTTCTTGCTCTGCTTGCCACCATGCCGCCTTCGGAGCTCGGGCACGCGCTCGAACGTCTGCGCTGTCCGGACAAGCTCGTTTTTCTTTTTCTGTTTACCGGGCGCTATATTCATCTGCTGGCGGAGGAGTGGCATACCCTCATGACGGCGGCGCGTCTGCGCGGTTTCCGGCCGCGCAGCTCCACGCACACCTATCGGACGCTGGCCTCGCTGCTGGGGCTGCTGCTGGTGCGCAGCTATGAGCGGGCCCAGCGCACGCGCGAGGCCATGCTGTTGCGCGGCTTTGCGGGGCGTTTTCATTCCGTGGCCCGTTTTTCCGTGGGTGCGTCCGATCTGGCGTTTGCGCTGGGGCTTCTTTGCTGTCTGGCGGGCATTCTCTGGACAGAATACGCGGGAGCTGGTTTATGATGTCGTCGCAGGACTCCGCTGTGTTTAGCCTTGAGCATATTTCTGTGGCCTACAGCTATGAAGGCGGCGTGCGTACCGTGCTGGAGGATGTCGATTTTTCTCTGGAGCCCGGACAGCATGTCGGTCTGTACGGTCCCAACGGCAGCGGCAAGACCACGCTTTTTCGCTGTATCACGGGGCTGCTGCAACCGCGGCAGGGGCTTGTCCGCTTTCACGGGCGGGCAGTGCGCACGGAGAGCGAGTTTCATGCGCTGCGCTGCAAGGTCGGCTTTGTCCTGCAGCATGCCGAGGATCAGCTTTTCTTTCCCACGGTTCTGGAAGATGTGGCCTTTGGGCCGCTGAATCTGGGCTATACGCCCGAGGAAGCGCGGGAAACGGCCCTGCAAACGCTGCGCGATCTGGGCCTTGCCGGTTTTGAAGACCGGCAGACGCATCGCCTGTCGGGCGGCGAAAAGAAGCTTGTTTCGCTGGCAACCGTGCTGGCCATGCAGCCGGAAGCCCTGCTGCTGGACGAGCCTACCAACGGGCTGGACAGGGAGGCGCGGCAGCGCCTTACCGACATCCTGTGCGGTCTGGACACGGCGCGCATCGTCATTTCTCACGACTGGGACTTTCTTTCCCGCGTCTGCGACAGTTACATGACCATCAGGGAAGGCCGTCTGATGCCCTGTGCCCCTGATTTCCGGCACAGCCATACCCACATTCACCCGCGCGGCGACGAACCCCACTGGCATCCCGACTGCCCGGCATAATCCCCCTCAAACTCCCCCATCTTCCCCAAAACCCGTACACTCCAGAGCGTTTTGCCTTTGAAAACGGCAGAACGCTCTCTTTTTTCCCCTGTCCGTCGGCGAGGAATCGTTCTTCTGGGGGGAAGGAAACCCCCTTATCTCTGCTGTCGATGCCCGTAAGGCTCCTGCGTCTCCTAACGGGCACGGCCTGCGGCCGCCATTCGGTCGCGGCTAGCGCGCAAGGGCTGTTTCCTTCCCTCCAGGCCCCCCATCCTTCCCCCAACGCGCTTTTTCAGAGGGGACACAGGCCATGAGACAGGAATTTTCAAAGATTATGAGTAATGTTAATTTGTATTTATTTGAAATGAATATAAAAAATAGTTCTGACGGCCCCTGAAGCATTTCAACTTTGAAAAAGATGAAACGCGAAGCGGCGGCACAGCGCCGCCCCGCCCAAAGTGAGCGGAAAAGCCGCGCTTTTTTCGCGAAACGACAGGCCGTATGGTTTGAGGTGCACAGCTTTTCAAACTGAAAAAGATCTAAAAGACACGATAATGTAAAAAAGCGTGACTTTCAGGGCGGAAAACGGTACGGTGAATTTACCCACAGCGGGGCGTCCGCCTGCGATTCAACCAGGGAGGGATCATCATGCTGTTTCCCGTCTCCGGCGTCGAATGTTCGCCCTTTTTGCCTTTTGCCGCTGCCCTGTGCATCTCCTTTGCCACCTCTATGGCGGGGATTTCCGGCGCATTTCTGCTGCTGCCCTTTCAGATGAGTATTCTCGGCTATACGTCGCCGGGGGCCAGCGCCACCAACCATCTTTTCAATGTCATTGCCTGCCCCGGCGGGGTCTGGCGCTTCTGGCGGGAGGGACGGCTCCTCTGGCCGCTGGCCCGGATTGTGCTGACGGGCACTCTGCCGGGAGCCCTGCTCGGCGCGGTGCTCCGCGTGTACTGGCTGCCTGATCCGCGCAGTTTCAAGCTGTTTGCGGGGCTGCTGCTGCTTGCCGTCGGCTGGCGCTTTTTGCGCGGTCTTCTGCGCGGCGGTTCCCGGAGCGGAAGAAAGCCCTCCGGGGAAGTACGGGTGCTGGAAGATTCGCCGCGGCAGCTGCGTTTTGCCTACGACGGGCAGGAATACGGCGTATCCCGGCGGGCTCTGTGGCTGCTCTGTCTGATTATCGGGCTGGCGGGCGGCATGTACGGCGTGGGCGGCGGCTCGCTGCTGTCCCCCTTCCTGGTGGCTTTTTTTCACCTTCCGGTGCATGCCGTGGCAGGGGCGGTGCTGCTCGGCACGCTGGGCACATCTCTTTTCGGCGTGCTGGGTTTTGTGCTGCTGTCGGGCTTTGTCGATGCCGCGTCTCCGGACTGGCTGCTGGGAGTGAGTTTCGGTCTGGGCGGTCTGTGCGGCATGTACCTGGGCGCGCGC
>DXFI01000139.1 GCA_019114565.1 Candidatus Desulfovibrio intestinigallinarum | reverse complement strand
GAAACCCCTCTCGCGCGAGCAGAGGGGTTTCCCTTCCCCCCAGGCCCCCAACCCTTCCCCAGCGCGTTTTTTCAACGAGCTAGAAACACCGGACAAGCATCTTTACCGCGCCACACGGACGATATTGCCGGAGAAACGCGTCCTGCCTGCGGGGCCCGGCAGACAGGTCATAAGGTTTGAAACACAGCGCGTTTCAAACTGAAAATATTTTAATGAGCTTTTGCAAAAGCCGAATTTTTTCAGGCAGCACGGCACAAAGGAAAATCGGGTGGAGGCATGCCTTATGCCGCAAGCTCTGTTCCCCGACAGTGCCGCTCCCGGAAAAATTCGGCTTTTGCGGCAAACAGCGCAAAGGCGCAAACCTTTCCTGACGCCTGCCGCAATGCGACGGCCGCGCCCTGCCCCTGCGGACTGCCGCGGGACAGGGCTTTCCCTTGTTCCAGAACCCGAAACAACTTCATCATGGTGTGTCATGCGTTCACTGCTGCCCATTTTGCCGCGTCCGAGCCGTTACGCCGGAATAGAGGACGGCGCCTGCCGTAAAGACCCCGACGCCGTCGCCCTGCGTGTGGCGCTGGCTTTCCCCGATACGTACGAAGTGGGCATGTCCTATCTGGGACAAAAGATTCTGTACGGAATCGTCAATGCCGAACCGCGCTGGTGGGCCGAACGCGCCATGGCCCCGGACGCCGATGCGGGCGAGCTGCTCCGCAGGCACGGCGCGCCGCTGTGTACGCTGGAATCAGGAACGCCGCTGGCAAAGCTCCATGCCGTAGGCTTTTCCATTACGCATGAGCTCTGCTACACCAACGTGCTGTATATGCTCGATCTGGCGGGGATTCCGCTGCGCACGGAGCAGCGTCCCCAGAGTCTGCGCGACTGTCCGCTGATCATGGCGGGCGGCGGGGCCCTGCTGAGTGCCGAACCTCTGGCCCCCTTCATCGATCTGATGATGCTGGGCGACGGTGAGGAGCTTCTGCCCGATGTGCTGCGCCTGCTGGAAAAGGCCGTGGCCGAAGACTGGACGCGCCGGGCCTTTCTTGAAGAAGCCCGCCATATCCCCGGCGTCTACGTGCCTTCCTTCTTTGAACCGGACGCCGACGGACATCTCCGCCCGCTGTTCCCGGACCATAAGCCCAGACGCCGCATTGTGGCCGATCTGAACGACGCCGTTTATCCCGCGGCGCAGGTCGTGCCCATCGGGGCCGTCCACAACCGGCTGTCGCTGGAAATCGCCCGCGGCTGCACGCGCGGCTGCCGCTTCTGCCATGCGGGCATGACCTACCGTCCGGTACGGGAACGCAGCCTGCCCGATATCCGCCGCCTTCTTGACGACTGCCTCCGGCAGACGGGCTTTGACGAAATTTCCTTTCTCTCGCTCAGCACCGGCGATTTCTCCGCGCTCAAGACCCTGTGCGACGGGGTGCTGGATCGCTGCGCTCAGGAGCAGATCAGTCTCTCCCTGCCCTCGCTGCGCGTAGGCTCCATTGACGACGACATCATGCGCCGCATGGCCGACGTACGCCGCACCGGCTGCACGCTGGCCCCCGAGGCGGGCAGTCAGCGCCTGCGCGACGTCATCAACAAGGGCGTCACCGAGGAGGAACTCCTCCTGCATGCGCAGAAGCTGCTGGAATACGGCTGGCGGCAGGTCAAGCTCTACTTTATGATTGGCCTGCCCACGGAAACCGACGAGGATTTGCTGGCCATTGCCGACCTCTGCCGCAAGGTGCGCGACGCCGCGGGCAAGGGCAACCCGCGCCTTCAGGTAACGGCATCCCTGTCCCCCTTCGTGCCCAAGCCCTTTACGCCCTTCCAGTGGGAACCCCAGATTTCACAGGAAGAAATCGAACGTCGGGTGCGGCTGGTGCGCGACGCCTTCAAGGCCCAGAAATTCCTCAAGCTCCGCTGGCACGAGCCCGCCGTCAGTCATCTGGAAGGCATCATGTCGCGCGCGGATCGCTCGCTGGCCGACGTGGTGGAACGGGCCTACCGCAAGGGAGCCATCTTCAGCAGCTGGATGGAACATTTCCGCCTTGAACCGTGGCTCGAAGCTCTGGAAGAATGCGGCATCGACGCCGACGCCTGCACGCGGGGCCCGTCGCTGGGCGATCCCCTGCCCTGGTCCCATCTGGAAGCGGGCGTCAGCGAAGATTTCCTGCGCCGGGAACGGGAACGGGCCTACGCGGAAAAAATTACCCGCGACTGCCGTTATGGCGGCTGTACCGTCTGCGGGGCCTGCGATACGCCGGCAGGGCCTTCTCTCCTGCCGCATGTTTCCCGCCACGGCGACGAAACGCTGCCGCACAAACATATTCTTGTTTTCCCCCAGCGGGATCAGCAGTCCCATCAGCCCAAACGCGATGCCGACGGCAAGATTGTCTGCGCCGAGTACAGCAAGAAGCCGCCGCAGCTTGATCCCTCGCTCATCTTCAAGGCCGTGCAGTATCGCATCTGGCATACCAAGCTCGACGGCAGCGCTTACCTGAGTCACCTGGAATTGCAGGCCGTGCTGGAGCGCGCCCTGCGCCGCGCCGATATTCCCATGAGTTTTTCGCGCGGCTTCCACCCCCTGCCCCTGCTGTCCTTCGGTCGGGCCCTGCCTGTCGGCGTACAGAGCGAAGCGGAATGGTTTGCCATTACCCTCCGCCGCCACCTCAGCCCGGACGCCGTGGCCGCGCAGCTGACGCCCATGCTGCCGCAGGGCATCAGTATCCGCGCTGTGGAAAGCACGGACAAGGAACATCGCACCGAACAGGCCGTGGCCGAAGCCTTCCGTCTGCGTCTGCACGATGCCGAAAGCACCGCCCGCGCCGTGGCCTGTCTGGAAGACTTCATGGCGCAGGATGTCGTCACCATTCAGCGCGAAAACAAAAAGGGCGAAATCCGCGACGTGAATATCCGTCCCCTCTTTCTGAGCATGCGCCGCGATGCCGACGGGGCCGCGCGTCTCACCTTCGACTGGAGCGAGTCCTATCTCTCGCCCCTCACCCTCTGCCTGGCCGCGCTGCGCTCTCTGGACGACAAGGGCGATCTGCCCGCGCGTCTGCGTCTGCGCAAGGTCGCCCAGATATTCGACGACGGCGCCCGCTTCCCGCAGGCGTAGGCACCGAACTCGGCCAGCCCTGTTAACGCTGTCCGCAGTTATTGGGGGGAAGGGAACCCCCTCATCTCTGCTGTCGATGCCCGTAGCTTCCTTCGTCGCAACGGGCACGGCCTGCGGCCGCCTTCGGTCGCTGCTCGCGCGAGAGGGGTTTCCCTTCCCCCCAAGCCCCCCATCCCTTCCCCAGCGCGCTTTTTCAAAAAAAGGC
>DXFI01000138.1 GCA_019114565.1 Candidatus Desulfovibrio intestinigallinarum | reverse complement strand
GGAAGGAACCCCTTTTGCTTGCGGCAAAAAGGGGTTCCTTCCCCCTCAAACTCCCCCATCCTCCCCAAAACCCGCACACCGTGTCTACAGGCTAAAGATGAGCTTTTTTTGTAAAATGCGCTGAAAAAACGCGGTGTTCTCGCTCGCTTCGAGTCGGGCGGCGCTGTGCCGCCGCCTCGCGTTTCACATTTTTCAAAGGCGAAACGCTCTAAGAAGGCGAAAAGCTCTAAGCCGGAGCGTCCTTTCTGTTGACGAGTCCGGCCTGTAAAAATATGCTGACGAGATACGGGCAGGGCACGCCTGCCCGAAAAAAATCAGGATAGACAACCGCTTTCCCGTTTATCTGCAAGGACAGTTCCCATGCTTAATAAAGTCCGTCTGCTGACCCCCGGCCCCACGCCGTTGCCGGAACGTGTTCGTCTGGCGCTTGCCCACGACATGATCCATCATCGCAAAAGCGAATTCAAAGCCATCATGCACCGTGTACAGGAGCAGCTGCGTGTCCTGTTCGGCACTCAGGGCCCGGTCCT
Source organism: Candidatus Desulfovibrio intestinigallinarum (assembly GCA_019114565.1). Classification (GTDB taxonomy): domain Bacteria; phylum Desulfobacterota; class Desulfovibrionia; order Desulfovibrionales; family Desulfovibrionaceae; genus Desulfovibrio; species Desulfovibrio intestinigallinarum. The sequence continues at coordinate 3,039 of DXFI01000138.1, read as the reverse complement.
GCCTCTGTCCTGTTCGGGAACGGGAGCCATGACGGCCGCCGTGCACGGTCTCTTTGCGCCGGGAGAAAAGGTTCTTGTCATCGAAGGCGGCAAATTCGGCCAGCGCTGGCGCGCTATTGCCGAACAGCGCGGCCTGACGGCCGTCTCCATCGAAGTGCCGTGGGGGCAGGCGGTAACGCCCGAGGCCGTCCGGCAGGCGCTGGATGCCGACCCGGCCATCCGGGGCGTGCTCGTTCAGCTTTCCGAAACCTCTACCGGCGTTCTCCATCCGGTGCAGGCCCTCGCGCAGCTGACGCGCTCCCGGGATGTGCTGCTGGTTGTGGACGGTATTTCCGGCGTGGGTCTGTCCCCCTGCCCTATGGACGAATGGGGGCTGGACTGCCTGCTCACCGGTTCCCAGAAAGGGCTCATGCTGCCGCCCGGTCTGGCCCTGCTGGCGCTTTCGCCGCGGGCCTGGAGCAAGGCGGAAGCCACCGCTTCCGGCTGTTTCTACTTCAACCTGCCCAAGGAACGGGCCAACGTGGAAAAGGGGCAGACGCTCTTTACCTCGCCCGTCAGCCTCATTGTGGGGCTGGAGGAAAGCCTGAAACTGCTGCTCGAAAACGGTCTTGATCCCATCTATCGCAAGCAGTGGGCTCTCACCATGCTGACGCGTACCGGCGTGACGGCGCTGGGGCTGGAGCTTTTTGCGCCGCAGGACTTTGCCTGGGGCATTACCAGCGTACGCCTGCCCGCAGGAGTGGACGGCAACGAAGTTGTGCGTCTTGCCGCCGAGCGTCACGGCGTCTACATGGCGGGAGGTCAGGATCATCTCAAGGGCCGCATTGTCCGTATCGGGCATATGGGCTGGGTGGACTGGGCCGATGTGCTGGCGGGTCTGCACGCGCTGGCCGCCTCGCTTCAGGAAGCGGGCGGACACAGCGGCTCACGCGACTATCTTGAACAGGGCCTTGCCGCCTATCATGCCGCGCTTGCCGTCGATCCCGGCACGCCCCTGCCCCTGACGCACGCCTGAGACTGCAACGCGGGCGGCCCCGCGCCGAAGCCACACCGGCCCCGGCGCGGCGGCCGCCGCACTTTTTCACGGAGAACACCGCTATGAGTCAGAGCCAGCCTTCGGGCATGCCGGAAGTCACCTTCTCCACCTTCATCATCTCGCTGGCCTCCTCCGCGCTGGTGCAGCTGGGCGAAGTGCCCAACCCGGAAACCGGCGCCACCAGTACGGACCCCTGCATGGCGCGCCACAGCATCGACATCCTGGAAATGCTGCGCCAGAAAACAAGCAACAATCTGGATCGGCAGGAAAGTCAGCTCCTCGACAGCATCCTGTACGAACTGCGCATGAAGTACGTTATCCGCTGCGGCAATAACGACTGCTGCGCGCAAAAATAGTTCAGTTTCGGAACACGAGCATAAAAGGAAAGGACCGCATGGAAGAACGCAGCATCAACATAGGCCTCGTAGGCATCACTGGCTACACGGGCATGGAACTGGCGCGGCTGCTGGCAACGCATCCCCGTATGCGTCTTACCGTGGCCTGCTCCCGCGCGGAAGCGGGCCGCCGCCTCGGTGATTTTTATCCCTTCCTCGAAAAACTTCCCGGCGCGGATGTGGTCATCAGCGAATTCAACGCGCGAACGGCTGCGCAGGACTGCGACGTCGTCTTTCTTGCCGTCCCCCACGGCAAGGCCATGGAAATGGCTGCGGACCTGCTGGAAGCCGGAACAAAGGTCGTAGACCTGTCCGCCGACTTCCGCCTGCGCGATGCCGATACCTATGAAGCCTGGTATGTGCCGCATACGCGCAAGCATCTCCTGCATCGCGCCGTGTACGGCCTGCCGGAACTCTACGCGGCTGAAGCCGCCCGTGCCTCGCTGGTGGCCAATCCCGGCTGCTATCCCTCGGCGTCCATCCTCGGTCTGTACCCCGCGCTCAAGCACGGTCTCATCGATACCGACGGCATTGTCATCGACGCCAAATCCGGCACAACCGGCGCAGGACGCAAAGCCGTCGTCACCTCGCTGTATTGCGAAGTCAACGACACCTTCCGGGCCTACGGCCTCGGCAAGCATCGTCATACGCCCGAAATCGAGCAGGAAGTTTCCCTTGTCGCCGGGCGGGACGTCACCGTCTCCTTCAATCCGCATCTCGTTCCCATGAATCGCGGCATCCTGGCCACCATCTACACTCGTCTGCTTGCGTCGGACACCACGCTGGACGCCGTCCACGAAGCCTATATGGAAACCTGGGGCGCCAGCCGCTGGGTACGCGTGCTGCCCAAGGGCAAGCTGCCGGAAACCCGCCACGTGCGCGGCTCCATGTTCTGCGATATCGGTCTTGTGGTCGATCCTCGGACGCGTCGCCTGATTATCGTCTCGGCCATCGACAACCTCTGCCGCGGCGCATCCGGGCAGGCGCTGGCCAACGCCAATCTCATGTGCGGCCTGCCCGTGGAAACGGGGCTCGAAGGCGCGCCGCTGATGCCGTAACAACCGCTGTTTCGACAGAGGGAAGAGGAAAACCGGGCGGTTTCCTCTTCCCTCCCGCGCTTTCTCCTTCTTCCGGGAGCACAGGAGAAGACGCCCGGCGCCGTCTCCGCAAAACTCTCCCCCGGGCATAGAGTGTTTTACCTTTGAAAAAGGCTGAACGCGAGGCGACGGCACTGCGCCGCCCGGCCCAAAGATAACGGAAAAACCGAGTTTTTTCCGCGAAACGACAGGCCGTATGGTTTGAAACGTGCAGCGTTTCAAACAGAAATTGCTCTAGGTAGTGTCGTCAAATTAAAAAGTATGTTATAATCTCTTCACCTAAAATGAGGAGAGACCATATGGCGGCACATCGAAGGCATGATATTTCCGACAGGGCATGGGCAAATATTGAAAAACTTCTTCCCGGTTCCAAAGGCTGTGTCGGTCGTCCTTCCGCCGATAACCGATTGTTTATCAACGCCGTATTCTGGATACTGAGAACTGGGGCTCCGTGGCGGGATTTGCCTCCTGATCTTGGCGACTGGAAAAATACACATCGCCGCTTCTGCCG
>DXFI01000137.1 GCA_019114565.1 Candidatus Desulfovibrio intestinigallinarum | reverse complement strand
AAACAACTTACGAATAGTGTTAACAGGCCCTAGAAGGAAGCGGGAAAGAGCCCGGCGGTGGCGTCGGGCTCGCAGGGTTTGAAGTTTTCCCGCAGCAGTTTTTTGGCTTTTTCGGGCGAGGGACCCAGAATGGTAATGAGGCTGGCGAACTTGTCGTTGGAGCCGGTGTAGCAGATGCCGCTGTAGGGCCCCAAAGAAAATTCACCGATATACATGCCGCCTTCGGCCCTTGGTCCGGTGGTTGTAAAACCGGCCGTTTTCATTTTGTTCAGGGTCTGGTCGGCAAGCTCCCTGGCCGGGCGGGAATCGTGGAAGATCATCACGCTCACGGCGTTTTCTTCGCTGGTATGGTGCGCAATGACGGCGAGGATGCCGTTGTTCCGCCAGGCGGGCTTGTACTGATGTTTCCAGCCGTCAGGGATGGTAAAGATAAAGAACCTTGTATTGACGACTTCGGCAGCCGGAGACACGGAAGCGCAGAGCAGCGTACCCAGAAAAGCAATCGTCGCAATCATCAGCATTTTTTTCATAAACAAGCTCCTTGGAAGCGCCCGCGGGCAGGCGGAAGGCATCAGGCTTCGTCCTCGATGCGGCAGACGGCCCGGCCGTCCGTCCGGGCGGCCACAGCTTCCACAAAGAGAGCCTGACGGGCTTCGGGCAGCCGCAAGCGCAGATTTGCCTCGGCTCCGTAGTCCTCGGCAAGCACAACGGCCTCAAAGTCGGGGAGCAGACGGCGTACCTTGTCCACATGAGCATAGGCAAGGCTGACTGTCAGAACAAGGCTGGGCACGCGTTCGGCCTGCGGCAGATTCTGGAGATTCTCGCGCACGGAATCCTGATAGGCGCGCACAAGGCCGCCGGTGCCGAGCTTGACCCCGCCGAAGTAGCGGGTGACGACCATACAGATTTCGCCGATGCCGCAGTGAAGCAGCACCTGCAGCATGGGACGCCCGGCCGTGCCGTGCGGTTCGCCGTCGTCGGAAAAGCCTACCTGTCCGCTGTGCCCCGGCGCGCCGCCCACAAAGGCCCAGCAGTTGTGCGTGGCGGAGGCGTGTTCGCGGCGTATGCTTTCGATAAAGGCCCGGGCGGCCTCGGGGCCGGGCGTATGCGCGCAATGCGTGATGAAGCGGCTGCGACGGATGACAAGCTCGGTGCGCCAGGGCTGTTCCGCGCCGGCGGCAGGAATGGGATAGCGGTTCATGCGGCTTTGTAGCCCGGTCGGGCGCGTACCGCAAGCGTCGGCATTGACAAAGCGCACGGCGGTCTTATCTCCCCGAAAAGAGCAGGGCGTCCGGAAAAAGCACAAAATGGAAAAAAATGCTTTACAAGCCGGGCAAAATTCTCTAAACAGGAATTGTTCTTGATAACGAAGGGCGCGAAAGCGCCTCCAACCATAAGGAGAATTTCCCATGAGCAAGACCCAGGAAAATCTGATGGCCGCTTTTGCCGGTGAGTCCCAGGCCAACCGCAAATATCTTGCCTACGCCGCCGCTGCCGACAAGGAAGGTCTGCCCCAGGTTGCCAAGCTGTTCCGCGCCGCTGCCTGCGCCGAAACCATTCACGCCCACGCCCACCTGCGCAATGCCGGCAAGATCGGCAACACCGCCGCCAACCTTGAAGACGCCGTGAACGGCGAAACCTACGAATTCACCAAGATGTATCCTGAAATGATCGCCGACGCCAAGGCCGAAGGTCAGGATGCCATCGCCAAGTACTTCGACTTCGTGAACAAGGTGGAAGAAGTGCACGCCAACCTGTACAAGAAGGCCATGGCCGATCCCAAGGGTCTGGCCAATGTGGACTACTATGTGTGCAAGGTGTGCGGTTACACCCATGAAGGCCCCTGCGAATCCTGCCCCGTCTGTGGCGCCGGCGCCGCCGCCTTCTTCAAGGTCGATGACAGCTGCTGCCTGAACAAGTAAGTTTTTCCCAAAGCTGTCCATACGGGGGAGCAGGGCGAAAGCCCTGCTCCCCTTTTGCTTTTTCGTCCTTCTGAGAAAGCGCACCGGGCAGGGGACGGGGCCGGGAAGGATTACAAGAGCGCCTTTCCTGCGGAAAGGCCGTGCTCGTGGGGCGACGCGGGAGCCATACGGGCATCGACGGCAGTGATGAGGGTTTTCCCTTCCCCCGGCAAATCCTGTGATTTGACTATCAGGGGGTAAGCCTGTAGCATAACCCATTTACAGTCATGAAAATCTGGATGCGCGCCGACGTTCAGAGGCAGAGTTACGCCCGAACGCCGTTTTACGGCATCGGCTCCCTGCCGGGCCGGACAGAGGCGCATTTTTTTAGAGCGTTTCAAACTGAAAATGCTCTATGGCGTCACGCGGGGCAAAGCGCGTGCAATGCCGTTGAACCGCACCAGACCGGGAGGGGAGACCATGCGCAGACGCAGAGTCGGCCTTTTTTTTGACAAGCAGGACAGGGACATTCTGACGCTGGTGAATCATATTCTGGAAGCGCCGCGTCTGCGTTCCGACGACAGCCTGTTCAATCCCAATCTGCACCCCCACGGCGTCAAGGAGCTGGTGACATCGCCGGTTTCGCGCATGGCCTACGCCGTCATCAACCTGCTGCGCAATCTTGAGGGCGGCGGCTCCCGCTCGCGGGAGCGGCTGCTTGCTCTGCAGGCCCTGTATGACGAGGTGCTCAGCAGCGCCCACTCCGCTCTGCGGCGCAACACCGCCCGCGTGCTCATGCAGATCATGAAGAGCATGGTCCGCGCCCACGGCAATATTGAGGCCCAGCTGCGGCTGGCCCACGACTTCCGCGCCGCCGCTCTGGGCACGCCGCGCGTCGTGCGCCGCCTGCTGGCCAATTACCATCTGCCGGAAATGCCCGAGGAATGGAATCAGCTGGCCTTTGACGATCACGTGTATGACATGAATACGCAGGGTCGCAAGACGCCCACGCATCTTATTATGGATGCATGGATCAAGGGCATGCGCACCATCACCGTGCTGTATGACAACTGCGTGGAAATGGAAGCCGCCGACGAGATCGTCAAGGCGGCGGATATCGTCGGCATCACCGTGCGCGTGGGTCTGGAGTTTCAGGCCTCGTTTTACGGCCGTTTTGTGGACATGCTCTGGGTGCCGCGCGGTTTCAGCTCCGGCCGCGACTTCATCGAATTTCTGCAGAGCCCGCAGATGGCGGGGCTCTGCGAAATGGGGCGGGAAGTGCTGCACTGGCGGCGCGACATGGCGCTGCTGGCGCTGGAGGCCTGGAACGATTCCCAGCGCCCGGCCCTGGCCGAACGCTGGGGCGTCAACGTGGCTCCCGCCAGTCTGGAAGCCTTCCTTGACTACATGGGCCGGGGGCATGCCTCCCTGCGTCGTCTGGCCGAGTATCTGCAGCTCCATGTGCGGCCGGCCATGCTGGATCGCATGGAAAAAATCCGCCCGCAGGCCGAAGCCGGCGATCCCGAAGCCGCCGCAGAACTGGCGGAACTGACCTCGTTCGGCTCCAACGAAATTCTGGAGCACTGGCTGTCGCGGAAGGAACACCCCGAGCTGCCCGATCTTGAGCATCCCACGGCCAACCCCGACGACATGCCGGAGCTGCTGCGCAAGAGTCCCGGCGATCTCATGCGCGAGCTGGATCGCATTCCGACCGGCTACCGCATGACGCTCTGCATCAGCGGTCTTACCGTGGAAGACGTGACGGAAATTCTCTGGGACTGCGAAGGCATGATTTCCCACCTTGAAATCTTCAATCTCAAGGGCTGGAAGGAAGGTCGTCTGGAGCATCTGCGCGAGATCAGCGAACTGCAGAAGGTGCTGAACTGCGGCCTCGGCCCCAGCATCAAGCAGAAGCTGCATCAGATGATCCGCCGCGTGGAGCAGAGCGGCGATGCCGCGCGGCTGGCCAAGTTCCGCGACATGCTGCGCCATATGCCCCGCCTCTGGGAAGTCTACAGCCATAACCCCCTCGGGACGCGCGTCGGCGCCAACTCCTCAAGCCCCATGCGCAGCTACGGCATGGGGCTGGTGGTGACGGAAACCCTGCCCCGGCGCGCCGTTGCGGCTCTGCGTCAGAATACGCAGAACGTGCGTATTCCCCTGCATGTGGCCGTTACCGAACACATCACCTATTCCGAACCGGAATATCCCGGCACGCTGCAACGTTTTCTGCGTCTTTTCCGCCGTCTGCCCGGGTGCAGCCGCCTGGGCATGGAAAAGCAGCGTCACTGGACGGCCAGCTCCGAGCATTCGCAGGTCTGCGACAGCAGGCAGAGCAACGTCACCAATCTTGGCGGCCTCTATGTGGCGGACGAAAGCGCGCATACGGCTGATGAGCTCGGCGGCCGCCGCGGCATGCGCTACCTCAACAGCGCCGTCAGCAACTGGCTGAAGGTCTTCATCGGCTTTGTCCCGGCCTTCGGCTCCTTCATCTACACGCAGGACTGGTGGGTTCTGGCCTATTTCGGCACGTTCATCTGGTTCGGCATCACGGGCGTGCGCAATGTCGTGCAGATGGTCATGGCCGCCCGCGGCGCAACGCGCGGTACTCTCACGCACTGGAAGGAACACGTCAGCGTCAACCGCATCTGCGATTCGCTCCTGTATACAGGCATATCCGTGCTGCTGCTGGAAGTGATGGTGCGCGTCTGGCTGCTTCAGGACGGTTTCGGCATCAGCGTGGAGGAACAGCCGGGCATCGTCTTTGCCGTCATCAATATAGTGAACGGCTTCTATATCTTTGCCCACAACATCTACCGCGGCTTTCCCCGACAGGCCGCCATCGGCAACCTGTTCCGCAGTCTGCTGGCCTATCCCGTCTCGCTGATCTACAACTGGCTGCTTTTCCTGCTCCTGCCCCTGTTCGGCATCACCGATCCCTTCCTCTATCTGGTGCCCAGTGCCGCCGTCATTTCCAAGATGGCATCCGATACCGTGGCCGCCATCATCGAGGGCTACGCCGACGGGCAGGTGAACATGCGCATGCGCCGCTGGGACTATGAAAGCAAGATCAAGAGCCTCTTTGACTGCGCCACGCGGCTGGAAATGCTCTTTCCCCGCGAAGACGCGCTTCTGCAGCTGGCCCGCAGCGGCGGCCTGAAGCAGCGCGGCGGCGTGGAAGCCCATACGCTGGAACGCGCCATCGTCGTGGGGGCGCTTGATATGATGTACTTCTGGTTCTATCAGCCGCGCGCGCAGGAGGTGCTCCGGGCCCGTATCCGCACCATGTCCGACGTGGAGCGCTCCGTTTTCGCCCGCACCCAGCTCGTGCTGCTCAGAGAACGCGAAGTCAGCCAGATGCTCGTGGACGGCCTGCTCGGGCGCAACTTCTCCCGCCCCCTGGCCTTCTACCTCGACCGCCGCAAGGAATACCTGCGCGCCGTGCAGCGTCTGTGCCGCGCCGCCCGTATCCGGGAAGCCGTCGCTTAGGCTCAGGACTCATTACGTTTTTTTGAGGGGGAAGAAACCCCTTTTGCTCGCGGCAAAAAGGGGTTTCTTCCCCCTCAAACTCCCCCATCTTCCCCAAAACCCGCGCTCTGCTTGCAGATAATCCAGAGCATTTTCAGTTTGAAATGCTGTGCGTTTCAACCCATACGGGACGGCGCTGTGCCGCTCGCGTTTCGTCTTTTTTAAGTTGAAACGCTCGGAAAGTGCTTTTTGAGGCCGGATAACGCCTCTGCATGACGCAAAACAGCCTGTCGGCATGGCCGGCAGGCTGTTTTATTTATAATATATTGTTTTTATTGATTTTAATTTTTTATGCGTTTGCGCATTTTTCCACAAGCACCTGCCGGTGGCCGTACTACGAAGACTATGCAGGCGTAAAAAGGGGGGGAATGTAGTTTGAAGGATAGTAGTATGCCAAAAAAAGCGGCACAAGAAAAGTAAAAAGGCTGCAATTTGATAAAAAAGGTAAAAAATGGCGTTTCGCAGGGCAGAAGGGGGATTCCGGGCTGTTTCGGCATGGCGGGCGGCGAAACGGCAAAAATTCCCCTTAAAAACGCGATTTTTTATAATTGTGTGATTTTTAAGGAAAAGTGTAATGTTTGTGTGCACGATGAACAGTATGAACAGGATAAACTCTGTATTTCTGCGGATTTGATCGGCTGATCAGGAATCTTGCTAACCTTTCAGGGTAACAGTGTTTTTTTAAGAGCAAAATGTCACAACTCTATAAAAGTAAAAAAACTGTTGCCATAAAAATCGGGATGGCCTACAGTATGTTTACTACATCCACATTGTAACGGATACGTAACAGAGCGATATCCACAACAAGGAGCCGATTATATGAGCACGGATGTCAAGAGCATGCACATGGGTCAGATTACCTCTTTCTTCATTCCTACTGTTACTCTGGTTGGTGCGAACTGTTCCACGCAGATTCCCGCCCGCCTCATGAGTCTTGGCGCGAAGAAACCTCTGATCGTTACTGACAAGGGCATCGTGGCCGTCGGCATCCTGAAGCAGATCACCGACATTCTGGACGCTGCCAAGCTGAACTATGAAGTGTTCGACGAAACCGTGCCGAACCCCACCGACAAGAACGTTGAAGCCGCTACCGAAGCCTACAGAAAGGGCGGCTGCGACAGCCTCATCACCCTGGGCGGCGGCAGCTCCCATGACTGCGGCAAGGGCGTCGGCTTCGTGGTGAGCAACGGCGGCAAGATTCATGATTACGAAGGCGTGGACAAGTCCTCCAAGCCCTTCCCGCCCTATGTGGCCGTGAACACCACCGCCGGTACGGCGTCTGAAATGACCCGTTTCTGCATCATCACCGATACCAGCCGCAAGGTGAAAATGGCCATCGTCGACTGGCGCTGCACCCCCAGCGTGGCCATTGACGACCCGATTCTGATGATGGGCATGCCCCCGTCCCTGACGGCCGCCACCGGTATGGACGCCCTGACCCACGCCGTGGAAGCCTATGTGTCCACCGCCGCCACGCCCATGACCGACGCCTGCGCTGAAAAGGCCATGGAATACATCAACCGCTACCTGCGCCGCGCCGTGGCCAACGGCAAGGATATGGAAGCCCGCGAAGGTATGTGCTATGCCCAGTACCTGGCCGGTATGGCGTTCAACAACGCCAGCCTCGGTCACGTGCACGCCATGGCTCACCAGCTGGGCGGCTTCTACGACCTGCCGCATGGCGAATGTAACGCCATCCTGCTGCCCCATGTGTGCCAGTACAACCTGATCTCCAGCCGCCGCCGCTTTGGCCGCATCGCCAAGCTGCTGGGCGAACGCACCGACGGTCTTTCCGCCACCGATGCTTCGCAGGCCGCCATCAAGGCCATCAACATCATCTCCAAGGATGTGGGTATCCCGGACGGCCTGATCGCCCTGGGCAAGAAGTACGGCAAGGAAGTGCGCGAGGAAGACATCCCCGTCATGACCGCCAATGCTCAGAAGGACGCCTGCGGCCTGACCAACCCGCGCATCATGTCCGACGCCGCGGTTGCCGCCATCTACAAGGCTGCTCTGTAATATCTCCGTCAACAAGCATACAAGGGGGAGCCTCCTTCGGGGGGCTCCCCCTTGTATTTAGAGCGTTTCACCTTTGAAAAAGGTAAAACGCGAGGCGGCGGCACAGCACCGCCCGACCAGAAGTGAGCGGAAAGCACGCGCTTTCCGCGAAACGACAGACCTCTGTGGGGTGGAAGTGCTTCAGCTGAAAACACTACAGGAGCGTTGCTGTATGTCTTGCTGCATAAAACGTTGCGGCTGTCTTGCGGTTCTGCTGTTGTGTTCCTGTGCCGCCGCGCCGCGCTATGCCCCTTTGCAGTATGACAACGGGGACGACTATGTGCGGGAAGGCTTGTACCGCATCGTCAATGAACAGGGCAAAGTCGGCTATGCCGACGCGCAGGGGAGGGTGATTATTGCTCCCCGCTTTGCGTTCGGCTTTCCTTTTGAGCAGGGAAGGGCAAGGGTCACGGACTCCGGCAGGGAAGCGCCTGTTCCCGGTTCCGGGGGCGAGCATCGCCGCTGGGAAAGCGACGCCTGGTATTATATCGACAGGACGGGGAAACGTCTGGACGATGCCGCGTCTGCTGCGGCGGAATCGGCAAAATAGAGCATTTCAACTTTGAAAAAGGTGAAACGCGAAGGCGGCGGCACAGCGCCGCCCGGCCAAAAGTGAGCGGAAAAACCGCGTTTTTTCCGCGAAACGACAGGCCGTATGGTTTGAAACGCGCAGCGTTTCAAACTGAAAATGCACTAAAAAGGGCAGCCTGCGCTGCCCTGAAAATCGGCAAGGCCATCCTTGCTGCCTGTCGTTACATAGGGTTACTTGAGGCGTTCCAGCGCCTTGTCATAGAAGGTGCACATGGCCTGCACATCCTGCTTTTGCTGTATCTGAAGCAGTTCGGGCTGGAGTTCCTGCATGACCTTGGCATACTTTGCCGGGTCTTTCTGCGAATATTCCTGCATGGCCTGTGTAAAGGCGAGCGCCTTCTGCTGCGCTTCTTCCGGGGTGCAGCCGGCCACAGCAAGGCCGGAGAAGGAAAGGGTCAGAGCCAGAGCAGCGCCAGCCGCCAGCATTTTTCCGGTCATAATCACTCCTTTAGAGCATTTTCAGTTTGAAATGCTGCGCGTTTCAAACCATACGGCCTGTCGTTTCACCTTTTTCAAAGTTGAAACGCTCCAGATTGGTGGGGTGCTAAAATCCTTTTGCGCTCTTCTGCCGCATTTTTGTGTGCGGTAGAAAATTGCAAAGGATACTGGAATGTTAGTAACATAACAACCCGCAGTCTGTCACGCTTTTTTCGGGCCGCCCGTTTTTCCCCGCCGGGCCTGCGGCAGCGGCGGGGCCGCCTCGTCCGGCAGGGCGTTTCCGTGCAGCAGACATTGATGATGATCCGCACAGTAGGGACAGGGGGCGCTCAGCTGTTCGATAATGCCGCAGGTTCCCTGTTCCTTGCCGGTGCAGGTGCTGCGCAGTTGTTCCAGCTGATCCCGGAGCGTGGTCAAGGCTTCGATTTGTTCGCTGACGGCGGCAATATGGCGTTCCACCAGCTCGCCGACCCAGCCGCATCCCTGATGCGGACGATCCCGGAAGGCCAGCAGCTCGCGGATTTCGGCAAGCGTCATGCCGTGACGGCGGCAGTGCAGAATAAAGCGCAGACGCTCCAGCTCGTCTTCACCGTACAACCTGTAGTTGCCCTCCGAGCGCAGCGGCCTTTCCAGCAGACCTTCCTTTTCATAAAAGCGGATGGTGGCGGCCGGACAGCCTGTTTCCCGGGCCAGCTCCCCAATTTTTCTTTTCATGGCTTTTCTGCCTTTCTGGTCGGTTTCCGTCCCGGTTGTTTTTCCAGAGCGTGTTACCTCTAGGGCCTGTTAACACTAAATTGTTCTTCTGGGGGGAAGGAAA
>DXFI01000016.1 GCA_019114565.1 Candidatus Desulfovibrio intestinigallinarum | reverse complement strand
GATGCCTATGACGGCTATTTCCCGCTGGTCTGCGCCTTGAAGCTGGCCCCGCTGGTCTTTACCCGCCCCACGGAATTACGGGCCGCGCAGTGGGACGAGTTTGATCTTGAGGCTGCGGAATGGCGCATTCCGGCCGAGCGCATGAAAATGCGACGTCCGCATATTGTGCCGCTGTCTGCACAATCTGTGGCCATTCTGCGAGAATTGCAGCCCTGGACCGGCACGGGCAGGTATTTGTTTCCTTCCGTGCGCACGGAAGCGCGCCCCCTGTCTGACGCCACCATGCTCAATGCCCTGCGCCGCATGGGCTATCAAAAAGACGAAATGAGCGTCCACGGCTTTCGCTCCATCGCATCGACGCTGCTCAACGAACTGGGCTACAATCGGGACTGGATTGAGCGTCAGCTTGCACATGGCGAACGAAATGAGGTCCGTGCGGCATACAATTATGCGGAGTACCTGCCGGAGCGCCGAAAGATGATGCAGGAGTGGGCCGACTATCTCGACAGACTCCGCACGGGCAAATCCGAGCAGGCTTAACAGCCGCAGAAAAGAACGCTCTCTGATAAAACTACCTGAGGGGGGACGGCGTCCAAACATGCACAGAGAGCTTTTTTCCAGAAGCAGGGCAAAATAATCCGTTGCTAATACACTATAATTGCACAGTTTTTACGATCAGCCAAAAATAAATGCCGTTCGTAAAGACTGTGCTTTTTTTGTAACCTTTTGGCCGCTGACATCCCCCTCTGTACTTACTCTGCTATATTGTGATATTTTAACGTGTTACAAAATTTACTTTTCTTCTTCAAAGAAAAATACATGCCATTATTGTACACTCAGAAATGCTGCTGAATGCCGCTGTATGTATCGTGGTTACAAAATATCTGCCCTGCACATGATATTTCTTTTATGCTATATGCTCCGTAATCCTCTTCTTTATACGGAGTTGTTACTATGGCGACAAATATTCCCTCTACTGGATTTCTTCGTCTCCCTCAGGTGCTTGCCCTTGTCCCCGTCAGTAAAAGCGCCTGGTGGCAGGGCTGCCGTACCGGGCGCTATCCCAAGCCTGTAAAGCTCGGCCCCCGTACCACTGTCTGGCGGGCGGAAGACATCAGAGCGTTCATAGAAACCGCGGGACGGGAGCAGGAAGACCATGACTAGCCTTCTGGAGACCTTCCGGGAAATTCTCGCGCAGCATGACCTTCTGCCGGAAGACATTCTTGCGGACGGGAATCTGTATCGCTGTCCGACACGGAACAAACCGTACAAGCGCAACGGCGCATATATTGCTCATCAGGACAGGCCCGCGACTCTCTGGTGGTGTAACTGGGAGACAGGCGATCAGGGGACGTTCCACGCGGAAGGCGAACGGACACTTTCTCCTGTTGAGCTGTCGGCATGGCACAGGCGGCAGCAGGCCATGCGGAAACAGCGTGACGAAGAATGCGCCAGGCGTCATACAGAGGCGGCGCAGCAGGCACACAAGCGTTTACAGGCATCCTTTCCCTGTTCAGGACGGCACGCGTACCTGAGCCGCAAAGGTATTCCCGCGCTTGCGGATATGCGTCAGGACAGAAATGGGATGCTCCTCATTCCGGTCAAGGACAGTTCCGGCACGGTACAGAGTCTGCAATATATCGCACCGGACGGCACAAAACGCTTTCTTACGGGCGGCAAGGTTCAGGGCGGGCAATTCGTTATTCCCGGCAAGGTAGAAAAACCGCTGGCACTTTGTGAGGGCTACGCCACCGGAGCCAGCATTCACCTTGCCTGTGCATGGACGGTCTATGTGACGTTTTCGGCCGGAAATTTGCCTGTTGTGGCGGCTGCCGTGCGAAAACAGTTCCCGGACGCGCAAATTCTGATCTGCGGCGATAATGACGAAACGGGCCGCGACAAGGGACAGGAGGCCGCGCAGGCTGCACAGGCTCATCTCGTTGTGCCGCACTTTACCACAGGCAGCGGCAAGGACTTCAACGATTTGCATCTGACAGAGGGACTGCAAAGCGTACGCCGCCAGCTGGAAAGCGCTCTGCCGGACAAGCCTCCGTCGCTGGTATCGCTGGACATGGGCGAGTTTCTTTCCATGTCCATACCTGAACGGGGGTATCTTTTATCCCCCATTCTTCCGGTTCAAGGGATAGGCATTCTGTATGCTCCGCGCGGCATCGGCAAGAGGTTTGCCGCCTTGAGCGTCGCCGTTGCCGTGGCTTCCGGCGGCGCGGTGTTCAACTGGCGCGCGCCCATGCCCAAACGAACGCTGTATGTGGACGGAGAAATGCCCGCCACAGCCATGCAGCATCGCCTTGCCGCACTTGTCAGCGGCATGTCCGTCCCGCCGCATACGCTGAAAAATATGGCGCTTATCACACCGGACTTGCAGCCCTGTCCCATGCCGGATCTCTCCACCGCGCAGGGGCAGATCATGCTGGAACCATTCCTGAAAGGCGTGGATATGGTCGTGCTGGACAATATTGCCACCTTGTGCCGTACCGGCAAGGAAAACGAAGCCCAGTCATGGCAGACCATGCAGGCATGGCTGCTGGAGCTGCGTCGCCGGGGCATGGCTGTCCTGCTTATCCATCATGCCGGAAAATCTGGCGATCAGCGCGGCACCAGCGCCAGAGAAGACATCATGGATACGGTCATCAGTCTGCGCCGGCCCAGAGAGTACAGCATGGCCGAAGGCGCACGCTTTGAAGTCCATCTGACCAAGGCACGGGGCATTGTGGGCGATGACGCCCGCCCCTTTGAGGCCAATTTGATCACCGAAGGCAACGCGCTGCACTGGCGCATCAGAGAGCTTGAGGACGTGGAACTGGCCGAGCTGAAACGCCTGCTGGCCGAGGGCTACAGCATCCGCGACTGCGCCGAGGAAATGGGAAAGTCCAAGGCTGCTGTCCAGCGCCTGAAAAAGAAGCTGGAAGGGAAAAGTTGACCTGTCTGCGTGCAGGTGTACCGCTGTACCAGTCTCTAAGGGGCGGTACAGCGGTACACCTCCCGAAAAAGCGTCCAGATATGTCCAGTATTGTCCGCCGAGGTCTTCTCCGGCTGTACCGCTACAACGGCAAAAGTGTACCGCTTTGCAGCCGCCTGAAACCTGTGCGGATCAGAGATACAAGGAAGTCCGACCATGTCTTATCTCGTCCTGCATATGGACAAGTTCAAGAAAGAGGCCGTCAGAGGCATTCAGAGTCACAATCGCCGGGAACGCGAGAGCCATTCCAACCCGGATATCGACTATCAGCGCAGCTGCGACAATTACGAACTGCACGACAAGGCCGCGACTAATTACGCGCAGGCCATTCAGCGGCGTATTGATGATTTGCAGCTGAGCAAGGCTGTCAGAAAAGATGCCGTGCATATGTGCGGGCTTATTGTCACCTCTGACAGCGATTTTTTCAAAAGTCTTTCTCCAGAAGAAACCCGGCGTTTCTTTGAGGAAAGCAAGACCTTTCTCACGGATTTTGTGGGAGCGGAAAATGTCATTTCCGCGATGGTGCACATGGATGAAAAAACGCCGCACATGCACTTTCTTCATGTGCCCGTGACACAGGAAGGACGCCTGAATGCCAACAAGATTTATACGCGGCAAAGTCTGAAAAAATTGCAAAGCGATCTGCCTCTCCATCTGCAACGCTGCGGCTTTGCCATTCAGCGCGGCGTGGAACAGAAGCCCGGCGCGGCCAGAAAACATCTGGATACCCGCGAGTACAAACAGCAGCAGGAAGAAAACAATCGGCTTGCCCGGGAAGGACTGCTGCTTGTCCGGGATGCGCTCCGCACCATCGGCAGACTGGGACAGCGTGAGGCGGAATTGAAACAGCGCGTTGCCGACTATGAGCGACAGGCCGAGGAGGCGGAACGTCTGCTGCGGGAGGAAGAACCACTCCCGGAAGCATCTCTTTTCAATTACAGACGCGTGCTGGAAATGTCGGCACAGACCATCAGCCGATTGCGCACGGCCTTGTCCGCAAAGCATCTCATCGCACGCCAGAAGAATGAGCTGCAACGCGAAGCGGCCTTTCTGAAAAAGCAGCTGGCACAGCTTGAAGCTGTCTGCAAGGCACGCGATCAGGAAAAGGCGGATATGGAAAGCCGACAGGCGCGCATGGGGCAGGAGCTGGAAACCTACCGGGAATTTGTCCGGGAGCCGGAAATCCGACAACGCCTGACGGCCTTCCTTCAGGAACAGCAGGCAGCGGAACAACAGCGGCAGGCGGAGGAAAGGCAACGCGCAGCGATTGCCGAGCGTGAGCAACCGCGCACCCTGCGAATGCGGTAAGGTGTCTGCCGGGAAATCTTCGCCCCGGCCGAAGATATAGCCCACTATGCTTCACTGACGTGAAGCCAGTGGGCAAGCGTCCCGCTTGACCGGGAAAGGCAAGAGACTCTGGAGGACATCAGCATGAGCATTACCCCGGATCTGATCAAAACCTTCAGGACGGAATTTTCCCGCCTCAATTACTCATGTCTCGTACACGTCAACCATGTTACTCCACCAGAGATTTTATGAGAGCATCTCTGGCATCGGAATAAAACTGAACAGCAATTTTTGTAGCCATATCATCAGACAGATCCAACAGTTGCCGACGGCAGGAAACCGGCATTAAAAGAGCTGAGGCTCCTTTTTCTACCGCCATTTCTGCAATGGTGACTGGATTGTGAACAGGTTCGATAGAGCCTCCTAAATTAATCTCACCTACAATGATAAGGCTACCGCGTACACTCTTTTTCAAAAGAGCGGTACAGAGCGCAATAAGAGACGCCATGCCGAGGCCTGCACCGGACTTTGATGCGTCAAAGGAGCGGAGCTGGACGGAAAATTCATGGTGACGCGGTTCCTTATCTCCGACCAGTTGCATTGCGCGAGCATAAAGGTTTTGCTCAGCATAGCCCATGCTTTCTTTGAAAGCAGGAGGTACAGGTTTATTAAGAATTTTAACGCCGGAGCCTGGTCCTTCGTTGATTTCGATACGGTAAAGGCCCGGATAATCTTCGCCACAGCCCGGAGAAATGGTCCATACCTGACCTGGCTCAAGGGGATCACTCCCGATGCTGCTTTCGCTTTGCAGCTCTGGTGTCAAGACAAATTTTTCCACGCCATCAGTACCCATTACATAGCTGAAATGGGTGTTGCGAAACTCCACAGCCCCGATACGTTTCTGCTGCTCCTTGACGCGACGCCTTGCTTCCATGGCAATATGTACGGCCCACTCAATATCTTCATCGGGGATTTCGCCATCTCCGGGATACAGGAGTTTAAGTAATCCGCTTACGGTTTTGTTGACGGCATTGGTATCACGTCCGGACAGAGCTCCGCCGAAGAAAACACGGTTTTGCAGTATGGCCACTCTGCTTTGCTGACGCAGCTGACTCCAGCATTCGGACAAGAAATCACTCACCAGACCGAAATGGTTTGTGAGTAGCTCCTTACTGATTTTGGGGACATCCCAACCAGGTAAAAAGGCATGGATTCTATCCATGAAAGCCGTATCGTCTTTCATTTCTGGGGGCATGGGGCCAAACAGGTGCCCCAGGCGCTGTTGATGCTCGACATCTACATCAAAGTTGCCAACCATGACGATACTGCCATCGGCCCGAATGCTCTCCTTGCCACGGCTGAACTCTCCCGATTCCATATAGCCTTTCATGATGTTCACGCCGTCTTTCTGGTCAAAAGAGATGCCGGACACCTCGTCAAAACAGATCACATCATATTGGCAGACTAGCCCTCGCTGGCCATTTGCGTTATTGACGAACATCCGGGCGACCGTGGCCTTACCTCCGGAGATCAGGTGCGCATACGGAGAAACCTGTTGGAAGAGGTGGCTCTTGCCTGTGCCTCTGGGACCAAGCTCCACAAGGTTGTAGTTACGCTCGACAAAGGGAACCATGCGCAGCATCAAGGCATCGCGTTGCCGCAGGGATAATCCGTCCGGCTCCAGCCCTATGGAACGAAGCAGCAGGTCTTTCCATTCGTCGGTTGAGAAGGATTTGCGGGCCTCGGCCAGGATATCAAGCACATCACGCCTGGAGAGCTGGATTTCCCGGAGAGCGGCAATACCAAAAGGCCTTCCCTTGCTTTCCAGAGCGATCGCGGCATCATAATTCAGGCTGATTTCTGCGTAAAAGCCTCCTGTCAACATGCGTTCATGTTTTTTCACTAATTCCGGGCTGATACGGACATCTGTCAGACGCAGACCGGGCAACGTTGCAAGGTAGGAGTCGGTTCTGGCATCCAAGCGAGCAGTAATGAGATCAATAATTTTGACTTCGCCCTGCTCTCTGGCCCGGGCCTTGAAAAGTTCCTCTTCTCCGGCCTTGATCGTGCGTGAAGAAAGCTGGCGCTGAACAATTTCGATACCTTCATCTATCTCATCCTGCTCGGTGCTGGCGCAGTAACGGCCAAGCAGGAATTCGACCACATAGGTCGGCACAGGGAACTGACGGCTGAATGTGCGGACGAGATCCTTTCGAACCAGATACCCCTCAAGCACGGCGGCTGCTTTTTTGTCGATCTGATCCATTGCAATCACCGGTCACCTCCACCAATCACAGTGGGATATTGCGCAAGCAGCATGCCCTGGGAATCAATCAAGACCACTGTTGCCTCCTGCCCTTCCAGCTCCTCATCCTCGACGACAACAGAGGCAGTGCCATTTTCCTTAAGAGGTTTGCGGCTGACGACCACACTGGACAGGGCATTACCGGCCTGACTGCGAATATCAAGCGACAGACCTGCATAGTTGCCATCTACGGCAACGGTGCAGCGCAGCCCTTTCCATACGACATCGGTCAGTTCGATAGCTGCGGCAGCGTGAACGGCTTCACCCGGCGTTACCGTCAAATGCAGGGTCAGACACTCTTGCAGACTCAGTCCGCCGTGGGTGTACTCCTCCCCCTTTCTAAAGCAGCTTACTCCGTCAGCAAGGGCAAAATACTGGCTGGAATTCCAGTACCATGGGAATAGTCGCTCTTCGGACATGGCCCCTGTTTTCAAGGCGGCGCACCGGCCCCATCTATTATCTGTCAGAGCTCCGGGAAGATCAGTTTTTGGCAGGCCGCCGGGAACCAGCAACCAGCCATGATCCGTCACAACGCGAACACGCTTCCAGCCTGCTGTCACAAGCTCCCGAATTCGCGCTGTAATCTCGGCAATCAGGGCATCAAGATGTTTTGCAAGTTTCCAGCCTCGATTGTGACCTTCGTGATCGACATCGCCACATTCGCACCAGGCTTTCCCCTGCCCATCGCCAACAGCAGAACGATCCAGAATGGACCACCCCGCGTCGTCCAGTAACTTTTTCAGGGGGTAGCCGCCCTTCAATGATTGTCCGGTATCTGCCACTGACGGTTCAAAATCCAGACTGCCTTCTCGTCCGCATATCCTGTCCCGTACCGGGGTGACTGCCGCCTTACCCGTTGCCGTTACACTGGGCAGGGCAGCCCAGAAGGGTTCCTCGGAGACTGTCAGCCCGACAGCCTCCAAGGCTCTGCGCAACCGTTTCCCGGCATCAAAACGAAGCCCGTCAACAAAGAAAACGCAGTCTCCCGAGGTGAAAGCTACGGCCTTTGCCGTTTCGCAGGTGCCGCCAGGATACGAGGCATTATCCACCAGTTGTTGAAGATATCGGGCCGATTCTTCCGCCCACGGCAGATACATGGCTCGAATCGCTGTCGTAACGGCATCAATATCAGCCGAATTTTCTACTTGCGCCAAGGCCCGGAGCACGCTGTCATCTGCCTGCCATCCGTAGCTGCAATAGCCTGCTGTGAGGTCATCCACAGTCCCTGCGGCCAGATTTTTCTGCGTTGTATCCGCAAGACAGGCCAGGTGCTCCACGGCATACGCCAGAGGGGCGCACCCCAGTTCGGCCCAGACCAGGGTTCGTCTGTTTCCGTGCCGTTTTTCCAGTTCCTTAATCCTGGCTCTTGCCTCGTGTGCGGGCATGCAGGCAAGGGCCATCAAATCCTGACGAAGGCTCTTTTCCTGCTCGTCATTCCACTGAGGCCATCCTTCGAAAGAGCCGCCTTCCATATGCCAGAACATCGTATCGCTGGGGGGACGGCATTTTTCAATTTGTGCCGGGATATTGGGATATCGCCGGGGAGCATCCCTATAGCGCTCCCACACGGCACGCCACGGCCCTTCATGGTTGGCAAGGCGAATACTTCCGGCCAGAATCCCTTCATCCTGAGGATTGAAGGCCAGTTGAGACAGGCAAATCTCAACAAAGGCTTTCCACTCGTTCTCACTCCGCCTGTTCCGAAAACTATCCCCCTGATCGAGCCATTGCAGGAGATCGCGAATCGGGTCGCCTCCTGTCAACAGGGTATTGAAGTAGTCTCTGTCCAGACGTTTGCCCTTGAGCAGAGAAGCCTCTTCGTCAAGGAGTCGGTACAGCGCCAGCTGCATGGCGTGTCGGGTATCGTTATCCTGAGCGACATCCAGACCAAGCCCGCCCTGATCAGATTTCAGATACGATCGAATTGTCCAGTCTTTTGCATTGACTTGTGACCAAAAGACACCCCGATATTGCAATTCAGCAAGCGGTTTCAAAAGCTCCGGGCAACTTTCAACAGCACGCAGTTCCTGACGACTGACGCCCGGCAGGTAGAGAATCGGCGTCCGCTCCGCGGGCAGCGCAACATCCTCTATCTTGCCGGCAATGACGCACCGTAACCAGATGGCAGGCCCCGTATGCTTCTCTGGAACATAGTCGCCAAGAATCAGGAGTTCAGGCAGCGCCGCCTGCAAAGCAGGCATGACAGCTTCCCATTGACGATCGCGATCCGGCCACAAAATACAGGCGGGAGCAACCTGTACTTCCGGGTTAAAGACAGCGGCGCCACGAACCGCTTGCAGAAGATGATCAAGCACGCGCATACATACTACGTCCTATGAATGTCTTATACAGGTTTCCTGGGATGGCGTCGCCTGTATAAAAGCCAGAAAGAACTCTGGCTTCAATCATCTGTTGCCTCAAAAATGGTACTTTTCACGCCTGCGCCGGAAAGCTTCTTCCGAACCTTCCATGATATCGAGGACAGCTTTAGTTACTGATGTCTGATCCAGCCCCCCATAAGCAAGAGGTCTCCCGGAACTCTCGCGAGCTTCAAAGGCGTAAACAAGTTCAGCATCTCCATTTACCGGAATATTGGCGTTGTGCGTAGCCAAAATAAGCTGCCGCTTCGCTTTGACTTTACGCAACATCGGAATCAGCTCCTGGAATACAAAGTTGGAATCCAGTTCATCTTCAGGCTGATCTATTACCAGCGGCCCTCCCTCCTGGGCGAGCAGCAGTGCGAGTGCAGCGGTATTCCGTTGCCCATCCGAAAGTGTACCATCGGCTATACTGCCTGCCTTTGAGCCGTCAGATCGGAATAGCGTAATATCTGCAGAGTCTTGCACCCTAGAGCAGCTTAGGATGTGCCAATGTTCGATATTGCTATAAATATAGTTAAGCAAATCCGAACCACTGCTTTCAGCATCAGAGTCTATCAAGCTTTTTCCAGCACGCAAGTGAGCTTCCAGAACCTCCCAAGGAGATTGGGCTTCACTCTGATCTTTGTAAAGATCATAGAGAGCCTTTACATAACTCTCCCACATTCTCCCAAGCCGTGTTCTCCCATCAGAAGGCGCGAAGCTCTGCCATAGCTCAGCAAAACTCTTATAGTCTCTTTGATATTCCACAGAAACATCAATAAATCGTTTGTTTCCATCAAGAACTGCAAGTTTATTGGCACACTCGACAGCTTCTTGACGTTTTTGGAATTGCGCTCGCCAAATTTGATGCAACTGCTGCATATGCTGATTCACGTCACCAGCAGCATCTTCATTCCAACGAATCTCAGCCGCTATTTTATTGATTTCCTGTTGTTTCCTGGTACGTGCTTGATCAATTTCCTGTAAGCGGCCTACATCATCAGGTGTCAAGCCTTTAGCTGCGCAGGCTTCATGAAACTTGGAGTCTGCCTGGTTAATGTCTTCCTGGATGGCAGACCATATCGGATCTTTGCTTTTGAGCTTTTCAAGAGTTGTTTCGAAGCTCTCGACAGCCTCCCGTATAGCGCGAGCCAGCGTAATTTTAGCGTTCTTTACCTTATCATCAAATTGTTTGAACCAATCAGCATGGGGGGAATCTGTAAGCTGAAAAGGAACATGGGAAGTCGCAATCTGTTCAGCCGGAGAAACGACGTCTCTGAACAGCGCATCTGATATTTCTGCAAGAGTCTTGAGATAACGCTCCTCCCCTTTGAGGTGCTGATGTCGCCGGGCATCCTCCTGAATCTCGCTGCGTGCCTTCCATTGACGGTCAAGTTCTTGATATTCCTGCTGGAGTTGCTTGGCCTCCTTTCTGAGGCTATCGGCCTTTCGTAGAAAGGAAAAAGCGTCCTGAATTTTCTGTTTATGCTGGTTCTCCTGTTTTTCCAGTTCATTCAGTTCTCTTTGCCTGAACCCGTCGATCAGCCCCAAGATTCGCAGGGCCTGACGTAGATTCCCCTCCTCAACTTTTGACTCGGTCAAATGATTAAGCTGATGCTGGCTATAAAATTTAAGCGGCAACCCCCTGAAAAAGGTTTCCGAATCAATCAACTCGCGCCCTTGCACGGTGTATTCATTATTTTGCCAGACAATGGTATCTTCTGACCCCTCCGCAGTAACCCAGCAGATTTTGATTGTCGTTTGAGGCGTCAGCGTGCTTTTTGCGCGCGCAATCTGCTTCTGAGTTTCATCATCTAGCTCTTTCTGTGAGTCCTTACCCAGAATAATCCGCAGATATTCAAGCAAGGTAGATTTTCCACTGCCCCGTCCACCGATGATGCAGTTCATGTTTGGGGAAAAATGGACTTCCTGATTAGCTAGAAAAGCCGCATCGTTGATCGAGATGGATTTGATGTACGCATGACGATTACGCTGTTCTGGATGTATCTCCTCCGAGACGTCTTCCGGCAACACTATGCGTGATTCATGATCCAAGAATGCCTGGCGAAGTGCTTCGATAGAGGGCGCAGACATCTTGATCCATGAGTATCGATAGCCGATACTGTTGGATTTTGGCTTATGGTGAGCATCATCACTATCCAACATTTTATTGTCCGAAGACATAAGCGTGGCAATGGGACGAATACGCTTCCAGCCGGGGTCGCAATCTTCTCCAGAACGTAGAAGCTTTTGAAATCCAGAACTCATCTTATGAATCGGCTTTGGAATTTCTATCGCAAGTAACTCAGGGTTCGTAAACTGATCTTTCTGAAGCCACTCAGATATGGAATTATTGTCAAAGATACCATCGTTACTTAATGCGTGTGGCATTATGACGATGCCACCATGTATATTTTGAATGATGTGCAAAATATCTTTTAAATTCTTATCAGATTTTTGGGGTTGCCCCATATTATCAACTCTTGGATAGCTAATCCCGCATTCAGTAAGAATCGAATCC
>DXFI01000136.1 GCA_019114565.1 Candidatus Desulfovibrio intestinigallinarum | reverse complement strand
AAGGTTGTGGACATCATCGCCCTGCTGTGCACCATGGCCGTGCAGCTGCTCCTGCTGTTCGGCGGCATTGCCTACGTGCTTCAGACCATGGACACAAGCTCCGTGGCAACCGGCGTCAATATGGCCATGATCAACTTTATCCTGCCCGCCATGGCGCTGGCAACCTTCTGCATCCATATTCGCGATCTTGTGCAGCTCATACGGCGCCCCGCTTCATCCTTCACCAAGGGCAATCAGGAGGGCTAGCGCATGGAACTATTCCTGTTTCTCGGCACCCTCTTTGCTTTCATGTCGCTGGGCATTCCCATTGCCCTTGTGCTGATTATCTGTTCCATCGTCCTTATGTGGCATTCGGGCATGTGGGACGTGATGATCATTCCCACGTCCATGCTGGACGGCGCCAACAACTACCCGCTGATGGCCATTCCCTTCTTTGTCTTCGCGGGTGAAATCATGGCCGAAGGCGGCCTGTCGCGCCGCGTCGTGCAAATGGCCCAGCTCATGATCGGCCACATTCGCGGCGGTCTGGGCTATGCCGCCATCATCTCCAGCATCATCTTTGCGGGCCTTATGGGCAGCTCCGTTGCCGAAGCCGCCGCCCTGGGCGGCCTGCTCCTGCCCATGATGGCGCAGGTGGGCTACAAGCCTGGCCGCGCCGGCGCCGTCATCGCATCGGGCGCCATTCTCGGGCCCATCATCCCGCCCAGCACCAACTTCATTCTGCTGGGCGCCACGGTCAGCGGTCTGTCCATCACCAAGCTGTTCATGATCGGCCTGTTCCCCGGCATCTTCATCGGCCTGGCGCTGATGATTGTCTGGTACTTTATCGTCCGCATTGACGGCTACAACGAAACCATCACCTTCACCCGCGAAGAAAAGAAGCGCATTCTGTTTGACGCCACCCCGGCCTTCATCATGCCGGTGCTGCTGCTCGGCGGTATCCGCTTCGGTATCTTCACCCCCACCGAAGGCGGCGCTTTTGCGGCCATCTACGCCATTGCCGTCTGCGTCCTCTGGTACAGGGAACTTTCCTTCCGCGCCCTGCTGCGCGTGAGCGCCCGGGCCGCGCGCACCACGGCCGTGGTTATGCTGGTGGTGTCCGCCGCAACGGCCGTGGGCTGGTTCATCACCATTGCCCAGATTCCCAACCAGATCACCGATATTTTCAGCCCGCTCATCGATAATCCCATTTTGTTGCTGCTGGCTATTAACATCTTCCTGTTCCTGGTGGGCATGGTCATGGACCTGACCCCCAACATCCTGATTTTTGCGCCGGTGTTCTATCCGCTTATCACGAAGGCGGGCATCGACCCCTACTATTTCGGCCTGCTCTTCATCCTTAACCTCGGCATCGGCGTCATCACGCCGCCCGTGGGCACGGTCCTCTATGTGGTCTGCGGTATCGGCAACATCAAGATCGCCAAGCTGGTAAGCGCGCTCCTCCCGTTCATCCTCATGGAGGTCATCATGCTCTTCCTGCTGCTGTTCTTCCCCTCGCTGTCGCTCGTGCCGCTCGGCTGGCTCAGCTGACGCAACCAGGTCCTGCCGCGTGCGGGGGAGGGAAATTCCCTCCCCCGCTTTTTTTTTTATTTCCTCCTGCCGCTGCTCCGACGCCGCCCCCTCTTCCCCCTTGCCGTGTCTTGTCAATGCTCCAGAAAAAGTCTAGAGTTCGGACATATTTTGTCATTTCTACAGATACGGGGCTACAATGGACGCAGTGCGCTATATTCACGCAGCGGATCTGCATTTGGATACGCCGTTTCAGGGGCTTTCCCGCGAAGCCGCACGCGAGGGACATTTGACGCGGCTGTTGCAGAATGCGGCGGGGACCGCACTGGAGCGGCTGATCCGTCTGTGCGAGGCGGAACGGCCGCATTTTCTGATTCTGGCCGGCGACATCTACAATCAGGAGCAGCGCAGCATCAAGGCGCAGCTGCAACTGCGGGACGGCTGCGTGCGTTTGCAGCGTCTCGGCATTCCCGTCTTTATTGCGCACGGCAATCACGATCCGCTGTCTTCGCGCCTGACCTCCGTGGAATGGCCCGACAATGTGACCATTTTCGGCGAAACCGTCGAACGCCGCCCCGTCATGCGCGACGAGCGCGTTGTGGCGCTTGTGCACGGCATCAGCCATGCCCGCCAGCAGGAAAGCCGCAATCTTGCCAAAAACTTCTCCCGCGATACCGCGCATGACGACGCCTTTCAGATCGGCGTGCTGCACTGCGCGGTGGAGGGGCAGCGCAACCATGATCGCTATGCGCCCTGCGCGCTGTCCGATCTGCTGGATTCCCGGCTTGACGCCTGGGCGCTGGGTCATATCCATGAGCGCGACATTCTGCAGCGCACGCCCTTCATCGCCTATTCCGGCAATACGCAGGGCCTGCATATCAACGAACAGGGGCCGCGCGGCTGCCTTTCCGTCACGGCGACCAACGACGGCAGCGGCTGGATCTGCCGCGAAAAGTTCGTGCCGCTCTCGTCCGTCCAGTGGCAGCAGCGCCTGCTGGAACTGAACGACGTCGCCCATATCGACGAAGTGGAACAGCGCCTGCTGACCACGCTGGACGATGCATCCCGCGAAACAGGCCCGGAATGCGAAGCCCTCATCGTGCGGGTACGCTGCACGGGGCGCACGCCTCTGGACATGTTGCTGCGCGAGCCCGCCACTCAGGCGGAGCTTACGGAACGAACCCTGCATCTCAGTTCCGCATCTCCGAAAATCTGGCTCAAGGACCTTGTGGTGGAAACGCGCCCTCCGGCGGAACGCGCGGAATACCTGCAACGGGAGGATCTGCTCGGCGAAACAATGCGTCTTATGGAAGCCATGCGCACGGATCCGGCTCTTCTGCGTTCCCTTGCCGGACCGGCGCTCGATCCGCTCTTTCGCCATCCCCGGTTCCGCGGCGCGCTGGATGCGCCGGACGATGAAGAAACCCGGCGTCTGCTGGACGAAGCCGAACGCCTGTGCGCTGATTTGCTGGAGGCCCGTTAATGCACATTCGTTCCTTTCATATTGACGAATTCGGCATTTTCTCCCACGCCGCCGTGGAAGATCTGTCGCCGGGTCTGACCATCTTTCTGGGGCGCAACGAGGCGGGCAAATCCACCTGTCTGGAATTTCTGCGCGCCATGCTTACCGGCTATCCCGACTCCCGCAGCCGCGAAGGCCGCCGCCTGTCGCTGCCGCGCAGCGGGCAGGGAGGCGGCAGTCTTGAGCTTGCGACGGAGTCGGACGGCATTCTGCGACTGACGCGGCGGCCCGGCGCGGGCAGCGGCATTCTGACGCTGGCCGACGCCGAAGGACACCCCCGTGAACCGGAAGTGCTGGAACGGCTCATGTGCGGCATCAGCCGCGAGGTTTTCCGCAGCGTTTTTGGTTTCAG
Organism: Candidatus Desulfovibrio intestinigallinarum; assembly: GCA_019114565.1. Taxonomy (GTDB): domain Bacteria; phylum Desulfobacterota; class Desulfovibrionia; order Desulfovibrionales; family Desulfovibrionaceae; genus Desulfovibrio; species Desulfovibrio intestinigallinarum. The sequence continues at coordinate 3,662 of DXFI01000136.1, read as the reverse complement.
CCTGACGGAACTGCAGACCTTTGCCAGCCTGAGCGCCGACGGCGTGCGCAACGCCCTCTACGGCGCCAGCTTCGGTCTTGGTCTGCGCTCCCCCGGCGAGGCCCTGCGCCGTCTGGAGCAGCAGGCGGACGAACTGTTCAAGGTCAACGGCAAAAAGCCGCAGCTCAACGAGATGCTGACGCAATGGGAACAGCTGCGGGCGGCGCTGGTGGAAGCGGAAGAGGAAAGCGCCCAGTACGACGCCCTTGCCGGAAGCCTGCACGAGAAGCGGGAGCGCCTGCACGCCGTGCGCGCCCGCCGCGCGGAGCTGGAAGATCATCTGCGCCATCTGGAACGCCGCCTCGGCGTCTGGCGGCAGTGGGACGAATGGCGCAAGGCCTGCGCGCAGCTGGAACGCGCCGAAAAAATCTGCCCCGCCTTTCCCGAAGACGGTCCGGCGCGTCTGGCACGCCTTCAGGAAGCCGCCGAGGCCTGCCGCCGGACCATGGCCGCGCAGCAGGAAAAAATTCTGCTCCTGCGTGAACGCCGCGACGCCATAGAAATCAATCAGCCGCTGCTGACCGCCCTGCCCGCCCTGCGTCGTCTGGCCGAGCGCAAGACCAGCTACCGGCAGGCCGAAGCCGCCATCCCGCTTCAGGAGGCCCTGGCGGAACGGGCCCGCGCCGATCTGGAACGGGAGCTGCAACGTCTGGGTCCGGACTGGACCTGTGAACGTATCCGCGGCACGGATCGTTCTCTCTTCGCCCGCGAAGACATGGAAAAACAGGCCCGGGAAATGATCGCCGCCGGTCTCATGCAGCAGTCGGCGGCGCTGGCGCTCTCCAAAGCCAACAACGAAGTGGAGAACGCCGAACGCGACGTGGTCGCCGCCCGGGAAGCGCTGAACAATCTGCCCGAGCCGGAAGCCCTGCTGCCCGACGAGGGGCGGGACGCCCTGCGCCATGCGCTGGGCATGGTGGAAGAAACGCGCCAGCGTCTGCCCCTGCGGCGGCGCGCCGTCCAGAACGCCATCAACGCCTTTGCCCGCGTCTATGATCCGCTCTGTCTGGCCGGGGGCGAGGCCAAGACCCTTCTGGATGAACTGCTGGCCCGCCGTGACGACGCCATCCGCCTTGCGGGAGAAATGCAGAAGGGCCTGCATGCCGCCGAAGAAGCCCAGCAGAATGTGCAGCAGGCGGAATACCAGCTGGAAGACATCAAGCAGCGCATCGACCTGCTGCGGGAAGAGCAGCGCGCTCTGGACGGCCCCAGCCGTGACGCGCTGGACAGCCGCGCCTCCGCCGTACGTCGTCTGCGTTCCCTTGCGGGAACTCTGGAAACGGAGCGGGAGCGTTTTGCGGAACTTGAGCAGCGCATTGCCGCCGAACAGCCGCCCGCGCCCATCAAGAGCATACCGCTGCTGATAGTGGGCGTTCTGCTCATGCTGGCGGGCGGGGCCATTCTTCTTGCCCACTGGCAGCTCGGTATGGAAAGCCTGCCGCTGACGCCGACCCTGTCCGTGCCCATCAGTCTCTGGTCCGGCTATCTGGTGCTGGTCTGCGGCGTCTTTGCCCTGAGCGGCGGCATGCCGCGTTCCGGCCCGGAAGCCAAGCGCCACAAACAGGCTATGGAACAGCTGCACGCGCGCCGCGAAGCCGCCGCCGCGCATCTTGCCGAACTGGAAACGCAGGCCGACAATCTCTGCCGTCAGGCGCAGGCGGAAAGCATGGAACCCACTGCTCTGGATGCCGCCGAAGCGGCGCTTGAACGGGAACGCGAGCAGTGTTTCAGCGGCGAGCGTCTGCGCAAGGATATTGAGGATCTCCGCCGCCAGCAGACGCTGGCGCGCACCGAGCTTTCCCGTCTCCAGAGCGCGGCCCACGAGGCGGAACAGGCCGTGCAGCACCTCCGCCGTCGCTGGCATGAGTTCATGCAGACCTTCGGCGTGGGCAGCGTGCCCGCCCCGGAAGCCGCCGAAGCCTTCTTTGCCCGTGCCGAAGCGGCCCGTGTTGCCTGGCATACGGTTGACGACGCCCAGTCCGAAGTGGACGCGCTGGAAGAGGATGTCCGCCGCATCGAGGAAGTGATCCGCGCCGTGCCGCCCGTGGCCGAACGGCTGCGCGACGCCGATCCCGAGGACCCCGCCGCCCTTCAGGAAGCCGGGCGGCAGGTGCTGGACAGCTGCCGCGATGCCGACGCCGTCCGGGAGCAGCGCATCAAGGCGGAAGCCACCCTGCAGAACCGGCAGAATGACCGCGACCGTCTGCGGCGTCAGCGGGATGAGCAGGAACTGCGCTTACAGGAAGCCGACGCCCGTCTTGCCGATGCGCGGTCGCAATGGGCCGAATGCCTTTCCGCGCTGGGGCTGGGCGAGGATCTCGCCCCTGAAACCGTCCGGGAAGCCTTTGCCTCCATGGAAAACAGCCTTGCCGCCGAAGCCTCTCTGGAGCGCGCTCAGGCGGAAATCACGCAGCACCGGGAAGAAATCGAGGCGCTCCGCGCGCCGCTGCGCGACATTCTCCAGTCCACGAACAGAACCGTTGCCGACAACGGCGACTGGCTCGAAGCTCTGGACACCTGTCTTGACGATGCCGCCCGCATGGAAGAGGCTCAGCGCGAACGCGAGCGTCTGGAACTGCGCATTACGGAGGAAAACGACGCCTGCCGCGCCGCCAATGCCGCGCTTGACGAGGCTCTTGCCGGAGAAAGCGCCCTCTTTACGCTGGCCGAGGCGCAGGATGCCGAAGACTTCCTCCGCAAGGCCGCCGCGCTGGCCGAACAGCGCGATATTCGCCGCCGTCAGGCGGATCTGGAAGACACCCTGCGTCTTGCCGCCGGCGACACGCCTCTGGAAGATTTTCTGGAGTCCTTCAACGGGCAGACGCAGGAAGAGCAGGAACGCGCCAGCAGCGCCGCGCGCAGCGAGCTTGCCGACAGCGTTGCCGAAGAGCAGAACCTTGCGGAAGAAGTGGCGGCTCTTGCCGCCCGGGTGGAGAACCTCGGGCATACCGAAAAGCCCGCCGATCTGGCCCAGCAGAAGGCTCTGCTTCAGGAGAGCATGAACCGCACGGCGCGCCTCTGGGCCCGCGCGACCCTTGCCCGCGCCGTACTGCTGCAGGCAAAGCGCAACTTTGAAAAGGAACGGCAGCCGCAGGTCATCCGGCTGGCGTCCACCCTGTTTGAAAGCATCACCGGCGGCCAGTGGCGCGGCATCAGCACGTCGCTGGAAAACAGGGAGCTGCACATCCTTTCCGCTTCCGGCGAGAGCGTCGATCCCGATATTCTCAGCCGCGGCGCGCAGGAGCAGGCCTATCTGGCCCTGCGGCTGGCCTACATCCAGAACCATGCCGCGCAGGCGTCTCCCCTGCCCATCATCATGGATGATGTGCTCGTCAACTTCGACCCCGAACGCGCTCAGCGCACGGCCCGCGTCTTTGTGGATCTCTGCGAAGGCCGCCACGGTCCCGCGCATCAGCTCATTTACTTTACCTGTCACCCCCATGTGGCGGACATGCTGCGCGAAACGCAGGCCGGCAGCGCCCTCTTCACGGTCGAAAACGGTACCATCTCCCGCTGCGGCACGGACTAAGGCCCGTTCATACTATTCGTACGTTGTTTTTTGGGGGGAAGGGAAACCCCTCTGCTGGCGCGAGAGGTGTTTCCCTTCCCCCCAGGCCCCCCAT